>JBKOVT010000168.1:0-14742 GCA_046724035.1 Pseudomonadota bacterium | reverse complement strand
ATATCGGACGAGCCGGCGAGCCGTGACGCCATCTCCGGCACGAGCCCCGTATCGCCTTTCCAGAAGCGGCGCACGGTGTCGCGGTATTGCGCGTTCCACTCAGCCCAGCCCGGCGGCATGTTGCCGAGCTGATAGCCGTAGAGGCCGACATCCCACGGTTCGGAGATCAGCTTCAGCCGCGCCAGCACCGGGTCTTGCCGGATCGCGTCGAAGAACGCCGCGCCCTGGCTGTAATCGCCATTCTCGCGCGCCAAGGTCGTGCAGAGGTCGAAACGGAAGCCGTCGACATGCATCTCGACGGCCCAATAACGCAGCGAATCCATGACCATCTGCAGCACGCGCGGATGATCGAGGTTGAGGGTGTTGCCGGTGCCGGTGAAGTCCAGATAAAAGCGTCGGTCGTCCTGCAGCCGGTAGTAAGAAAGATTGTCGATGCCGCGGAACGACAATGTCGGTCCGAGGTGATTGCCCTCGCCGGTGTGGTTGTAGACGACATCGAGGATGACCTCGATCCCGGCTTCGTGCAGCCGCTTGACCGCAGTCTTAAACTCCGCGATCGCGCCGCCCGGCAGAAACCGCGGATCGGGCGCGAAGAACCCGATCGTGTTGTAGCCCCAGTAATTCGACAGTCCGCGGCTTACGAGGTGGCGGTCGCTGACCGCGGCATGCACCGGCAGGAACTCGACCGCGGTGATGCCGAGCTCGACGAGATAATCGATGACCGTAGGCGCGGCGAGCGCGGCAAAGGTGCCGCGCTGGTGCATATCGACCGCGGGATGCTTGATCGTAAAGCCGCGCACATGCATTTCGAGGATAATCGTCTCCTCCCACGACGTGTGCGGCTGACGGTCATCGTTCCAGGTGAAAGCGGTTTCGACGACGCGGCATTTCGGCATGTTTCGAGCGCTGTCCCGCCGGTCGAAGGCGAGGTCTTCGCGCGGGCTGCCGACCCGGTAGCCGTACACGACGTCGCTCCACCGCACCTGTCCTGCAATCGCTTTCGCGTAGGGATCGAGCAGCAATTTGTTCGGATTGAAGCGGTGCCCGGCGGCGGGATCGTACGGGCCGTACACGCGGTACCCATAGAGCTGGTCGGGCCGCATTTCCGGCAGATAGCAGTGCCACACCTCATCGGTGTATTCGGGAAGTTCGATGCGCGATTGCTCGTACTGGCCGGAGCGGTCGAACAGGCACAACTCGACCTTTTCGGCGTGCGCCGAGAACAATGCGAAATTGACCCCCTTGCCGTCCCATGTCGCGCCGAGCGGGTAAGGCTGTCCGGGCCAGGCCTTCGCCGGCGGCATCAATCAGCCTCGGATCCGGGTTCGCGTTGCAGCGTCCTCCGACTGCTCGCTCCGCTCGCGCTCAGGATGAGGATCGTTGTTGATGCCACCAAAAATGTTCCCCTCATCCTTGAAGGACGCAAGGCGCTATTGCAGCAGATCCTCTGGCCTGCCCTGACCTCGGCGTCACGGCTCGAGCGTGAAGATCAGCACCCCGAGCGGCGGCAAATTCAGCCGCAGCGAACAGGCGTGGCCGTGCATCGGGTGCGGCTCGGCATCGAGGCCTCCAGCATTCCCGACGCCGCTGCCGCCATAGATCGACGCATCGGTGTTGATGCGCTCGCGGTAATGGCCGGGGCGCGGCACGCCGATGCGGTAGTCGTGGCGCGGCACCGGTGTAAAATTGCACACGATGACCGCCAGTTCGTGCTCCTCCCGTCCGCGCCGCAGATAGGAGAGGATGCTCTCGGCACCGTTGGCGGCGTCGATCCAGGAAAAGCCCTGGGGTTCGCAATCGAGCCGGTAGAGCGCCGGCGTCGCGCGGTAGAGCCGGTTCAGATCGCGCATGAGCGCCCGCACCCCGGCGTGAAACGGATCGGCGAGGGAATGCCAATCCAAACCGCTGTCGTGGTTCCACTCGTGCTCCTGCCCGAACTCTCCGCCCATGAACAACAACTTCTTGCCTGGATGCGTCCACATGAAAGCAAAATAAGCCCGCAGATTGGCGAAGCGCTGCCAGCGGTCGCCGGGCATGCGCCCCAATAGCGAGCCCTTCCCGTGCACGACCTCGTCATGGCTCAACGGCAGGATGAAGGTTTCGTGGAAGGCGTAGAGCAGCCCAAAGGTCATGTCGTTGTGATGGTATTTGCGGTGGATCGGGTCTTTCGACATGTAGCGGAGCGTGTCGTGCATCCACCCCATGTTCCATTTGAACCCGAAGCCGAGCCCGCCGACATAAACCGGACGCGACACCATCGGCCATGCGGTCGATTCCTCGGCCGCAGTCGTCGCACCGGTCTGCTCGCCGAAGACCAGCTCGTTCATGCGCCGCAGAAAGGCGATCGCGTCGAGGTTCTCGCGCCCGCCGAACAGATTGGGGATCCACTCGCCGGCGTTGCGGCTGTAATCGAGATACAGCATCGAGGCCACCGCATCGACCCTGAGGCCGTCGATGTGATATTCGCGCATCCAGTAGAGCGCGCTCGACAATAGGAAATTGGTCACCTCGCGGCGCCCATAATTGTAGATCAGCGTGTTCCAGTCGCGGTGCAGCCCCTGTCGCGGATCGGCATGCTCGTAGAGCGCGGTGCCGTCGAACCGTCCGAGCCCATGTGCGTCCGTCGGGAAATGCCCCGGCACCCAGTCGAGCCACAGGCCGAGCCCGGCGCGGTGGCACGCATCGATAAAGGCGCGGCAATCATCGGCGCCGCCATGCCGCGAGGTCGGTGCAAACAGTGAGATCGGCTGATACCCCCAGGAGCCGTCGAACGGATATTCCGTCAGCGGCATCACCTCGATATGAGTGAAGCCGAGATCGGCGACGTAGGGCACCAGCTGCTCGGCCAACTCGCGATAGCTTAGATACTGCCCGTGCTCCGGCCGGCGCCAGGAAGCGAGATGGACCTCGTAAATCGCGATCGGCGCCTCGCGGTCGTTGCGTTGCGCCCGCGCATTCATCCAGCCCCCATCCTGCCAGACATGGCGCGATGGGTTGGCGATCACCGAGGCGGTGCCAGGCGGCCGCTCGGCGCGCTCGGCATGCGGATCGGCCTTCAGCGGCAATAATTCGCCGTGCGCGCCGAGCAGCTCGTATTTGTAGAGATGGCCGGGACGCAACCCCGGCACAAAAAGCTCCCAGAACCCGCCGGCATGGCGCTTGCGCATCGGCATGCGCCGGCCGTCCCAGGCGTTGAAATCGCCGACCAAGCTGACCCGCTGGGCATTAGGCGCCCAGACCGCAAAGGCCACCCCCTCGACACCATCATGCAATAGGGCGTGCGCCCCAAGCTTTTGATAGCTCGCGAGATGGTTGCCCTCGACGAGCAGGTGGATGTCGAGTTCGCCGAGCACCGGCGGAAAACGGTAGATGTCGTCGAATTCGTGCCAATGTCCGCCCCGCCATACCCGCAGGCGATAGCGGAATGGCGCGTTGCGGTCCGGCATGCTGGCGACAAAGAACCCGGCGGGGTGGATGCGCTCGCCTTGGGCGGCGATCTCGCCGCTCGCCGCATTGATAACCGCCATGCGCTCGGCGTCGGGCAGCATCGCCCGGACATAGATCCCAGCCGACGCCTTATGCATCCCGAGAAACGCAAACGGGTCGCCGTGCCGTCCGGCGACGAGCGCCTCCACCTCGCGGCTAGGACGATGCGGCATGCTCTTCCCTGGCCGGCGCCGCCCCGGTCACCTTCTCGACAACGCGCAGGATCCCGTTCAACGGGATCGCTACCCAGGCCGGGCGATTTGCCAGCTCGTAAGAGACTTCGTAGACGGCCTTTTCAAGGGTGAAGAAATCGATCAGCGCCTTCGCTTGCAATTTGCTCGCCGGATAGGACGGGCAGCCGCGCATCGCCTTTCGATAGGCGGCGCGGAACCCGTCGATTGCACGCTGCCGCCAAGCCTCGGCGAGCATATCCATGCGCGGCACCGCCGCCGGCCGGGCCTCGCCGAGCTCGCGCACAGCTGCCGTCGCGGCGTAATCGAACGAGCGGATCATGCCGGCGACGTCGCGCAATGGAGAGCTCTTGCGCCGCCGCGCCGCGAGCGGCCGGCCCGGTTCGCCCTCGAAATCGATGAAATAGAAATCGTTCTGCACCGCTATGACCTGCGCCAAGTGCAGATCGCCATGATAGCGCGTCTTTGTCGCGACGATCTCATCCGGGACCAGCGCGCGGATCGCACGGAACAGCTGCGGCCCGGCGCCGGTCAGCGTGTCGGCGAGGCCGCGCGCCGCTTCCGGCAGCCCCGATTGGCCGCGCTCGAGACGCGCCAGCATCCGCTCGGCATTCTCCTCCAGCGTCTGCCGCCACTCGGCGAGATCATGGCGGCTGATCGGCTCGGGCATGAAGGCAGGATCGTCGCCGGCGCGCTCGGCGAGCGCGCGGTGCATCTGCGCCAAGCGCAATCCGAGCTGCCGCGCCAGCGCCAGAAAGAAATGGTCGGGGTCGGGCCGCTCGGCGGTGCGTCCCGGAGGCGTCGCGCCGGGCGCCGCCTCGTTGAGGGCGTCGTCGAGATAGCGGGTCAGGTAGTCGAGCGCCAATGTCCAGCCGTCGCCCTGATTCCGTACGAATCCGAACAGGACGCCCGCCGCGCAGGTCTCCTCGCCCGGTGCGCCCGGCAATGTCAGCTCGAGCGTCGCCAGCGGCTTCGGCGTATTCGCAAACCCGGCGCGCTCGACGAGAAAGCGGCTCATCTCGACTTCCGGATGCGGCCCAGGCTGCAGCCGGCGATAGAGCTTCAGGAGCGCGTAATCCTCGTACAAAACGGAGCTGTTCGACTGCTCGGCGTCGAGGCGGCGCGCCACGAGCCGCTCCGGCAGCGGCGTCTCGGCAAAGAGCGAAGTCGGGCGGAACCGCAATTCTCCGGACGCGCCGCCCGTGTCGCGCAGCGGTATGTTCGCCTCGCGCTGGATCGCCTCGAACAGCGCCAGCCCGAAACCGTCTCGCGCCACTGCGTCGACCAGCGCCCCTTCGCGGCGCGATTGGCGCAACTCGGCCAAGGTCGCCGCCTGCAGGTTCTGGCGCAGCTCGCTCCCCGCCGATCCCCACACCGCGGCGAGCGGCAGTAGATAGAGCTGCGGCTCGTCATTCGCGAGCTGCGCCTGAACGACGGCGATCAAATAGCTGCGAGAGTCGCTGCCGCTGTCTTCTGTCGGCGGCGCGGCGATCTCGCCGTAAGCGAGCAGCCATGCCGCTTCGAGCTTTCGGTCCTTTGCCGCGAACCAGCGCTGCCGTGGCAGAAAGCCCGGGATCACGTCGCGTTCGAGCTGCGGCAGGTTGTGCCGGCCGGACAAATCGGCCCAGCCATGCGGCATGACTAGCGTCACGAGTTCGGGATGGCTCGCTTGCGTCACATCGCCGATATCGATTTCCGGCGGCGGCAACTCGAACCAGAAAAAGCTGTGTGGCTGCAGGGTCAGCTGATAGGGCTGTTCCCCAATCGGCGGGAAGACGCTGCGGCCCAACACCTCGATGACGTGCCGGCCACGGAACTCGGCGAGATCGAGCGCGACCGCCTGGGCCGTGCGCGACAGGTTGGCGATGCACAGGATCGTCTCGCCCTGCCATTCGCGCAAATAGGCGATAACCTTGCGGTTGGAGGGATAGAGGAAGCGCAAAGTCCCCCGCCCGAGCGCGCGGCGAGCTCGGCGCGCCGCGATCAGGCGCTTGGTCCAATTGAGCAGCGATGAGGGCGAGCGGCTCTGCGCCTCGACATTGACCGCCTCGAACCCATAGACCGGATCCATAATCGGCGGCAGATACAGCATCGCCGGATCGGCGCGCGAGAAGCCGCCATTGCGATCGGGCGACCATTGCATCGGCGTGCGCACACCGTCGCGGTCGCCGAGATAGACATTGTCGCCCATGCCGATCTCGTCGCCGTAATAGAGTACCGGAGTCCCGGGCATCGACAGCAGCAGGCCTTTCAGCAATTCGATCTTGCGCCGGTCGTTCTCCATCAGCGGCGCAAGGCGGCGGCGAATGCCGAGATTGAGACGGGCGCGGCGGTCGCCGGCGTAATAATCCCACAGGTAATCGCGCTCGCGGTCGGTCACCATTTCGAGCGTCAGCTCGTCATGGTTGCGCAGAAACACCGCCCACTGGCAGCTCTCGGGGATCTCCGGCGTCTGCCGCATAATGTCAGTGACCGGATGCCGGTCCTCGGTCGCGAGCGCCATGTAGATGCGCGGCATCAGCGGGAAGTGGAATGCCATGTGGCATTCGTCACCGGCCCCGAAATAATTCAAAACGTCCTCGGGCCACTGGTTCGCCTCGGCGAGCAACATCCTGTCGCCGTAGCGGCGGTCCATCTCGCGCCGCAGCCGCTTCAAGACCTCGTGCGTTTCCGGCAGATTTTCGTTGATGGTGCCTTCGCGCTCGATCAGGTAGGGCACGGCGTCGAGCCGCATGCCGTCGACCCCGAGATCGAGCCAGAACTGCATGACATGCACAATCGCGCGGAACACCCGCGGATTGTCGAAATTCAGGTCGGGCTGGTGCGAATAGAAGCGGTGCCAGTAATAGGCTTGCGCGACCGGGTCCCAGCTCCAGTTGGATTTCTCGGTGTCGATAAAGATGATGCGGGTTTCGAGAAATCTCTGGTCGGTGTCGCTCCACACATAGAAATCGCGCATCGCCGATCCCGGGCCGGCGAGCCGGGCGCGCTGGAACCATGGGTGCTGGTCGGAGGTGTGGTTGATGACCAGCTCGGTGATGATGCGCAACCCGCGGCGGTGCGCCTCGCGCACAAACACCTTGAAATCAGCCATCCGGCCGTAGGCGGCATGCACATTTTTGTAATCGGCGATGTCGTAGCCGTCATCGCGCAGGGGCGAGGGATAGAACGGCAACAGCCACAGCGCCGTCACGCCGAGATCCTGGAGATAATCGAGCTTGCGCGTCAGCCCCTCGAAATCGCCGATCCCGTCATTGTTGGCATCGAAGAACGCCTTGACGTGCAGCTGGTAGATGATCGCGTCCTTGTACCAGAGCGGATCGGCGGAGCCCGTTTCGGGGCGCGCCATCTCGGCCGCCCGCGGCAGCGCGGCCGGAGCATCATCGGGCGGGCTCATGAGGTTGTGGGCAGCAAGCGGAACAAGAATGTGGGGTTGGTCTGCGGATCGAGCACAAGGTGCTGGCGATTGCCGCGCCACGCGGTGACGCGTCCGGTAAACGCCTCCTCTACAAAAAATTCCTGGGCCTCGGCGAGATCCCAATCCGCGAGCGGCAATACGATCTCGCCGCCATGCGCACCGTGCGGATCGAGGTTGACGACCGCCACGATGATATTGCTGCGGTCCGCTGTCATTTTTGCATAGGCCAGGATGTTCGGATCGGCGCAGTCGAGAAAGCGCAGATTGGTCAAGTCGTGCAGCGCGGGGTTCTCGCGGCGGAAGCGGTTCAGGATCGCGATGTCGCGTTTGATGTTGCCCGGCCGGTCCCAGTCCCAGACCTTGTATTCGTATTTCTCGGAGTGGATGTATTCCTCGCGCCCGGGGATCGCCGCGTTGTCGCACAATTCGAAGCCGTTATAGATGCCGTAGGCCGGCGACAGCGTGCCCGCCAGCACAAGGCGGATGCGGAACGCCGGCCGGCCGCCCTCCTGCAAAAAGACCGGCAGGATGTCGGGCGTGTTGGTGAAGAAATTGGGCCGGAAATATTCTTTGCCCGCCCCGTTGGCCAACTCGCTCAGATATTCCGTCAGTTCCTGCTTTGTGTTGCGCCAGGTGAAATAGGTATAGGACTGGCTGAACCCGACCTTGGCGAGCGCTCGCATCACCTTCGGCCGCGTGAATGCCTCCGAGAGGAAAATCGCCTCGGGACAGCGCGCTTTCACTTCGCGGATGAGCCACTCCCAAAACGGCAACGGTTTTGTGTGCGGGTTGTCGACGCGGAAAGTGCGCACTCCCTGGTCGATCCAGAACAGCACGATGTCGCGCAACGCCGTCCACAACCCCTCGCGGTCGGGGTTGTAGAATTCGACATTGACGATGTCCTCGTACTTCTTCGGCGGGTTCTCGGCATAGCGGATCGAGCCGTCGGGACGGAAACGAAACCACTCCTTATGCGCGGCGACCCAGGGATGGTCGGGTGCGCACTGGATCGCGAAATCGAGCGCGACCTCGATGCCGAGCCCAGCTGCGGCGCGGACGAAGCGGCGGAAATCATCGAGGCTGCCGAGCTCGGGATTAACCGCGGTGTGGCCGCCCTCGGCGGCGCCGATCGCGTAGGGGCTGCCGGGATCCTCGGGCTTGGCGACGACGGCGTTGTCGCGGCCCTTGCGGTTGACCCGGCCGATCGGGTGGATCGGCACGAGATAGACGACATCGAAGCCCAAGGCGGCGACATCGGCCAGCCGCTCGATGCAATCGTCGAATGTCGCGCTCTTGCCCGGCACCTTGCCCTGGCTGCGCGGGAACATCTCGTACCAGGTGGCGAACCGCGCCTCCGGACGATCGACCACAAGCTCCAATTCGCGGCTGTAGCGCACCCGGTCGGCGCGGTCATCCGCCCGCGCCATCAGCTCCTGCAATTCAGTCGAAAGCATGATCGCGCCACGCCGGTCGGCATCGGCGCCCTGGAGGTCCTTGAGCAGCTTACGTAGCCGGGCAGCGTCCGCCTCCGATGCATGCGCCGCCGCCGCTTCGACAAGGCTGGCGCCCTCAGCCAATTCAAGATCGACCGCCTGCCCGGCCTCGCGCTTTTTGACGAGGTCCTCGCGCCAGCTCTCGAAGCGATTGGTCCACGCCTCAATTGTGTAGAGCCAGCGTCCGACGCGGTCCGGCCGGAAGCGCGCCACCCAGCGGTCGTTGTCGTGAAACGCGAAGGGCGATTCCTGCCACGCCTCATCCTCGAACGCGTAATTGAGGACGGCCCGGAGCTTGTCGTGACCGTCGCGGAACAGATCGGCCCAGACCTCGACGGTGTCGCCTGCAATGCGCTTTGCGGGATACCGACCGGCGTCGATCTCGGGATAGACGTTCTCGATGGCGATGCGCGTATCGAGCCGCCACGCGGGATGATGCGCCGGCTTGCGGCCGGCCTCGCATGGCCCGATCGCCACCTGCCGAACCGGCCGCACCGCGGCGCGCAACACCTTGACCTCGAGCGGCATCACCCGCAGCTGCGTCGGGGTTGGCTGCGGTTCGCCGCCCGGCCGGACCTCCTCCAGGAGCAGCCGGGCGCCGAGATAACCGAGCCCCGCTCCGGCCAGCAATTCTTCCGTCACGAGCTCGTGCGTGTCATGGTCTTGCGTATTGATCAGCGTCAGGGCGCGCTCGGCGCCGGTTTCGCTCTGCCGCAGCAGCGCGACGACCGGGTCATTCGGCCGTGACAGCAGCCGCTGCGGGCCCTCCTCGTTGAGCGCCGGCACCGCCGCCTTCATCCGATTGACGCCGGCGATAAAGGGGCTGAGATCAAAGCGCGGCGGCTCCGGCGCCTCCACATCCTGCGGCACGACCGAGATGCGCCGCGCCCAGCCATATTCAAACCCCATCGGCATCATGACGCCGGTCGAGAAGGCGGCCGCAAAAGCATAACCCTGCCGGTAATGCGCCTCGATCTCGCTGTCCGGGAACCCGGCGGCCACCAGCTCGGTGACGAGTCGCTCGGTGTCATGGCTCTCCGGAAACCCGATCGTCGGCGCGATATGGCGGAACCGTTCATACTGGTCGAGGAGCCACGGGCTCTCGAAATCCCACCATTTGACGCTGTTGAACAGATAGTCGAACCCGGCCGCGGCGAGCGCCTCGACCTCATCCAGCGTGGCGCCGAGGTTTTCGGCGAGGAACAGGATGTCGGGGTCGACCGCCTTGGCGGCGCCGATCAGCCGGCGCCAGACTTCGGCCGGCACCTTGTACGCGGCATCGCAGCGGAAACCGCCGAAACCAAGCCCGGAGTAATGGCGCACGAGCGCCTCGAAATAAGCGACGATCTCATCCCGCTGCGGCGGCCGGTAGTCGAGCTCGGCGAGATCGCCCCATACCGTTTTGCGTTCGGGATCGTTTGGATCGACCGCAAAGGGAGACCGCACCTCGCCATCGCCATCGCGGGCAAACCAGGTGGGCCGGCTCGCGATCAGCTCGCTGTCTTTCGCCGTGTGATTGACGACAAGATCCATGATCGGGCGCAGCCCGTGCCCGCGCGCCTTCTCGGTAAAGCCGCGCAGCAGAGCGTCGTCGCTCCCCCTCGCCTTGCCGCGGAAGCGGGGGTTCAGCCGGTAGTAATCCTTGACCGCGTAGAGGCTGCCGGACAAGCCGGGGTAGTGGAAGGGATTGACGTAGACCGCGTTGAAGGCCATCGCGGCGATCCGCGGCAATTCCGCGGTCCAGCCGGCGATCGGCCCCGCCAAGGTCGGAAACAGATTGTAAATCCGCAGGCCTTCGCGCATTGCGCGAGCTCGCTCCCCGTTTGCGGCCACACTTGTCGGCATCGCCGCGGCGCCGGTGCCCGACAGAACGTGCCGCCGATCAAGGATAGCATTCCTCGATCGGCGGGCACGAGAACACCGCACTTCGACCGTCCGTGACCCGAGTTCTCTCGGTCTGCACCTCCGACGCGTTTACCCGGGGTCGCATCGGGGCCGCGGCATCACATTCCGCCGCGCAGAATTAGGTACGGCAGGGGAGCCGGGTCGGCGATCCCATCTCCCTGGCGCGGGTTCACCGCGCCGCCACAGACAACCACCCCACGAACGTTGGTAGAGGCGAGGGGTTCCCCCTTCGGTATCGGATTTTGTCGGCTCGTATCCGATTTTAACCCGGCGCGAGCCGCGCGGCCTATTTCCGGCCGTAATGGTCGTCGAAACGGACGATGTCGTCCTCGCCGAGATAGCTGCCCGACTGCACCTCGATGACATGCAGCGGGATCTTGCCGATGTTCTCGAGGCGGTGCATCGCGCCGAGCGGGATATAGGTCGACTGGTCCTCGGTCAGGACCAACTCTTCATCGCCGCGCACGATCTTCGCTGTCCCCTGCACGACGACCCAATGCTCGGCGCGGTGGTGGTGCATCTGCAGCGACAGCTTGGCGCCGGGCTTGACCGTGATGTGCTTGACCTGCACGCGGCTGCCATTGTGGATCGAGCGATAGGTGCCCCAAGGACGGTGCACGGTCGGCAGGGCGTCGGCCTGCTCGTGCCGCTCGGCGAGGAGCCGCGCGACCAGCCGCTTGACCTCTTGGGTGCGGTTGCGCGGGGCCACCATGACCGCATCGTCGGTCGCGACGACGACGAGATCCTCGACCCCGATCGCCGCGACAAGACCGTTCTCGGAGCGCAAATAGCAATTGCGCGTGTCTTCGGCGACGACCTTGCCGGAAAGCGCGTTGCCGCCGGCATCCTTGTCGCTCATCTCCCACAGCGCGTCCCAGGAGCCGAGATCGCTCCACCCCATGCCGACCGGCACGACCGCGGCTTGGCTCGTATGCTCCATGACCGCGTAGTCGATGGAGTCGCTGGGACATTCGATAAAAGCCGCTTTGTCGAGGCGGATGAAATCGGCATCGGCTTTGGCCTTTGTGAGGGCCGTCTTGCAGGCGGCGAGCATGTCGGGCCGCAGCCGCTCCAGCTCGCTGAGATACACCGCCGCCGGGAACAGAAAGATGCCGCTGTTCCAGAAATAGTCGCCGGCCGCAACATAACTCTCGGCATCTGCCTCCTGCGGCTTCTCGATAAAACGCGCGACGGCGCAGGCGCCCGCGCAGCCCGCGATCGGCTTCCCCCCGGCGATATAGCCATAGCCGGTCTCGGCGCGATCCGGGGTGATGCCGAACGTGACGAGCCGCCCGGTTTCCGCCGCCTGTGCGGCGCGCCCGATCGCTTTGTGAAATGCCTTCGGGTCAGCGATCGCGTGATCCGACGGCATGACGAGCACGAGCCCGCCGGGGTCGGTCTCGGCCACGCGCAGGGCCGCGACAGCCGCCGCGGGCGCCGTGTTGCGCCCGACCGGCTCCAGCAACAGCGCGGCCGGGTCGACGCCGATCTCGCGCAATTGCTCGGCGATAATAAAGCGGTGCTCCTCATTCGCGACGATGAGCGGCGGCGCGAAACCCGGCTTGCCGGCGACCCGGCTCACCGTCTGTTGTAAGAGGCTCGTGTCGCCGAACAGCGCCAGCAGCTGCTTCGGATAGAGCGAGCGCGACATCGGCCACAACCGCGTGCCGGAGCCCCCCGACAGGATCACCGGGTAAATCATGCGCTTACCAATAAGACCGAAACCTTACCTAGGCATTGCCCGAGCAGGCGTTTGCGTTACGCGTTTCCCCGAGCCTCGCGCCAAAGGCCGAGCTTTTCCTGGACGACCCGGTCGGAGAAGCTGAACAGCACCGCCTCGCTCTTGGGGTGGTGGGTGTGCGTCATCCAGCTCGGCACGACAAAGATATCGTGCGGCTCCCAAGCGAATGTTTTGTCCCCGAGGCGCGTCTCGCCTTTCCCCTCGACGACGACAAACACCGTGCCGTCGGTCGAGCGGTAGGGGTAGCTCGCGAAACCGGTCGGCAACAGCTGCACAAAGGTGGCGATCGTCGGCATCGCGAATTCGCCGCTCGCCGGGTTCACATAGCGCAACTTGTAGCCGTGATACGGGTCGGGGGGACTGTTCCGGCTCAGCACGTCGAGCGCCTCGCGCGTCCGCGCGTAGGGGTAGTTGAACACTGGGGAGGTCTTGACCTCGGGCTTCCAATCGACCGGCAGCAGATTTTGGCCGAAGCGGGCAAAGCTGTCGCCCTCCGGCCGGCTGATGGGCTGGATGTCGTCGGGATAGCCCTCGGCAAAGCTCGCGCCCAGCAGTTTGACGATCTGGATGTCGAGCCCGTCGAGCCACACCATCGGCTCGCTCGTCTCGTTGCCGTGATCGTGCCAAGTCCAGGACGGGGTGATGACAAAATCGCCCGGCTCCATCGCGGTCCGCTCGCCATCGACCGCGGTGTAGGCACCATGGCCCTCGATGATAAAGCGCAGCGCCGACTGGCTGTGGCGATGTGCCGGTGCGATCTCACCCGGCATGATCAGCTGCAACCCGGCAAAGAGCGAGCCGGTGATCGAGGCCTCACCGCCGAGCCCGGGGTTCATCAGCATCAATACCCGGCGGGTCGCTTCCTGGGCGGTGATCAGCTTCCCCGATTCCATGAGATGCGGCCGCACGTCGCGGTAATGCCAGATCGCCGGCACGCAGGCCGGCGCCGGCTCGGGGGTAACCATACGGTGCAGGTTTTCCCAGAGCGGCGCCAAATTCGCCGGCGCAATGCGGTCGTAGAATTGCGCGCGCTCGGGGGTCCGGACCGGGACGGGTTCGGTCGCCATGGCTCGGCTCCTCTATTCGGCCGCCTCGCGCTGTCTTTCGCCGAGCGTAAAGCCGACCTTCGCGAGATCGGTGAGGAGCGCCTTCGATTGCGCGTCGCTCAGCGGCACCATCGGCGCGCGCACCGCGGCCCAATCCGGGTCATTGTGAAAGTGCGCGACGATGCGCTTCAACGCAGGCACCATCGGATAGGCCTGGATCGTCTTGCGAACGGTCGTGATCTCGGCCTGCAACTGGTCGGCCTGCGGTGTCTTCCAGTTCTCGTACACCTTGCGGATCCCAGGCACGTTGACATTGCCCGAGGCGGTGATGCAGCCGACCGCGCCCTTGCGCAGCCCGTCGAGCAGGAAGACCTCGGAGCCGGGGAACACCGCAAAACCGGGAAAGCGCTCGAGCAATGCAACCGTGTTGTTCCAGTCGCCCGAGCTGTCCTTCAACCCGACGACGGTGTCGGGATAGGCCTTGATCAGCCGCCCGACCAGGTCAAGCGACAGGCCGAGCACGGTCTGCGGGGGGATGTGATAGAGGTACATGCGCAGCGCCGGAGAGCCGACTCGGTCGATAACGCTGGCGAAAAAGGCATAGAGGCCGTCATCGTCCACGCCTTTGTAATAGAAGGGCGGCAGCATCAACACACCGCCGACCCCGTGACCGACGGCATGCCGGATCAGCGTCGCCGCCTCGGTCACCGAGCAGGCGCCGGTTCCCGACATCAATTTCGCGGCGGGCACTCCGGCGGCGATGAGCCGGTCGAGAAGACCCATGCGCTCCCCGGCCGACATCGAATTGGCTTCGCTCGTCGTGCCGAAGATCGCCAGCCCATCGGCGCCTTGATCCAACAGCCACCGGCAAAACGCGACAAAGCGTCCGGTATCGGGCTCGCCCGCCGGGGTGAACGGGGTCAAAACCGGCACCAGGACGCCGGCAAAGGGCTGCGCGGGCATGCAGTTCTCCTGCGATTCAGCGATATACGGCAACGGGCGCCACTAAGCGCCCGCCGCCCGATTCCGTCAATATTTTGCGTCGGCCAATACTTAGCTTGGCCGAACGAAGCCTCACACCGTCTGGAGAATTTTCTCCTTCGTGATGTCCGGCGCCATGATCTGGTGCCAGTCGGCATCGCGCGGCAACACCTCCTCGCCAGCGCGAATGTGATAGTAGCTGGCGCCGGTCCCGGCGGGATTGCCGCCGTCCTTCACCGCCATGACCGCTTGGCGCAGCATGCGCCGCGCCTGGCCGATCGCCTTGTCGGCCGGCCCGAGATGCTCCTTGGAGCGATCGACGATCGGCCCCATGCTTTCTTGCAGCGCGCGGTCCTGCTGGTTGATGCCGTCGATCCCGGTAAAGCTTTCGGTGCGCTGCACCTCGCGGTCGATGCCGTAATTGTTCGACCGGTTCTGCTTCGAGCGGAAGGTCTTCTGATCGACAAAATCGGGCCCGTTG
>JBKOVT010000011.1:0-8178 GCA_046724035.1 Pseudomonadota bacterium | reverse complement strand
TGGTCGAGCTCGGCGAGATGGCCGGCGCCGGGGATCGTCTTGATCTCGGTCTTGCCGGAAATGCCGCGCGCGAATTTGTCGGCGTAGCTGCGCGGCATGATGCGGTCCTGCTCGCCCCACAAGAGCAATGTCGGCGCCTCGATCAGCGGCAGCCGCTTTTCGAGTTTTGTGTTACCGAGCGGCCAAAAGATGCGCGCCGCCGCTTCCGAGGCGCGGGTCTGCTCGATCGGCCATTCCGGGTCATTGTGCCCTTCCGGGACAGCCTTCAAAGCCTCCCAGATGGCCGGGTCGGCGCAGAGGAGGCCGGGCACATCGGGGGCGCGCTGCGCCCAGGGATCGGTCGCCGGGTCCTTCTCGTCGAACAGGCCGAACGGCGCGATCAGCGCGAGCCGCTTGACCGATTGCGGCCAGATCGCGGCGATTTCGGCGGCGAGCGAGGCGCCAACCGAGCTGCCGGCGAGATCGGCGCCGTCGAGCCCCGCCTTCTGCAGCAAGAGATGCGTCGCGAGCACCCAATCGAGGTGATTGTCGAGTACGGTGTGGCCGCGCTCGCCGCCCGGGAAGCCGGGCAAGGACGGCACGATGACCGTGCGCTCGCGGGAGAGCGCGTCGAGAAACGGGATCCAGCGCGGCAATCCGCCAAACCCGGCGATAAAGCCGAGCTTCGGCCCGCTGCCGGCTTTCCAAACGCGCGACGAAAATCCGTTCAGCTCGACGGTGAAGGTTTCGGGCTCAGCCACGCCGTCACTCCGCCGCGTATGCCGCGGGTTGAAACGATGCGGGCGCGGCGCGCTCGGTGCGCGGCATCGGCCGCGGCCACCAACGGTCCTCCCATTCGGAGAAGACATCTTTCAGCTGCGGCATGACCTTCTCGGCGAAGAGCTGCGTGTTGTAGTTGGCGAGGTCCTTCGACATGTTGCCGAACTGCAGAAGGGTCATCAGGTGACCGACATTGAGGTTCTTCGCGACCTCCTTCAGCTGCGCGGCAACTTCGTCGGGCGAGCCGATGATGACGTAGCCCTTGTCGACGATGCCATCCATCTCGCGCGCCAAGGTCGTGAACTTGTCGGCGTATTTCGGCGGCGCCGAGGCGGCTTCCGCGGCGCGCGACACCATGCCCTGCACGCCCGAGCGCAAGGTCGCCTCGCTCGTGTAGCCCGGCGGGTTGGCGAACCGCGCGTCGATGTGCAGGCAGCGGCCGTAAAAATACTCGGCCGGCTCGCGATAGAGCTTGTAGGCCTCTTCGCGCGTCTCGGCGACGCCGACGGTCTGCAGAAAGCCGGCCTGGTACGGGTTCGGCTCCTTGCCGAGCCGCTTCATCTCCTCCCAGAAGCCGGTCATCGTCGTCTGTCCGGCCTTGTAGCCGAAATAGGAGAGATAACAGTAGACGTGGTCCATCTGCGCGCACCAGCGCCAGGTCTCGACCGAGCCGCCACCGGGGATCCAGATCGGCGGACGCGGCTTCTGCACCGGACGCGGCCAGATGTTGACATAGCGCTGCTGGTTGAAGCGGCCGTTCCAGGCGAAAGTCTCGGGCTCGGTCCAGGCCTTGACGACGAGGTCATGCGCTTCGAGATAGCGCTCGCGCAACACGGACGGGTTCTGCCCGTAGGCGAAGCAGGTGTCCATCGGCGTGCCGACCGGAAACCCGGCGATCAAGCGGCCGCCGGAGATCACATCGATCATCGCGAATTCTTCGGCGACGCGGGTCGGAGGGTTGTACAGGGCGAGCGAATTGCCGAGCACGCACAGCGCCGTGTCGGTCGTGCGGCGCGCCAACGCGCTGGCGATCAGGTTGGGCGACGGCATCAAGCCATAGCCGTTGTTGTGATGCTCGTTGACGCAGATCGCGTCGAAGCCGCATTCGGCGGCGAATTCAAGCTCGTCCATGAAATCGTTGTACATGTGATGCGCCCGGCGCGGGTCGAACAGCGAGGAATGGATGTCGACCCACACCGACGGATTCTTCTCCCGGAAATCGTCGGGAAGCTCGGTGTAGGGCATCAAGTGGAACCACATCAGCTTCATGGCTCATCCTTTCCGAACAGCGTTCAGAATCGCGTTGAGCGCAGGGTGACCTCGGCGCGCCCGCGCGTCAACCGGCGAGGCAACTCTCTCAAACTCGAAACGCCGGCAGATTGCCGGGTGCGGCATCATGTTTTAACCTGGGATGCATGTGGGGGGTCCGAAATGCCGGCGCGGTCGCGCTGGCGGTTGCCGTGGCGTGTTCGATGTCGGCCTGCTCGTCGGTGCTCGAGGGGCTCGAGCCGCCGCCGCTCGAAACGGCCCTTTACCCGTTGCCGCCGCCGGCGGAGCCGCCCGTACCGATCCCGCAAAGCCGGACGCCGCCCCCGCCCGACGCCACACGGGCGGAAATGGTCAACTGGCTCTCGAGCAACGGATACCGGGATTATCAGGTCGCCGCGCTCATGCAGCTCGCCGATACCGAAAGCGGGTTTCGGCCGTGCGTCATCGGGCCCGGCGGGTATCACTACCTGTTCCAATGGGGCGGTGTGCGGCTCCGCCAATTGCGCGAGTTTGCCCGCACTTCCGGCTGCCCGCAGCTCAAGACGCAACTCGCCTTTGCCGACCGGGAATTGCGCGGCGAACCCAAATTCTCCTGCTTTTGGGGCGCCACAAGCGAGCCCGCCGCCTATGTCGCGTTGCGCCGCATCTTCGGCCGCGGCAGCTGCTGATCCCACCTAACACCTAGCGCCGTCTCGGGGAGGCTTCGACCGCGAGCGGCGAGGTGATGTCGGCGAAGGACACCTTGAGCGAGGTCAGCACGTCGATGACGGTCGGGACGCGCGAGGCGATCGCCTCCTGAAGCGCGGGGCCGAGCGCCGCCGGCTCCTCGACCCGGACGCCGCGGCAGCCCATCGCGCGGGCGATACCGGCATGGTCGAAATCCTTGAACTCCGCGGCGAACGGCCCGGAGCCGTGCAACACCCAGCCCAGCGCATGGTTGTTGAACACGACGACGGTGATCGGGATGTCGTGCTCGATCGCGGTCATCAGCCCGTTCATCGTCATCGCAAAGCCGCCATCGCCGACACAGGCGACGACCGGCCGATCGGGGTGCACGAGCTTGGCGCCGAGCGCCGCCGGAATGCCAAACCCCATCGGCCCCGAGCCCGCGGCCTGCAGAAAGCCGCCGGCCGCCTTGGTCTGATAGAAATGCGTCATCAGGATGCGGTTCTCGCCGGCGTCGCAGGTGACGATCGCGTTTTCGGGAAGATTGCGGATCAATTCGCCGATGACCCGCTGCGGCAGGATCGGCTTGTCGTCGGAGCGGTATTCCGGCGCGTTGAAATAGCCCTGCTTGTCGCGGTGCTGCGCGACCCGGCGCTGTGCCGCCTGGCTCCTCCCATTTGCACGCGGCCGGACGGCCTCGACGAGCTGGCCGAGGATCTGCGCCGCGTCGCCGAGCACGACGTCTTCGGCCGGGTAATTCCATGACGCGTTGCGCGGCTCGATATCGATCTGCACAAAAGCCTGGCGGGTCGGGTCGAGCAGCTTTGTGTTCTCCCAGGCGGTGTCGCTCGGGCCGAGCTTCGAGCCGACCACCAGCACGAGATCGGCTTCGGCAATGCAGGCATTGGCGGCCGGGGTGCCGAAGGTGCCGAAGACACCGAGCGCCAAAGGATGCGTCTCCGGGAAGGTGCCCTTGCCGGCGGCGGTCGTCGCGACCGGCAGGCCGGCGGTTTCGGCGAGCGCGCGGAGCTTGTCGTAGGCTTGGGCGATCCGGACGCCGTTGCCGGCGATGATGACCGGGCGCTCGGCGGCGAGGAGCTTGTCGGCGACCGCCGCGATCTGCGCCGCATCGGCCGGCGGCGGAGGCGGCGGCAGATAGAAGCGGGTCGGATAGAGGATCGGTTGCGAGTCCGGCGCGACATCGCCGGCCAGCGCGTCATGACTGAAGAGGACCGCGACCGGGCCGGGCTGGCCCGACATCGCATGCTTGATCGCGAGCTGGGTCGCCTGCACCGCCGCGACCGGCTCCTGCGCCTGCATGACGTGTTTGGTGACGCCGCCAAAGGCGCGGCGCGCATCCCAGCTGCCCCAATCGCCGGTCGCCTGCTGATAAGGCGCGTGCAGCTGGAAATGCGGCGCGTCGCTGAAATCGGTCAGGAGCACCATCGGCGACGAGGACAGATAGGCCTCCAAGGTGCCGAGGAGCCCATTGCCGAGCACCCACGGCCCCTGCCCGATCATCACGCCGGGGCGCCGCGTCAGCCGGCCATACACCTCGGCCATGACGCCGGCGAGGGATTCCTCGCGCACGGTCATCATGCGGACCTGGTTCTGCACCTGGCTGAGGCCCGAGATGATGCGGCCGGTATGGCCGCCCGAGATGCCAAAGACGTATTCGATGCCCGCTTCGGCGAGGACGCGGGCGACCAACACCCGGGCCGGCATTTCCTCGGTCAGCATGCGTTCGATCGCCATCGCCTCATCCTCCCGTAGCCGGATGTCAGGTCAGTTGGATCAAGCTTGCCCCGGCGGCGGCACGAACTCAACGCCGCGCGGGTGCGATCGCCTGTGGCGCGGCACGATGCGGCCCGGAGATTCCCTGCTAACAGGGAATTTTGCGCCTTTGAACCGCCGGTGCATCGCGAAGGCCGCGGAAACGCTGGCGTTCGCGCACGCGCGTTGCGCGGAAAACGGAAAAGATCAGGCCGAAGCCGTTGAAATCCTTCGATTCCGCTTCCCGGATGCAGCGAAAACTTCCGGGATGCAGCGAAAAGCAGCAACCGCCGAACTCGGCGAGGGAATCCAGCATTGTCATTCCGCGAGGGTGTGCGGGGAGAGATATTGTTCCCTATTTGTTCTAGTTCAAGAGCGCGCTATCGAAAAAACATCTGTCGAGGCAGGTTGCCGATCAAGCTGGCCGGATCGCACTGAAGATGTGTGATGGCGTGGATCAGCGTTGAGCTTTGGATGTGTTCAGGATCACCGCGGCGCGAATGAGAGCCTTCAAGGCTTCCTCGTCGATCGTCTCGCCCTGGTGGAAATCGATGGCGCGCCTTGTGTTTCCCTCGAGACTGGCGTTGAAGAGACCCGAAGGATCGGCCAGAGCCGCCCCCTTGGCGAAGGTCATCTTGACGACGTTCTTGTAGGTCTCGCCGGTACAGATCAAGCCGGCGTGCGACCACACCGGAACCCCTCGCCACTTCCACTCTTCGACGATCTCCGGGTCGGCTTTCTTGACCAAGGCGCGCAGCCGGCCGAGCATCTCGCCGCGCCAGTCGCCCAGCTCCTCGATTCTGGCGTCGATCAGCTGAGAGGGAGACTTGCTTTCCTGCGACCCGCTCTTCTTCATGCCGGTTTGTCCTCCTTAGTCCGGAGCCTTTCTAGTCCGGGGCTTTGAGGATTTGTAGGGCGGGCGAGTGAAGGTATGCCCCGCCGATTTTTCCGACCTACGGTTTCCCTGGCGCAGGAGGTTGCGATGCCCGAACCCGAACGGATCGACCGCCGCCGGACGGCGCTGATCGCCTACGATGTGTGCCGGCGCGCGCTGACCCCCTCGGATCCTGGGCGGCGGGACGCGATGCGGCCGGTGCTCGATGCATGGGTGGGGCTGATCGCGGTCGCGCGAGCGGCCGGCGTGCCGGTCATCTACACGACACCGGTGAGCCGTGCCGACGGCGCCGACGTTGTCATGCTGCCGACCGATTTGTCGGCTGAGACCGGCGTGCCGCCGCTGACCAACGGCATCGAGGGCACGGTGGAAGCCGGCTTCCCCGACGAGATCGCACCGCGGCCCGAGGATTACGTGTTCTTGAAGCGGCGGCCGAGCGCCTTTTACGGAACAGGAGTCGCCGAGCTCCTGCACATGCTGCGCCGCGACACGATCATCATCGGCGGCGGCGCGACCAACCGCGGTGTCGAGACGAGCGTCCGCGAGGCCTTCAACCGCGACATCGCATCGGTCGTCGTGCGCGAATGCTGTTGGGGCAGCGACGCGGCCGCGCACGCCTACAGCCTCGACAAGGCGATGAAGATGTATGCGCGCATCCGCAGCCTCGACCAGGTCGCGGCGATGCTGCGGGAGTGAGCTCTAGGGCCGGTTCCATTCGGCGAGCCGGACGAGCATGCGGCGGACGTGGCTGCCCGGCCAATAAAGGCGGTGGCATTCGGGGCAGAGCTGCAGCGGGCCGCCGGCGGCGCGCGATTTTTCCGGCACCAGCGCGGCCATGTCCGCCAGCGCCGCGACGAGGGGCGTGTTGTCCATGAGACAGCGGGTGACGGGCGCGCGCTGCCAGTCGATCGCGAGCGCTGCGCGCAGAGCCGGTGCCTGCGCCGCGAGGCTGCTGTCGGCGAGGCGGAGGACCGGGACCCTGCCCTCGGCCATCGCCGCGAGACGGCGGTCGCGGGTCAATAAGGTCCGACCATCGACGGCGCATTGCGCGATGATGGCCGGGTCGGCGAGACCGCCCTCGGCGATCGCGGTGTCATAGCCCGCCGCGCGCAGCCAGCGGCCGAGCCGCGCCAGCATCTCATCGCAAAACAGACGCACGCTACCCCCAACCGTCAGGAGCCCAGCGACGGTTCCTCCTCCGCCCCGCGAGGGAGGTGGCGAGCGAAGCGAGCCAGAGGGGGCGGCTTGATGACACCCGTCACGCCGCAGAAACATCCCTGGAGCTCTCGCGCGTCTATCGGGTGCTCGCATGCCCCCTCCACCATGCTTCGCATGGTCCCCCTCCCCCGCAAGCGGGGGAGGATCAAAATGGATGATCTCCGGCGCGGCCCTCCTCATCGCTGAGTCCCCCTCCCCCACGACCGGGGAGGATCACGTCGGCCACCACGGTTCTGGACATCGGTGTCATAAAACAGAAACAATCCGTGCGATGTCGCTGATTGCCGCCACCCTGGGCAAGATCGCGGCGCCGGAGCGGCGCACGATGGCGGTCGCCTGCGGCGCGCATGTGCTGCATGACGGCTACACCGACCTCCTCTATGTGCTGTTGCCACTCTGGCAGGCGCAATTTGGGCTGGGTTATGCCGAGGTCGGATTGCTGCGTGCGCTCTATGTCGGCGCGATGGCCGGTTTTCAGATCCCGGCCGGCGCCATCGCGCAGCGCTTTGGCGGCGCCCTGGTGCTCGGCCTCGGCACGGCATTGGCGGGGATTGGGTATCTGATCGCCGGCGCGAGCGTCGGCTTTGCGATGCTGGTCGGCGCGCTTGTCATCGGCGGGATCGGGTCCGGGGTGCAGCACCCGATTGGGGCACACCTCGTGTCGCAGGCCTTTTCCGGGGCGCGGTCGCGCCAGGCGCTCGCCGGCTATAATTTTTCGGGCGATCTGGGGAAAATGGCGTTCCCGGCGGCGACGGCGTGGCTGTTGACCCTGATGAACTGGCGCGCCGCGACGACGGTCATCGGCATCGTCGGGCTGGCCGTGGCCGCCGCGATCCTGGCGATGCGCGGCCTGCCGGGCCGCGAGGGTGCATCCGAGCAGGCCGCAGAAGGGCCGGAAGCGGCGGCGGGCGCGGCGCCGAGCGGGCGCGGCTTCCCGCTCTTATTGTCGATCGCGATGATCGACAGCGCGACGCGCATGGGGTTCCTGACCTTTCTGCCGTTTCTGTTGCAGATGAAGGGCGCCGATCTGCCGATGATTGGCATCGCGCTGACCTTGGTCTTTACCGGGGGCGCCTGCGGCAAGCTCGCTTGCGGCTGGCTCGGCGCGCGGCTCGGCGTCGTGCACGCGACCTGGCTGACCGAGGGGCTGACCGCGCTAGGGATCCTCGCGCTATTGCCGATGCCATTGTTCGCCGGGCTGGCGGTATTGCCGCTGATCGGGATGGCGCTCAACGGCACCTCGTCGGTGCTGTACGGCACCGTCCCGGAACTGGTTGCGCCCGAACGGCGCCAGCGCGCGTTTTCGATTTTCTACACCGGCGGGGTCGGTGCCGGCGCGCTCTCACCGATACTCTACGGCATGGTGAGCGACGCGCTCAGCGTGCCGATCATGATGGCGCTGGTCGCGGCCATTGTGCTGACGACCTTCCCGCTGACCTGGGCATTGCGCCCGGCGCTGCGGAATTTGCCGGCGCAAGCCGGGTAAGCCTCGGCGCGGGGTGAATTTCGCAGCTTGGGCCGGCATGGCCGCGACGAGCTTTGTCGCGGCCATCTTGCAGGCGGCGAACGGCTTTGGGTTTGCGGTGCTCGCGGTGCCG
>JBKOVT010000369.1:0-5057 GCA_046724035.1 Pseudomonadota bacterium | reverse complement strand
TGTCGAAGTTCACAGGCACGCAGTTGTGGTGATCAAGCCATTTGCGTAGCTCACCCATCGCATCGGCGAGTGTCCAACCCGTCAGACTGATTTTTACCTCGCGCATTGTTGGCCGATACTCCGCGATGCCAATGCCGCCTGCCCGAACAAACAGCAGCCTCTCTCGGATTGGTCCAAATCGACACGCGAGCGTGACCGTTCTTGGCGCAGAGTGTCCAACGAAGTTCAGCCTGCCCGCGAGCCTGTCTGACTGACGAGCATTGGACCGAGGAGCCTGGCGTCATAATCCGGCGAATGCCAAAGCGGCGTGGCCCTGCTAGGCTAGGCGGCAGACCTCATTTTCCGGAGAGCGGAGATGCAATACGGGTTCGGCGCGCCGGTCAGCGGGCCTCTTTCGAATCCGCGGGACCTCGCCCGCATCGTCAGCGAGGGCGAGGCGATGGGCTACGATTACTGCACCTTGAGCGACCATGTCGTGATCCCGCGCGATATGGAGGCGAAATACCCCTATTCCGACACCGGCGAGTTCCCCGGCCGCGCCGGCGGCGACCGCCACGAGCAGCTGACCGCCGTCGCCTTTGTTGCGGCCAAGACCTCGAAGCTCCGCCTCGTCACCTCGGTGACGGTCGTGCCGCATCGCCCGCCGGTGCTGACCGCGAAGATCCTCGCGACGATCGATGTCTTGTCGGAAGGGCGGCTGACCTGGGGCATCGGTGTCGGCTGGTGCAAGGAGGAATTCGAGGCGATCGGCACCGAGGCTTTCGAGGAGCGCGGCGCCGTGACCGACGAGACGATCGCGGCGTGCCGGGTGCTGTGGACCGAGGAGAACCCGGCGTTCAAGGGCAAGTACGCCAATTTCTCGAACATCTTCTTTCAGCCGCGCCCGGTGCAGAAGCGGGTCCCCATCTGGGTTGGCGGCGAGAGCGGTCCGGCCCTGCGCCGCACCGCCTGGCTCGGCGACGCCTGGTATCCGATCGGCACAAACCCGAAATTCCGCCTCGATACGCTGAAGCGCTTTCAGGGCGGGATCGACCGGCTGCACAAGCGCGCCAAGGACGCCGACCGCGACCCAAAGACAATCGGCCTCGCCTATCGCGTGACGCAGCGCGGCAAAGCCATCCCCGAGAAGGCCGATGACGGCGACCGCCGTCTCTTCTCGGGCGACAACAACGCGATGGCCGGCGATATCCGCGCATTGCGCGATCTTGGCGTCACCGATCTGGATTTCAGCTTTGACGGCAACACCGCCGACGAAGTCCTCGCCAACATGAAGCGCCTCCGCGAGGACGTCCTGGCGAAAGTGTGAATCGAATACAAAGGAGCGATAGGTGCTGAAACTCGGATACAAGGCCTCGGCCGAGCAATTCGGCCCGCGCGAATTGCTCGACTTCTCGCGCCTCGCCGAAGAGGTCGGCTTCGACTCGGTGTTCGTCAGCGACCATTTCCAGCCCTGGAAGCACACCGACGGGCATGCGCCGAACTCGCTCGTCTGGCTCGGCGCGCTCGGCGCCAGCACAAAGCGCATCACCATCGGCACCAGCGTCGCGACGCCGACCTTCCGCTATCACCCCTCCATCGTCGCGCAGGCCTTTGGCACGATGGGCGCGATGTTCCCGGGCCGCGTCGTGCTCGGCGTCGGCACCGGCGAGTCGTTGAACGAAGTGCCGTCGACCGCGATGCAATGGCCAGGCCCCAAGGAGCGCCGCGACCGGCTGCGCGAAGCGATCCGGCTGATCAACACATTATGGACCGAGGACCGCGTCACCTTCGAGGGCCAGTTCTACAAGACCGATCGCGCGACGATCTATGATAAGCCGAAGCAGAAAGTGCCGATCTGGGTCGCCGCGTCGGGCCCGCTCGCGGCGGCGATGGCCGGCCAGATCGCCGAGGGCTTTATCTGCACGAGCGGCAAGGCGGCGCAGCTCTATCACGATCTGACGGCCAAGGTCGAAGAAGGGCTCGGCAAATCCGGCCGGCCCAAGGACGCCGTCGAGCGCATGATCGAGGTCAAGGTGTCGTTCGACACCGATGCGCAGCAGGCAAAGGAATTGACGCGGCATTGGGCGGCGCTCGCGCTCTCGCCCGAGGAAAAGACGGGCGTCGAGGATCCGGTCGAGATGGAGCGCCTCGCCGACGCCTTGCCGCTCGACCGCGCCGCGAGCCGCTGGATCGTCTCGAGCGACCCCGACGAACAGGTCGAGCGCATCCGCTTTTATGTCGAGCTCGGCTTTCGTCACCTCGTCTTTCATGCCCCCGGCCCCGACCAGGCGCGCTTCCTCAAACTTTACGCCGAGCAGGTCCTGCCCCGCCTCCGCAAGGCGTTCGGGTGACGCGAGCCTTCCAGGACCTAAGCTGAGCGTCGAATGTCGATGCAGCTGACGATCATGGGGCTCGCCGGCGTGCCGATGGTAAAGCCGGGCGACGATCTTGCGGCGATTACGCTGGCCGCCTGCGAGAACACCGGGATCGCGCTGCAGCACAACGATGTCATCGTCGTCGCGCAGAAGATCGTCTCGAAATCCGAAGGCCGCTTTGTCGAAGTCGCGAGCGTCACGCCCTCCGAGCGCGCCATCGCGCTCGCCGCCGAAACCGAGAAGGACCCGCGCTTTGTCGAGATCGTGCTCTCGGAATCACGGCGCATCGTGCGGCATCGCCCGAATTTGATCGTCGCCGAGCATCGCCTCGGTTTCGTGATGGCCAATGCCGGCATCGACCATTCGAATGTCGCGCCGGATGACGGCAAGGAACGCGTCCTGTTGTTGCCGCTCGACCCCGATGCCTCCGCGCTCGCGCTCCAACAGCAGCTCGCTGCGCGCACCGGCAAGCGCGTTGCGGTCATCATCAGCGACAGCTTCGGCCGGCCGTGGCGGCGCGGAACGGTCGGGATCGCGATCGGCGCGGCCGCCCTCCCCGCTGTCATCGATTGGCGCGGCCAGCCCGATCTGTTCGGCCGCAAGCTCGAGGTGACCGAGACCGGTTTTGCCGACGAGATCGCCGCCGCCGCCTCGCTCGTGCAGGGCCAGGCCGCCGAGGCGACCCCGATTGTTATGGTGCGGGGCCTTTCCTGGACCGCGCCCGAGGCGCCGGCCGCCGCGATCGTCCGGCCGCCTGAGCACGATCTCTTCCGATGAGCGACAGGAACGGGAACCGTCCGGTGCTCGCGCTGTCGGGCGGCGTCGGCGGCGCCAAGCTCGCGCTCGGCCTCTACCGCATCCTGCCACCGGGCACGCTGACAATCGTCGCCAATACCGGCGATGATTTCGAGCATCTCGGTCTCGCGATCTCGCCCGATCTCGACACCTTGCTCTACACGCTGTCGGGCAACGACAACCCGGAGCTCGGCTGGGGCCGCCGCAACGAGACCTGGACCTTTATGGCGGCGCTTGAAGCATTGGGCGGCGCGACCTGGTTTCGCCTCGGCGACGGCGATCTTGCGACCCATGTCGAGCGCACGCGCCGCTTGGGCGCGGGCGAGAAATTGTCGTCGATCACAGACGATTTCCGCCGCAAGCTCGGCATTGCCGCGCGCCTCCTGCCGGCGTCGGACGATCCCGTGCGCACGCGGCTGCACACGGCTGAAGGTTGGCTCGATTTCCAGGATTATTTCGTGCGATTGCGCTGCGAGCCGGTGATCGACCGCCTCGAATTCGCCGGCGTCGCCAATGCGCGGCCCTATCCCGATATTCTCGCTGCGCTCGCCGATCCGCGGCTGAGCGCGGTCGTCATCTGCCCGTCCAACCCGTTTATCAGCATCGACCCGATCCTCGCCGTGCCCGGGATCCGCGCCGCGCTGCGGGCTTGCGCCGCGCCGGTCGTCGCCGTGTCGCCGATCATCGGCGGCAAAGCGGTCAAGGGCCCAACCACCAAAATGATGGCCGAGCTCGGGCTGCCGGTCGACGCCGCCGCTGTCGCACATCACTACCGCGATTTCCTCGACCTCTACATCGCCGACGAGGAAGACGCCGTTGCGGTCGCGGATCTCGACATTCAGGTCGTGCTGGCGCGCACTCTGATGCAGAGCCTCGCCGATCGCGAGGCCCTCGCGCGCACGGTCCTCGCTGCCGCCGACCGCGTGACGAAATGAAGAGTGCGACGGGCATCTGGGCGGTCGTGCCGGTCAAGGACACATCGGCCGCGAAGCAGCGCCTCGCGCCCGCCGTTCCTGCCGCACTGCGTCAAGCCTTGATGCTGGCGATGCTCGAGGATGTACTCGCCGCGCTCGCCGAAGCCGATGAACTGGCCGGCCGTCTCCTCGTCACGAGCGACCCCGCGGCCCAACGCCTCGCCGCCCGCTACGGCTTCGATTGGCTGACAGACGGCGCCGGGGATGGCCATACCGGCGCGGTCGCCGCCGCCGCCCGCCACCTCGCCGGAAACGGCGCTGGCGGCATGCTGACCGTCCCCGGCGACATCCCGCTTGTCACCGCCGCCGAGATCGCCCGGCTATTGGATGCGCACCGCCCGGCTCGCGCTTTCACGATCGCGCCGTCGCATGACGAGCTCGGCTCGAACGCCATCATCGTGTCGCCGCCCGACGCCGTGCCGTTGCGGTTCGGCGACAACAGCTTCTTCCCGCACCTCGCCGCCGCGGAGGCGCGCGGCATCCGCCCGACCGTCCTCCCGCTGCCGGGGATCGCGTTGGATATCGACAACCCCGACGATCTCCGTCATTTTGCCGGTCTCGGATCGCGCACACGGGCGGGCCTGTGGCTCGCGGATAACATGCCGACCCTCGCCACCGCCATCGGGCGGATGGGAGACTAGGCGACAACAACACCGTCGTCGCGTGATGCCCCCGCCAGCGGGACTCGTTCTTCCGCAAGGATGCCGCCCCCGCGGCACGGAGGGATAGTCTTGTGAATTTCGCCGCCCTTCTCGCCCGCGCCGAAGCGGGCGCCCGGCTTTTCGCCGGGGAAGCCCTCGCCCTCGCCGATTGCGGCGATCTCGCCGCGCTGATGCCGGTCGCCGCCGCATTGCGCGACCGCGGCCACGGTAATCTCGTCTCCTATTCCAGAAAGGTCTTTATCCCGCTGACGCAGCTCTGCCGCGACGTTTGC
>JBKOVT010000207.1:0-8418 GCA_046724035.1 Pseudomonadota bacterium | reverse complement strand
CGCATGGCGCGGGTTGGCGGCCTCGAACGAGATCGTGCTCGGCCGGGCCAGAAACACCACGTCGATGATGTCGGCGAGCGGCACGTCGCAATGGTGCGGCCCCTCGTAATTGCCCCAGCACAGATGCATGCGCGCCCGCTCTGGCGGCACACTCGTCAGCGCATGGTTCAGCGCCTCGATATGAAGGCGCGCGCGCTTGCGGAATTCCTCGATCGACAGATCGGCATATTGAATATGCCGGCCCATCGCGAGATCGGGGCAATCGATCTGCACCGTGATGCCCGCCGCGGCGATCGCCTCGTATTCGTTGCGCATCGCCTCGGCGATCGCGAACAGATATGCCTCCTGGCTCGGGTAATAATCGTTGCGAAAGAACAGCGAGATAACCCCGGGCGAGGCGGCGCTGAGAAAGGCGCCCGCGCTCGTCACACCGCCGAGCGCGGATTTCAGATGCGCGACATCGGCCTGCGCCGCTGTGGGGTCGGCGACCGCGATCGGGCCGGTGCAGGCCGGTGTCTTGCGCCGCGAGCGCCCGGGATCGCCAAAGACGCGCTGCGCCAGCCGCGGGAACTCGGCGAGGTCCTGATAGACAAAGGTGTTGCTGGTGCCGGCAAAGCCGCTGAGGCGGTCTTTGACATAGGTCGCATAGCTTGGCTTCGACATCTCGCCGTCATTGACGATATCGATTCCGGAGGCGGCCTGTTTCTTCACGATTTCAGATACCGCCTCGCCGATGCGAGCGTCGAGCGCCGCGCGGTCGACCGGCACGCCTTCCTCTTTGGCGAACATCGTGCGGATCAGATCATCGGGCCGCGGCAGGCTGCCGGTATGCGTCGTCAAAAACCGCTCGGCGCCCAATGCCATGTTCTCCTCCCTATTCACGGCGCAATCCTAGAGCAGATTTTCAATTCGCGTCCCGGCGAAAGCCGGGACCCATTTGTCAGCGGCATGGACGGCTGAATGGTAAATCCCGGCTTTCGCCGGGACGCCGTTTTAGACTAAGCGGACGTGATCTAGCCGAACCTTGCCGCGGCAAAGGGCGCGATATCGATCGAGGCCGGCCGTCCCGAGACGAGATCGGCGACGATCTTTCCCGTCATCGGCGCCGCCGTCATTCCGACATGGCCGTGCCCGAACGCGTAGATCACATCCGGCGAGGCGCGCGACGCCCCGATCACCGGCAGCGAGTCCGGCGTCGCCGGCCGGTGCCCCATCCACATCGAGATCCGCTCCTCGGCATGCTCCTTTGCGAGCCCCGGCAACATGCGGCGGCCCTGCGCCAAGAGGATCTGCGAGCGGCGCCAATCGGGCGGCGCGTCGAGCCCCGCCAACTCGACCGTGCCGGCAAAGCGCAGCCCCGTATCCATCGGCGTCGCGACAAATTTGCCGTCGGCATCGGCGGTCGGGATGCGCGGCATGATTTCCGGATCGCGGATCATCAAGTGATAGCCGCGCTCGGTTTCGAGCGGCACCTTGTCCCCGAGCGATGCGGCCAGCGGCTTCGAATAGGCGCCGGCGCAGACCACCGCCCTTTCGGCCGGCTGATCGCCACGGTCGGTCGCGATCTCCGTCAAGCGTTTGCCGTCGAGCCGAAACCCGAGCGCGCGCGCCGGCACGATCTCGCCGCCCTGGCGTCGGAACAGCTCGACAAACGCCGAGACCAGCCCGAACGGATTGCTCGTGTGGCCGTTTTCGCGCACGAGGAGGCCGCGCACATAGTCGCGCGACAGCGTCGGTTCGAGCTGGCGCAATTCGTCGGCGTCGAATTCGTCGACCTCGACGCCGTTGTCGCGCCGCAATGCCCAGGCGAAGCCGTCTTTCGCCAAGGCTTCGGCCGACCGGTAGACATACAGATGCCCGCGCTGATGCACGAGCGTGTCGGCGCCCGCCATCGTGGCCAATTCGCGTACGAGCGGCACGGTCGGCCCGATCAGGGGCCGCATCGCGCGCGCCTGCGCTTTGACCTTCTCCGGCGTCGCCGAACGCAGAAACCGCACGAGATAGGGCAGGATTTGCGGCAGATAGCTCCAGCGCAACGCCAGCGGTCCCAGCGGGTCCATCAGCCAGCGCGGCACCTGCTTCATCACTCCCGGCATTCCCGCCGGCGTCACCGACGACCCGTTGAAACAGCCGGCATTGCCAAAGGAAGCGCCTTCGCCGGGATTGCCCGACTCGACGAGGAACACGCGGTGGCCGTCACGCTGCAGCCACAACGCCGCGCACAGCCCGACAATGCCCGCCCCGATAACCCCGACTCGCAATCCGCTCTCAGCCGCCATCGCCGCCCCCTCAGTCTCGATCAGAATGCCCGAGGGGGCATACTCGGCCTACACCAAAGAGCCCGCCTGCAAGGGCGCGCCTCCGGAATTGTTTGCCGCGGTCCTTCGTTCATCCCACGGCAGCGTTGGAGGATCGAAATGCGCGTATCAGTTCTTGTTTTTGCCGGCGCTCTGGCTTTGGGCGCCTCTGCGGTGTCGGCGAACGCCGCTCCCGCGGTTCCGGATCTCGGGGTCGCCCCGGGCTCGGCTAACGTCGTCGAAGCGGCCTTCGGCTGCGGCCGCGGCTTTCATCCCAATCATTGGGGCCGTTGCGTCCCGAACCGCTGGAGCTACAACCGGCGCTGGAATGACCGGTATTACGGTGGCGGCTATGAGCGGCCGTGGCGGCATCGGTACTATTACGGGTACTGAGCCCGCGCCGTTACGGGATACGAAAGCCCCGCGCCTGGCGCGGGGCTTTTTGTTATAGGCGGACGCGCCGGCGCCGCGCCGGCGTTACGGCTCAGCGCGCCCAGTAAGGCGGCGGGCTGGAGGAGCCGTAGAACGCGCTCGGCGGCGCGGCGTAATAGGGCGAGGGCGCCACGGCCGGATATTGCGGGGCCCCAGCCCAACCCGAACTTGCAATCGCCGAATTCCCCAACCCGGCGCCCGACAGAATGAGCGTGCGCCGCTGGTTGTCGATCGTGACCGAGGCGAACCGCCGCAGAAACGTCTGGCCGAGCAACGGGTGGCTCAAGCCCGGCGACACCGCGGCGATGACGTCGTGCGCGACCTCATTGCCGACGCGCAATTCGCGCAGTCTGATCCGCGCGGTCTGGTAAAGCGAGCGGTCGGCGAGCTCGGCGATGCTGACGCCGACGACATCGTTTTCGGTAACGGTCCCGTTGGCGACAAGCTGCCTCAGCGCGGCGCGCGGGATCACGACGACTGCCGATCCGGGATCGACCAGAAATTGCAGCGTGACCGAGCGATTGACTTCTCCGGGCACGGTGTAAATCCCACCGCTTTCCCCGAGCGCCACCTCGGAGGCCCGAGCCGGTGCTGCCGATGCCGCAATCGCGACCAGCGAGGCCATCAGGATCGTCACGATAAAGCGCATGCCCGCTATCCCAGTCTGAGCGCCGCGCCAGCGTAACAGCGCGAGCGCCAGCCCATCAACAATCGGCAACGGCGAGGGTTCTCGGCTTTATTGCCCCTCAACGCGAATTTGATCTCACGGCGCCGTCCACTACCCACGGGCGAGTAGTGACTCAGTTCGAAATCTCGGCCGGCCAGCGCGCCTTGTAGGGTCCGCGCTTCTTCGGCTCGCCTTCGGCCTGATTGATCAGCGCCGCATACTGGCTCCATGCCGTGCTTTACGCTAAGCGTATAGGGCGCCGAACGCGAAAGGCGAGGCCACGAATGAAACGCCGCGAGTTGATGTTACTGCTCGGCGGCGCGATGGTCGTGGCCGGCCCGCTAAGCGCGCGGCAGAAGGCGATGCCGGTGATCGGCTTTCTCAGCGGCGGCTCGCCCGGTCCAGCCGCTCCGTATGTGGCCGCGTTCCAGCAGGGACTGAGCGAAACGGGCTACGTCGAGGGCCAAAATTTGGCGATCGAATACCGCTGGGCCGAGGGGAGCTATGATCGGCTGCCCGCATTGGCGGCCGATCTCGTCAGCCGCAAGGTCGATGTGATCGTGGCAACCGGCGGCATTCCTCCGTTGCTCGCTGCGAAAAACGCAACCTTGACGATCCCGATCGTCTTCAGCGCCATTGGGGACCCGGTTGCGGCCGGTCTAGTCGCGAGCCTCGCGCGGCCGAGCGGCAACATCACCGGCTTCAGCGACATGGCCGTCGCGCTGATGTCGAAGCGACTCGAGTTGCTGTCCGAGCTGATTCCGCACGCCAAGATTATTGCCCTGCTTGTAAACCCGAACAGTCCGACTGCCGAGAGTTTCATCCAAAAGGCACAGGAAGGGGCGCGCGGGAAGGCGGTGCAGCTCGCTATCCTGAGGGCCGGCATCGAAGGTGAAATCGAGCCCGCGTTCAGGTCCCTGATGCAACTGGGAGCCGGCGCGATCGTCGTCGTGGCCGATCCGTTCTTCCTGCTCCAGCGCGAGCAGCTCGTAGCGCTGGCATCACGACATGCCGTTCCGGCGATCTATCCTTTTCGCGAGTTCGCGGCAGCCGGCGGCCTGATCAGCTATGGAATTAACAACATCGCTGTCCTTGGCCAGGTTGGCATGTACGCCGGCAGAATCCTCAAGGGCGAGAAACCCGCCGACCTGCCGGTCCAGCAGCCGACCAAATTCGAGCTGGTCATCAATCTGAGAACCGTTCAGGCGCTTGGCCTCACTGTTCCGCAATCAATCTTAGTCCGCGCCGACGAGGTGATCGAATAGCAATTTCAAACTGAGACACTACCCACGGGCAACATTTGTTGCGCCAGCGACTCAAACGGCAGACGATGACGCCGCATCGGCACCGGAACTCACGCAATCTCGGTTGAGAAACGCGCAGCGCGCCGAAAATCAAGCACCTTCAGGAGAAGCTTTCATGAGGAAATCGGATTTTGGCGCGGCGGCGAGGCGGATCGCCTGGCTGATCGGGCTGGTGATGGTCCTGGGGCCGGTCCATTCCGCGCTCGCCGCAGATGGCAACCCGCTGGCCGGTCTGCACATCATCTTTGTCGAGCCGTATGGGCCGAACTCGGTGACGAATAAACCGCTTGCCTTGATGCGCGAGGAGATCGCCCGCAAATCAGGGGCGACGGTCGAGGTCGTCACGATGGGCGGCAAGGCCGGCGGGACGGCATTGGATTATGTGATCAAGACGCCGCCCGGCGGCCTCGCCTTTGTCGTGCTCGACCCGATCAGCCGCCAGCTCGCCGAGCTTGACCACGAACGTGCTCCCTTGCTCCAGGAGGTGCAGCCCGTCGCCCGCCTCAGCGGCAAGCTCTCGGTGTCGCTGATCGTGGCCGAATCCTCGCCAATACGGAATTTCGAAGATTTCCTGGCGCAAGCCCATTCGCGCCAGCTGCGCATGACCCATTTGGGGCGCCACGCCGTCTTCGGGCTGGAGCTGGCGATGCTGGAAAAGAAGTTCGGCCTGTCCTTTACCGATAAGGTAGTCGGCACCCGGGAGCAGATCCTGAACGCGCTGACCTCGGGCGAGGCGGATGCCGGGTTTCTGAAGACCATCACACTGATACCGGTGGCCGATGCCGCGCCGGCGCCGGTGCGCCCGATCCTGACCTTTGGCGCTCTGCGCAACCCCAAGCTGCCCAAAGTGCCGACCTTGAACGAGCGCACCGGCGATTCCAAGGCGGACATTACGACAGCGACCTCGGTGTTCGCGCCGCGCACCATGCCAAAGGCGCTCATCGTGGCGGTCGAGCGGGTGATCGCCGAAGTCGCCGCCGAGCCGGCGATCCGAAAAGCGGCCGCGGCCGACAATTATCCGCTCGAGGTCGCGCCGGCCGCTTCCGTCGCGGCCGAGCTCGCGCGCAGCGCGCGGGCCATCCAGGCGCATCATGCGTATCTCGTCCGCTGATCCTGTTGATTACGATTTGTTGGCAGCCGAACTGAAGGAGGAAACGACTATGGCCCTGGTTCCGGATGCTGTTGCCTTCCAGCAGAGGCTGGAAAGCCTGCCTGTCAGAAAATGCCAAGCGGGCAAGACGCTGTTGTCCGCCGGTACGGCGACGGGCCGGTTGCTTATTCTTAAAAGCGGAGCGGTTGAGGTCGTCAAGGATGGCGTACAGCTCGCTGCAGTCTCGGCGCCGGGCGCGGTGTTCGGGGAGTTGGCTCTCCTCATGGATCAGACGCATACCGCCGATGTGCGCGCGACCGAGCAATCCGAGTTTCATGTCGCCGATGCACAGATGTTGCGCACCGGCGATTCGACGGTCTCTCTGTATGTGGCGGCAATCCTTGCGCGGCGCCTCGATGCCGCCAACCGAGCCCTGATCGAGATCAAGCATCAGCTTCAATCCGGCGAGCCTCGGCGCATGATCGGCGAGATGGTCCAGAAAGTGGAGCAGTTGCTGACAGCGGGTGGTGATGCCGGGTTGGTCTATGCCGGCTACCCCTACGATCCATTCGCGGGCGAACCCCTGCGCTGATTGCATGCGGCGCGAAGCTTTGCCGGAAATTTTGCCTTTGACCGACCGCAGCCGAGAGCGATGAGCCAAAAAGAGCACGACAAGCGCACCTTTATTATCGACGCCGCCAATGCCTACACCGCCCGGCGAATATCCAAACGCGAGTTCCTGCGTCGCATGGGCCTCGCGGGTATCGGATTTTCGTCCTTCGGGCTTGCCATGCTCGGCGGCCCTCGCCGCTTTGGCGTTGCCGCGCCGGCCGATGCGGCCGGACTGCCGGACAATCAAGCCAAATGGCTCAAGGAAGTCGGTAGCCGCTACCGCGGGACGACGATCCGGTTCACCTCGGAGGCGACGCCGCCGAGCATCGTGCTCAATCAGATCAAGAAAGAGTTCACCGATCCCACCGGCATCGAGGTGGAAATCGACATCGTGCCGCTGGAGCAGGTGCTCGCCAAGGCGATGCAGGATGTTCAAGGTCAGCTCGGCGCTTACGACCTCTACTATCTCGATCAGTCATGGGTCGCGGCCTTCGCGCGGGACTGCGTCGATCCGATCGAGCTCTACAAGGACAAGCCCGAGCTCGCGATGCCGGATTTCGACTTCGACGATTTTTGTCGTCCGTTGGTCGAAGGCGCGGCGCTGGTCGATGGCAAATGGATGGGCATACCCTTCGATATCCCGATCTTTATCCTGATGTACCGCAAGGACCTGCTGGACAAGCACGGGATCGAGGTGCCGACGACCTATCCGGAATTTGCAAACGCTGTGAAGGCGATCACCGAAGCCGAGAGCGGCAACGGGGTCTTTGGCACCGGGTTGCAGGCGAAATCCGGCCACTACTCGCTGGAATGCGACTGGAGCCAGGCGGTATGGGGCCATGGCGGCTCGGTTTTCGGACGGAACAAGCGGTTCTCCGGCAATGACGAACAGGGCATTGCCGGCCTCAAATGGTATCAGGAGCTTCTGAAATGCGCTCCGCCGAACTCGACCGCCTCGACCTGGGACGGCCAGTTCCAGATGATGCAGTCGGGCCAGGTCGCGCTGGTGCACAGCTGGAGCGAGCTCTTCCCCGGTTTGGACGCCAACGATTCCAAAGTGCCGGGTCTCTGGGAACCCGCAAAACCCCTGACACCGGTATCGTTGCGCTCACCGGCGGGTTGCGGCTTCAACGAAAAGCCGAATGCCGGACATCAGGGCGGTTCGCTGCTCGCTCTGTCGAAGTACTCGAGGAACCGTGAGGCGGCCTGGGTCTTCATGCAGTGGGGCACCTGCAAGGCAACGATGACGCGCTGCACCGTGGCCGGCGGGTTCGCGCCGACCCGCAACTCATGTTTCATGGATCCCGCGGTCAAGGCCAAAGCCAAGGTGATGACGGGCACCACGCGTCATCTCGACATCGTGAAATGGACCATCAACAACGTCATCGCGACGGAACCGCACTTCCCGCCTTGGATCGGCTACGCCAATAACGAGCTGCCAACCGCGATCGGCAAGCTGCTGACGGGGCAGGATTACGGCGGCGATGCCAAAAAATGCATGGACGATGTGGCGCAGATCATCGACGCAAAGACCAAGGATGCCGGCCTTTTTTAGGGCGCACGGCCAACGCGCGCCCGTAGTGGTCAGTTTTAGGAAGAAGACGTCCCGAGTACCTCTAGCCGTTCTTCGGCTTCCTCGATCAGCTCATCGATCGCGCGAATGGCCTGTGCATCGAACACGGAACGGCGCAACACCCGTAACCGTCTGATGCGGTCGCGTATCCACTCGTCTTCGGGGAGGTGATCCATCGCGCGTGAACGCTAAACCCCCGCGTTTGGTTGCTTGGGCCGCTCAGATTTCGAACTGAATGACTACCCGCGCGCCCGCAGACTTGACGGGTGCCGAACGGGTGCCAATTTCGGGTTTCGTTCCCCGATAGGCCCGTGATAAGTGCTTGCCGCCGCTTATGTGGAGAGGTGCCGGAGCGGTCGAACGGGGCGGTCTCGAAAACCGTTGTCCTCCTTGCGGGGGACCGAGGGTTCGAATCCCTCCCTCTCCGCCACAAAGCTTTGATT
>JBKOVT010000069.1:0-21460 GCA_046724035.1 Pseudomonadota bacterium | reverse complement strand
CGGCCTTGCCGCTGCCACATTTCGCCGACATATCAACTTGGTGCCGCCGCAAACCTCATGTATCAGATGACGCGCCGGTGAGCAGCCCGAGGGGGAAGCGGGTCAGTGAACGGGTTCTTCAGGAAGGTCGCGCGGCTGGCGGTCAGCAAGATGGCCGCCTTTTGCTATGCCGTCGCGGTCGGCGTCGCCGGCAATCTCGTCTTCAATTACGTGCAGACGCACCAAGCCGCGCCAAGCGTCGCGGCGCTTCACCAAGAAGCGCCGGCGCCCGCCGACAAGTCACCGCCTGTCGTGCCAGCCCCCGCGCCCTCTGTCATGCCGGCCGCCGCGATCATCGCAAAGCCGCCCGCGGCGCCGCCCGATCGCGCGGCAAAACCGGCAACCGTGTCGGCCCCGGCCGCGCCCGCAGCCGCGCCTCCGATCGCCCCCTTGCCGGAGCCGCCGGCGAATCTCGGTCTGCCGAGCGCCGCCGCGCTGAGCGCGCCGCCGCTGAAGCCCGCCGCCTTGCCGAGCCCCGTGCCGGCCGCGATGGCTGCGCCCGAGTTGCCAAAGCCTCAGGTGGAATCGGCTGCTGCCGCAGAGGGCAACGCCAAACCAGCGGCGGCCGCGGCATTGCCGCCCCTCGGTCCGGCGATCGAGGTCGCCTCGCCGCCGGGAGCGCCCGCCGCCCCGAGTACCCCGATCGCGCTCTTGCCCGAGGCCAAACCGGCATCGCCCGAAGCTGCCGACAAGCCCCCGCCGGTCAAGCCCGGCCCAGGCAGCGGCGGCCTGTACTGAGCCGCGCAAGCCTGCATGACCGATCCGAAAGAGTTGGCGCGCGGTTATCGCGAAAAGGCGGCGCGCTGCCGCCGTTTGGCGCGGCAGACCACCGACAAAACGGTTGCCGCAAACCTGCTCGAATTGGCGCGCGAGCTCGACGAACAGGCTGCCGAGATAGAAAAGAGCGCGGCGCGAAACTCGTCGTGACACTCGCCTGTTTGTATAGACACTATGCGAGAAACTATCGATTTTCTGCGCAGAAGTGCAGAGGAACTAAGGGACTTGGCCGATTCGGCCCCCGATATTTCCGACCATCTGCGACGACTGGCTGATGAGCTCGACGGAACTGCGAGCGACTTGGAACAGCGCGGCAATGCGCCGCGCGGTTAGTTGCTGCTAGTTAGCGCCGCTTAAAACGGCGGCTCAGCTATCGGGCTTGCGGCCGACCGCGGCGTGCAGCGGATGCGCCATCATCAACAGCCCGTCCGCTTTGGCTTTGTTGCGGGCCGCGCGCCAGATCGTCAGCTCCTCGGGATCGAGCAATGAGAGGATGTGATCCTCGCGGTAGCGCCAGATCGGCCCTGCGGGCTGATCGAGCGTGACGAGTGTCGGGAAAGAGACGAGGTCTTCGAGCCCCGCCTGCCGCATGCGGCGGTAAAGGCTGGCATCGGCGACCCCCTTTGCGGCGACCGATTGCGGCGGCGGCGTCACCTTGCGGCGGATCGGCTCGGGAAGATCGAGATTCCACCATTGCGGCAGGTCGACCGCGCGCACGACGATTCCGATGCGGCCGCCGGGACGCACAACCCGGGTCATCTCGGCGATGGCGCGGTCGGCGTCGCATTCCTCGAGCACGGTCACCGAGAAAACCGCGTCGAAGGAATTGTCCGGAAACGGCACGGCCTCGGCATTGCCGGGAAGAAACCGGATCATGCTGCCGACCCCGTCCTCGGCTGCGAGCGCCTCCGCCTCGCGCAGCCAGAACGGGTTGACGTCGATCGCCGTGATCGGATTGACGCCGCCTACACGTTGCGCGAGCAGCCGATCAAGCGAGCCGGCGCCGCAACCGATATCGAGGATCGCCTCGCCGGGCTTGGGCGCGATCAGATCGATCAGCGTGCGGAACATCGCGCGGTAGGTTGGCATGCTGGCGCGGTCTTCCAGTGCGGCGATGCCGCCGAGATGGCGTCCGCCCAATGTCACGACCGTGAAATGCCGCGCCAGCTGCGGGATGACCGGCACCCATTGCGACGGCGCCAGAAAGAACGGCAACAGCAGCAAGGCCGGGCCCTGGCCCTCGATCCGGTAGGAGATCCCGGCATGGTTTCCTTCGATTGCCGGCGCACGCGGCGTGTCGGCGGTGTAGCGGTGCAAAAAACCGGTCATCGCGGCCGCGATCTCGGCGTTGCGATCGGCGCCGACATCGGACCAGCCCAAAGCCTCGTAGCTGTCGAGCACGGTGCGCTCGGCGCCGGGGAGCCGGTCGGCGGCGCGCAGGCACACCTCGAAGGTCGGCCCGTATTCGCCGGAAATCATCAGCACGCGTTCGGCGGCGTTCGCGAACGGCGCCGGATCGAGCCGCACCGGCGTACACATCACGATGCCGCCGAGCCGTTCCGCTTGTTGCATTGCGAGGCCGGCGATATCGGCCGGGATCTGCGTCGCGACATGCGCCTTGCCGATCCCGAGATGATCGAGCAGCGCCAAAAGGCGCTCGGTGGCGGTCATCTCGCCGCTCACGCGACCACCCCGTCGGCGCGCAACGCGGCGATCTCTTCATCGGAGTAGCCGTATTCACGCAATACCTCATCGCTGTTCTGGCCAACGCCGGGGGCGCGTCGCGGCGCCACCTTTTGCTGCCCCGCGAGGAAGAAGGGGCTGTCGATCGTCCACAGCTCCGGGTCATCGGCATAGGGCTTCAAGAAACCGGCGGCGAGCACCTGCTCGTCATGGCGGATGTCTTCGACCCGGCCGACTACGCCGAAGATCAGCCCGGCATCGTCGAGCTTCTTGCGCCAGTAATCGAGCTCGTGCTCGGCGAAGAGTTTGTCGAGAATGGCCACCAGCTCATGCGCGTGTCTGTCGCGTCCAGGATTGGTCGCGAACCGCTCATCATCGAGCACCGGCGCATCGAAGCAGGCCTTGAACTTTTCCCATCGCCATTCGTCGGCGGCAATCGACAGCAAAAGCCAGCGGCCGTCCCGGCATTGATAATGCACCCGCAGCGCGGAGAGCGCCTCGTGCCGCGGCGGCTGCGGCCGCACCTCGTCGCCGCACAAGGCCGCCTGCACGGAGCAGGCATTGGCCCACAACCCGTTCGCCAACAGTGACGAGCCGACGTAATTTCCCTTACCCGTCTTCTCGCGCTGATAGAGCGCGGTGACGATCGCGCCATAGGTGCCCATTGCGGACGGGTGATCGCCCATCCCGGGCAGCGAGCGCGCCGGGTTGACCTCCTCGCCGGCGCGCACGAGGTCCATCAGGCCGGTGCGCGCCCACCACGCGGTCGCGTCGAAGCCGGGCTTGTTGGCCTCCGGGCCGGTCTCGCCATAGCCGGTGAAGGAGGCGTAGATCATCCGGTCGTTCAAATGCTTGAGGTCGTCATACGTGATACCGAGCCGCCCGCGGGCCGGCGGCGGGTAGTTGGTGATGAAGACGTCGGCTTCCTTGACGAGCCGATAGAGCACGGCGCGCCCGCGCTCGGTGCGCAGATCAAGCGCGAGGCTCTTTTTGTTGCGCGTGTCGAAGAAGAAACCCGGGTTGAGCGGATTTCTCGGGTTCGGGACCGCGCGCCGGCGATAGGGGTCTCCCATTCCCGGCGGCTCGATCTTGACGACCTCGGCGCCGAAATCCGACATGATTGTCGCCGCCGCCGGTCCGGCGATAAAGCTCGCGCAATCGATGACCTTGAGTCCGTCGAAAATGCGTTCCGTCACCTGGAATTCCTTTTGCTTCAAACCGCGAGGCGGTAGGCGTCGCCGTCGCGCACGATACGGCCGGCGGTCGCGCCGGCGAAATGCGTGCCGATGACCAGCACCGGGCGTTCGGATAATTCCTTCAGCATTCGGTCGCGCGTTCGGTGCGCCGCCTCCGGATCGGTGTCTGCTGTCGATGACCATTCCGGGTGCGCGATCTGGCAGGGATGATGGATGAAATCGCCGGTGATCAGCGCCTCTTCGCCCTCTGACCGAATCAAGACGCTGGCATGCCCCGGCGTATGGCCGGTGGTCGGCACCAGGCTGATTTCGTCACACACCCGATGATCGATTTCGACGAGGTCGGCGAGGCCGGCATCGTAGACCGGCTTCACCGAGTCGGCAAAGACGGCCGCCATGTCCTCACGCTCGTGCTGCTCTTGCCAATGCTCGAACTCGACGCGGCCCATCAGATAGCGCGCCCGCGGAAAGGTCGGGAGCCATTTGCCGTCGACCAGCATTGTGTTCCAGCCGACATGATCGACATGCAGATGCGTGCACAACACCGTGTCGATCGACTCGCGCGGATAGCCGGCGGTTGCGAGATCGGCCAGAAACGGCCCTTGCAGATTGTTCCAGGTCGGGATGCGCCGGCCCTCTTTGTCGTTGCCGAGACAAGTATCGATGACGATGCGCCGGTCCGGGGTTTCGACGACGAGCGCGTGGATGCTCATCTTGAGGCGGCCGCGTTCATCGGCGAAATGCGGCTGCATCCATTCGATCGGCAGGATCTCCTCATAGGTCGCCTGCGGCAGGATAAAGCGGCTCCCGCCGGTGACCTCCATCTCGACAATCTTCGTCACCGTGACCTTGCCGATCCGCCATGTCTGCATCGCCCGCCTCTTCCCGCTTACAGACCGAGCTTAGCGGTGCAACTGCCGCCGATGCCAGAGCTCATCGCCTCTGCAACTCCCCCAAACCGTCGTCCCGGCGAAAGCCGGGACCCACTTGTCAGCCCGTCGAGGCGGTTGATGAGTGAGTCCCGGCTTTCGCCGGGACGACGGTGGAAGGTGCAAGCCCTGGTTCAACAATCGATCGACTGATGTGTTGACTATCAACGAAAGAGTTGAGTATCGTGCCGATTGCATGGTTGTGGCGAAGAACATAGTTGCGACGCAGAGTCCGGCAGAGGAGGCGATGCTCGACCGCGTTTTCGCGGCGCTCGCCGATCCGGTGCGGCGGGCGGTGCTGAACCGGCTCGACGGCAAAGATCTGCTCGTCTCGGAATTGGCCGCGCCCTTCGACATTTCCTTGCAAGCGGTGTCGCGCCACATCCAGGTTCTCGTCCGGGCCGGTCTCGTCACGCAGGAGCGCACCGGCAGGATCAGCCGCTGCCGGCTTGAAGCCGGGCCGATCTTCGAGGCCGCGCTCTGGCTCAACCGCTACAGCAAATATTGGCAGGCGCAGTTCGACACGCTCGCCGCCTGGCTCGATCACATCTCAGCAAAAGGAGAAGGAGCCGATGCGTTACCAGGAGGCCAGCGAAAGGCTGGCGGCGTATCGCCGCGAGATGGGCGCACTGCGCGACAAAATGCGGGCACTGCAAAAGGAGGCCGAGCCCCAAGAGGTCGAAAACTACCGCTTCGCAAGCGCTGACGGCCCGGTGCGCCTGTCCGATCTGTTCGGCAATAAGGAACACCTGTTCGTCATCCACAACATGGGCAAGTCCTGTCCCGCCTGCACGATGTGGGCCGACGGGTTCAACGGCGTGCGGCCGCATCTCGAAAACCGCGCCGCCTTTGTCCTTTCATCCCCCGATAATCCGGAGACGCAGCGTGCCTTCTCCGCCTCGCGCGGCTGGCATTTCCGCATGGTGTCGCATCAGGGCACGAGCTTCGCCGCCGATATGGGCTATCGCGGCGAGCAGGGTTGGCTCCCCGGGGTTTCGGTCTTCCGCCGCGATGGCGCGCGCATCTACCGCATCTCCGATACCTCGTTCTCGCCGGGGGACGATTTCTGCACGGTCTATCATTTGTTCGATCTGCTGCCCGAAGGCGCTGCCGGCTGGCGGCCCAACTTCGCGTACTGAGAAAGGGCTTATGACAACGGAGCAAGCAGCAATGCCAAAACACAAGACCGGGACACGCGAAGAGTGGCTTGCGGCGCGGCTCGAGCTGCTCCAAGCGGAGAAGGATTTGACGCGGCGCAGCGACGAGCTCCGGCGGCGGCGGCAAGAGCTGCCCTGGGTCGGGATCGACAAGCAGTACCGGTTCGATACCGATGGGGGGAGCGCCTCGCTGCCCGATCTCTTCCGCGGGCGCTCGCAGCTCCTCGTCTACCATTTCATGTTCGGACCCGACTACACCGCCGGCTGTCCGTCCTGCTCGGCGATCGCGGACGGCTTTAACGGGTTCGCCGTACACCTCGCCAACCATGATGTGATGCTGTGGGCGGTGTCGCGGGCGCCGCTCGCGAAGCTGCAGGCGTTCAAGCGGCGGATGGGGTGGAATTTTCCGTGGGCGTCGTCGCTTGGCAGCGACTTCAACTTCGACTTCAATGTCTCGGTCACCGAGGAGCAGCAGCGCGAAGGAGCGGTTGACTACAACTACCGGCCGTCCCCGCCGCGCAACCGCGATGCCGCGCCCCCCGAGGGGGCTGCGAAGGGCGCGGCCCTGACCGGCACCGAGGTATCCACCTACGCACGGGAGAGGCCGGGCATGAGCGCGTTCGCGCTCGAAGACGGCATCGTCTACCACACCTATTCGGCCTATGCGCGCGGACTGGACGGCCTCTGGGGTATGTATCAGTGGCTCGACCGCGCGCCCAAGGGGCGCAACGAGACGGGTTACTGGCTGCGCCATCGCGACAGATATGATGATAACATCGGCGCGTGACGGCAGCGGCACCTGACATCACCGCTCTTCGCGAGTGGCTCATCGACGGCGCGCCTTCCGCCAAGACGCCCGATGAAGTCATTACGAAAATGTGCGAGGGGCTGCTCGCAATCGGTATTCCGCTCTGGCACGCGGCGGTCTTCGTGCGCACCTTGCATCCGCAGATCATGGGCCGCCGCATCCAGTGGCGACAGGGCGCGGGCGTGACATTCGGTGAGGCGTCCTACGGGATCTTCGACACCGCCGCGTTTCGCGGCAGCCCGGTCGCGGTCGTCTATCGCGATGCCCGGCCGCTCCGCTTCCGCCTGGACAGCCCCGAGGCGCGCGCCTTTCCGCAGCTCGACGAATTGCGCGCCGAAGGCGGCACCGAATACGTCGCGGTGCCGATCAAGTTCAGCAATGGCGAGGTGCATGTCGGGACCTGGGCGACGCGCCACCCCGGTGGATTTACCGACACCCAGCGCGCGGCGCTCGAAATGCTGATCGGGCCTCTCGCGCGGGTCACCGAAAATTATGCGCTGCGCCGCACCGCGGCCAATCTCCTCGACACCTATGTTGGCAGGGACGCCGGTGCGCGCATCCTGGCGGGCAGCATTCGGCGCGGCTTTAGCGAGACGATCCGCGCCGCCATCTGGCTCTCGGACATGCGCGGGTTTACCGAGCTTGCCGACCGCATGCCGCCCGCGGAGCTGATCGAATTGCTCAACCGCTATTTCGATTGCCAGATCCCCGCGATTGCGAAGCATGGTGGGGAGGTCCTCAAATTCATGGGCGATGGCCTCTTGGCGATCTTCCCGCTCGCCGGCGAGGCCGCTCCACGGGATGTCTGCCGGGCTGCGCTTGGCGCGGCGGAGGAGGTGCGGGACGCCGTCTCCGCGCTGTCTGACTGGCCGTCAGCTGGCCCGCGCTACGGCGTCGCGCTGCATATCGGCGAACTGCTCTACGGCAATATCGGCGCCGCTGACCGGCTCGACTTTACCTGCATCGGGCCGGCGGTAAACCTGGCTGCTCGCCTGGAAGAGGTGGCCAGCGAATTGCGGCGGACCACCGTGTTCTCCGCCGAGTTCGCGGCGCATTGCGGCGCGGTCGTGCCGCTCGGCGATTTTGCCTTGGCCGGGTTTCGAGAGCCACAGCCCGTTTACGGTCTCGCCGACGAGCGGGCCTGACGGAGCCGCCTTGCGCGTTCTGGACCCTCCCGGCCCGCGGCGCTAGCATCCTCCGGTCAAAGGGAGGAGCCCCCATGAAAGCCGCCGTCCTGCACGCGCCGCACCAGCCGCTGACGATCGAGGACGTCTCGCTGACCAAGCCAAAGGGCCGGGAGGTATTGCTGCGCACCGCCTATGCCGGGCTTTGCCACAGCGATCTGCATTTTATCGAGGGGCTCTATCCGCACCCGACCCCCTGCGTCCTCGGGCATGAATCGGCCGCAATTGTCGAGGCGGTCGGCGATGGGGTGACCTATGTCAAGCCGGGCGACCACGTCATCACCTGCCTATCGGTATTCTGCGGCACCTGTTCGCAATGCGTTACCGGGCACCCGAACCTCTGCGAGAACACCGATGTCAAGATGCTGCCCGGCGTGTCGCGGCGGATGACATGGAAGGGCGGCGAATTGATGAACCAGTTCCTGAACCTCTCCTCCTTTGGCGAGCAGATGCTGGTGCATGAGAACTCGATGGTGAAGATCGACGACGACATCCCGCTCGATCGCGGCGCGCTCGTCGGCTGCGGCGTCATGACCGGCGTCGGCGCGGTGTTCAACGCCGCCAAGGTCGAGCCCGGCGCGACGGTCGCCGTCATCGGTTGCGGCGGGGTCGGTCTTTCGGCGGTCAACGGCGCGGCGCTCGCCGGCGCCGAGCGCATCATCGCAATCGACCGCGTGCCCTCGAAGCTCGACCTCGCGCGCGAGCTCGGCGCCACCGACACGATCAACGCCAGCAACCTCGACCCGGTGGAGGCGGTGCGCGAGCTCACCAAGGGCGGCGTGCATTACTCCTTCGAGGCGCTCGGCACCAAGGATACAGCCGAGCAATCCTTCCGCATGCTGCGCGCCGGCGGCACCGCGACAATCATCGGCATGGTGCCGTTTGGCATCAAGATCGAACTGCACGGCTACGATTTCCTGCGCGACCGCAAGATCCAGGGCACCTCGATGGGCGGGAACCGCTTCCGGGTCGACATGCCGCGGCTCTTGTCATTGTGGCGGCAGGGGCGGTTGAAGCTCGATCACCTGATCTCGGGCAAGATCAAACTGGGCGAGATCAATGAGGGGTTCGCGGCGCTCAAATCGGCCGCGCCGGTGCGCCAGCTGATCGATTTCGGCGCCGCGTAACGAGAAACCCCGTGGCCGGGCTTGTCCCGGCCACCCACGTCTTGCGGCTGCGAATGAAGAAGACGTGGATGCCCGGGCAAGGGGGATACCGTTGATCAGATGAAGGAACGGCGAGCGCCCTCGTCCTCCACAATCCATTGCACATAGACCGTCGCCGACGGTTCGGTTGCCGCTGTGCCGCTCTGCGGGGGCGAAGTGGCGGCGGGCACGTGCTCGACCAGCACGACCCCCATGATCTCGAAACCTCCCTCGGGTTTCGCCAGGCTCAACCGGTCGGCTGTCACAGGAAGTGCAACAAATTCATAGAGGCCGCGCGCCGTATGGGTGCCGTCGCCCATGAGTTCGACAATCCACGCAACGGCCATGCTGGTTAGCCCTGGCTAGCTCTCGTTCGCGCTCTTGATCCATGCGCTTGCACTCGCGCGGCGGTGGCGTAAATCGAAAGGGTTAGCCGGCCTTAAATACCGGATTCTAGGCGTTCCGCCAGGGTCAATCCGTCCCCAACATTGCTGTCGAAGCAGTCTCCTCGCAGTCAAACCAGTATCTTTTCCGGCCTGATCGGCAGGTCGCGTACGCGGACGCCGGTCGCGTGCCACACCGCGTTCGCGACCGCGGCCGCGGCGCCGACGATCGGCAATTCGCCCAGCCCTTTAATTCCGGCTGGGTTGATCATCCGGTCCTGCTCCTCGACAAAGATGGTCGTGATGTCGGGGATGTCGGCATTGACCGGCATGACGTATTCCGAGACGTTCGAATTGACGATGCGGCCGGTGTTCGGGTCGATATGCGTCGCCTCCATCAGCGCCATGCCGATCCCCATTGTAATGCCGCCCAAGGCCTGGCTGCGCGCCGTCTTCATGTTGAGGATGCGCCCCGCGCTGTAGGCGCCGACAAACCGGCTGACCCGGATCTGCGCCAATTCCGGATCGACCCGCACCTCGGCAAATTGCACGCCAAAGGAATGCATCGAGTAGCGCTTCTTTTCGTCGCCGGGCTGGGCATCGCCCTCGACAACGAGCCGCTCCAGCCGGTTGCGCGCCAGCAACGCCGGCACCGAGATCTGACGATGCGGCGCGCTGCGCAATCGCACAAAGCCGTCGCCGAGTTCGAGATCGTCCGGCGCGGCGCCCGCGAGCGGCGACCGATTGGCGGCGAGCGCCATCTCGAACAGCCGACGCTTCGCGTTCCCGGCCGCGGCGAGCACCGCTGAGCCGACGCTGGCCGCGCTTTGCGAGCCGCCGGAGACCGGCGCCTTGGGGAAATTGCTGTCGCCCAATTCGAAGCGGACACGGTGCAGCGGCATCTTCAATGCGTCGGCGGCGAGCTGCGCCATGACCGTGTAGGTGCCGGTGCCGAGATCCTGGGTCCCGGACTGCACCGCGACGGTGCCGTCACTGTCGAACAGGATGCGGGCGCCGGCCGCCGAGCGGTTCACCGGATAGGTCGCGGTCGCGACGCCCCAGCCGATCAAGACCGAGCCGTCGCGCATCGAGCCAGGCTCGATCGGGCGGCGTGCCCAGCCGAACACCTCGGCGCCGTCGGCATAGCATTGCCGCAGCGCCTTCGACGAGAACGGCTTGTCCACGTGCGGATCGGTCTCGGCATAATTGCGCAGACGCAGTTCGAGCGGGTCGATCTTCAGCGCGGCGGCCAGCTCGTCCATCGCCGATTCCAGTGCAAAGCTGCCGCTTGCCTCGCCCGGTGCCCGCATATAGGTCGGCAACGGCAGGTTCAGCGGCACGAGGCGATGCGTCACTGCATTGTTCGGCCCGGCGTACAGCATCTCGCTCTGGAGAGCGACCGGCTCCGAGAACTCGCCGAGCGCAGGATGCGACATCGAAGTCAGCCCGTCATGCGTCAGTGCGAGGAGACGACCTTCGAGATCGGCGCCGAGCCGCACGCGCTGGACCGTCTGCGGGCGGTAGCCGTTCGAGGTGAACATCTGTTTGCGCTCGAGAGCGAGCTTCACGGGGCGGCCCACGACCGCCGAAGCCATCGCGGCCAGCGCGACATGCGGCCAGGTGTTGCCCTTGCAGCCAAAGCCGCCGCCGACAAACGGGCAGATCGCACGCACCTGCTCTGGCTTGAGCCCGAACAATTTGGCAAGCGCATTGCTGGTGTTCGAGATGCCCTGGGTTGCGCTGTACACGGTCAGGCGCTTGTCCTCACCGTCGCCCTCCCACAGCGCGATCGTCGCATGCGGCTCCATCGGGTTGTGGTGCTCGAGCGGTGTCGTATAGGTCGCGTCGATCTTGACCGGCGCCGAGGCGAGGGCCGCTTCGGGATCGCCGCGGCGGCTGTCGGGCGGCCGCGCCCCATTGCGGAAATGCTGCGGCGGGTAGGCGGAGCCAAGCGCATCCTGCATGCGCACCTGCGCCTCGGCCTCGCGATACTGGACATGGACGAGCGCCGCCGCCTGCTGCGCCCGCTCCAGCGTATCGGCAACGACGAGCGCGATATGCTGGCCGTTATAATAGACGAGCCGGTCCTGCAGCAGCGGCTTGGCGACGAGCGGACCGGTGGTCTCGCTCTGCCCCGGTGCCGCCTGCGGCAGGCGCGGCGCATTGTCGGGCGTCATGATCGTCAGCACCCCCGGGACGGCCTGGGCCTCGCTCAGATCGAAGCCGGTGATCTCGCCGCTTGCGATCGTGCTCTGCACGAGCGCGGCGTAAGCCAGATTGTCGATATCGAACTCGGCGGCATAGCGGGCCCGGCCGGTTACTTTGAGCCCGCCGTCGCGCCGGTCGATCGGCTGTCCGACGACTTGACCGGTGGCGATGGAGAAACCGGTGTCGAGAGGCATCGCTCTCCTCCTCACGCGGTGACGGTTGCGAGCGCGCGCGCCACGGCGCGCTGCATCAGCGGGATCTTGAAGGCGTTATCGCGAAGCGGATGCGCTCCTTCGGCGGCGTGCGCGGCCGCCTCGATCAGTGCCGCGGGCGTCATCGGCGCGCCGGCGAGCGCGGCTTCGACATTGGGCAGCCGCCACGGTTTTGTGCCGACTCCGCCGACCGCGATGCGCGCGGCGCGGATCCGCCCGTCATCGACGGCCATGGCGACCGCCACCGAGACCAGCGCAAATTCGAACGAGGCGCGGTCGCGGAGTTTGAGGTAATGCGAGCGCTCGCCCATCCCAGGCGGCGGTACCAGGATTGCGGTGATGAGGTCGCCCGGCCGCAGCACCGTTTCGCGTTCCGGCGTGTCGTCGGGGACGAGATAAAATTCGTTGATCGGCACACTGCGCACGCCGTCGCTTCCCTGCACTTCGACCGCGGCATCGAGCGCGGCGAGCGCAACCGCGAGGTCGGAGGGATGTGTCGCGATGCAAAACTCGCTACCGCCGAGCACCGCATGCAGCCGGTTGAAGCCGAGAATGGCGGAACATCCCGAACCGGGCCGGCGCTTGTTGCAGGCCGCGACTCCGGTATCGCGGAAATAGCCGCATCGGGTACGCTGCAACAAATTGCCGCCAATCGTCGCCATATTGCGCACCTGCAGCGAGGCGCTGGCCAGCAATGCCTCGGCGATGACCGGATAACGGCGGCGCAGGTCCGGGTTGTCCGCGAGATCGCTCATCTTAACGAGCGCGCCAATACGCGCGCCGTCATCGCCGATCGAGAATTGGTCGAGCGGCAAGCCGTCGAGATCGACCAGGCGCTGCGGCCGCTCGACATGATCCTTCATCAGCTGCAAGAGATCGGTGCCGCCGGCGATGAATTTCGCGTCCGGCTGCTGTTGCGCCGCCGTCAGCGCCGCATCGAGGCTATCCGGGCTGGTAATCGTGAAATTCTCCATGGTTCAGCTCCGGGATCCCGAACCCGCCACGTCCTTGATCGCGGTGAGGATGTGCGGGTAGGCCCCGCAGCGGCAGATGTTGCCGCTCATCCATTCGCGGATCGCATCGTCCGAGACCGCCCGGCCTTCCTCAACAAGCGCCACCGCCGACATGATCTGGCCCGGCGTGCAATAGCCGCATTGCAGCCCGTCGCGCGCGAGGAAGGCCGCCTGCATCGGATGCAACTCGCCGTCGCTCGCCAGCCCCTCGATCGTGGTCACCGTCTTGCCCTGGCAGCGCGCCGCGAGGGTAAGGCAAGAGAGGACGCGGGCGCCGTCGATGTGCACCGTGCACGCGCCACAAGAGCCGCGATCGCAGCCTTTCTTTGTGCCGGTCAGACGCAACTCCTCGCGCAGGGCGTCGAGCAATGTCGTGCGCGGCTCGACCGCCAGACTGTGCCGCCTGCCGTTTACCTCAAGCGTTAGATCGACCGTTTCCGGTGTCCGCACCGGCGCTGCGCCCTTTTGCGCGACCGCCGCATGCGCCGTCTTGGCCGTCGTGGCGGCAAGGCCGCCCGCCGCCACCGAGGCGCCGATAAAGCGCCGCCGGCTCACTTCGAACTCGCTCAATGCTGCCCTCCCGCTGCAGGGATGCGGTGTTGCTGTTGCAACGCCCGTCATTTCAGCGGGTTGCCGGTGAGCGGTGCGCGCTAGCGGAGTGGGGAGCCCGAAACCATCCGGTGATATGGAACGCCGGCGCGCGTATCTATTGAGGCAAGGAGAGCTTTGCGCGTTCGATTCAGAACCAGCGCGATTTGTCGACAACGTTGCGCAACGGCTCTCCGGCAAGAAAACGGCGGCAATTATCGGCGAAGACCTCGTAGCGGCGCTCGTCCAAATAGGGGCCGTAACCCGCGGTATGCGGCGTGATCAGGACGCCCGGTAGGGTCCACAGCGGATGTTCGGCGGGCAGCGGCTCCTGCTCGAACACATCGAGCCCGGCGCCGGCGATCTCGCCGGCTTGTAACGCGGCGGCGAGATCGTCGAGGCGGGTCGTCATGCCGCGCCCGATATTGATGAAGAAGGCCGTCCGCTTCATGCGGCGGAAGCGCGCACGGTTCATGAAGCCCTCGGTCTCGGGCGTGTGCGGCACGGTCAGGATTACAAAATCGGCGCGCGGCAGTTGCTCGTCGAGCGCGGCGGCGCGGTGCAATTCGGCCACCCCGGGCGGCTTCTCGGCGCGGCGCTCGTCGATGCCGATGACCCGCATGCCGAAGGCGCTGGCGAGCCGCGCCACCTCGGCTCCGATGCCGCCGACCCCGACCACCAGCGCGGTCGCTTCCGGCAAGTGCACGACACCGCTGTCGGGCGGCAATTTTTTCCATTGCCGGCGCTGCTGCTGCGGCAGGTAGACATGCAGTCCGCGCGCAAAAGCGAGCACGAACGACATGACATGCGCGCCGATATGGTCGTTATAGATCTCGCGGAAATTCGTGATAGCGACCGGGTGCTCGATGAGCTCGCGGTAGTAGTAGCCGGCCGGCGGCGCGGCCTGCGGCGCCTGCAGCCAGCGCAATTTCTCGGCGCGGGCCAGGAGCGCCGGCGGGATCGTGCCGTAAGCGGCGTCCGCCATCGCGATCGCCTGTTCGGCGCCCTCCATGGTCTCCGGAACGATGATCTCGATCTCGGGACAGGCGGCGCCGATCCGCTGTCCCCATTCGCGGGTCTTGTCGTTCTGCGGCGGCAGCATCAGCAGGGTAACGGGCATTGCTGGCCTCCGGGGCAAGCAGTCGTAATGAAACAGGCCTTCTTAGGTCAGGCCCATCGCGCTGGGCTTGCCTTTTTCGTTGAAATTGAAGGCGGCCTCCCAGACCGCGATCTTGCCGTCAAGCATCGTCCAGACCTCGACGCCGCGCCCGGCCATCTCCTTGCCGGTCACAGCATCCCGCCACTCGCCTTCCCAGTAATTCGCGATCCTGTCGGCCGAGAGGGACCGCAATTCCTTGCGCAGCCGATACCCGATCTGCCGCTCGCTCCGGCTGCGGAACAATTTTTCTAATTCGGTTTTGCCGCGGAACTCCGGCAGATCGCCAAAGCGGACGACGCAATCCTCGGTGAAGCCGGCGAGAAGCGCCGGGATGTTCCACGGCATGAACAACGACTCGACCCGCGCAACAAACGCCCGCGCCTCTTCGATCGTCTGCGGATTCCGTTCAGCCATCGGATCTCTCACAAAAATTCTTCACCACGAAGGACACAAAGGTTTCACGAAGGACCCGATGGGCCCTGCGCCTTCGTGCTCTTCGCGAAACCTTCGTGACCTTCGTGGTAAAATGTACTTCTACCGCAGCTCGGGGACGATCCAGAACGGCTTCTGGCCGCGCGCGACGCGCTCGCAATTGTCGAACGCGTTGCGCCAGCGCTTCGGGTGATTGTCCCAGGTCGGGCCGGCCGAATGCGGGCTGAAGATCGCGTTCTTCAAGCTAAACAGCTCGTGATCCGGTTGCGGCGGCTCCTCGCGCATGACATCAAGCCCGGCGCCCATGATCTTCTCGTCGCGCAAGGCCCGGTAGAGCGCCTTCTCCTCGACGACCGGACCGCGGCAGGTGTTGATCAGGATCGCGGTCGGTTTCATCAGCGACAGCTCGCGCTCGCCGATCAGATTATGCGTCGATAGATCGAGCGGCACGTGCAGGCTGACGATGTCCGACGTCTTGAGCAGCTCGGGCAACAGCACAAAGCGGACCCCGAGCGCATCCTCCTGGTCGGTCGTCATGCGGTTGATGTCGTAATACTGGATCCGCATGTCGAAGGCCTTGGCGCGACGCGCCACCTTCTTGCCGATATTGCCGAGCCCGACGATGCCGAGCGTCTTGTCCTCGAGCTCATAGAGCTTAGCTGAGTTGAAGTCGTTGCCGCGCCAGCGCCCGGAGACGACGCCTTCGTGCACCCAGGTCAGCTTCCGGGAGACGGCCAGCATCAGCAGGAGCGCGTGCTCGGCGACCGCTGTTGCGTTGGCGCCGCCATTGTTGCAGATCGGCACCCCCGCGGCGCGCGCCGCTTCCAAATCATAGGTGTTGTAGCCGGCGCTCAGGGTCTGCACGAGCTTCAGCTTGGGCGCTTGCTGGTAAAACTCCGGGCCGTGCTTGAACTGGCCGGCGCCGATATAGAAATCGGCATCCTTCAGCAGGTTCCAGAATTCCGGCCGGCCATGCGGCGCGGTCACCAGCTCCAAGCCGTCCGGCAGCATGTCGTAGGCGATCTTCATCGTTTCGTCGCCATGGCTGTCGGGGGTCAAAACACGGTGGGGCATCGGGCGCGTCTCCTCTTCGCGGGGTCGTTTCAGACCGGCATCGTAGCCGCTGCCCAGGGGAAAGGGCAAATTCGCAGAAGGGCTTGCCAATCGGGGCCGGTTGCCGGCTTTCCGGGCGTCCGTTAGGGTGCCGCCGGCTCCACCCGACGAGGTCCCCCGCCGATGCCCGACGAGATCCTGAACTTTCGTTTCCAGAACCTGCACGAATTCGTCAAGGTCGCGCGGCAGAACCTCGACCGCAACAATTGGGACTACCTGATCGGCGGCTCTGAGAGCGAGACGACGCTGGCGCGCAATCGCTTGGCGCTCGACTCGCTCGGCTTCCGGCCCCGGGTCTTGCGCGATGTCTCGAACGTCGATTGCACCCGCACCCTGTTCGGCCGGAAATTGCGCCTGCCGGTGCTCTGCGCGCCGGTCGGATCATTGCAGAATTTCGATCCGGGCGGAGGGGCCGCGGTCGCGGCGGCGACCGCCGAATTCGGCAACGGGATGATCCTCTCTTCGGTGTCCGATCCCGGCATGGATAAGACCGCCGAGGCGGCAGGCGACGGGTTTCGTATTTTTCAGCTTTATGTACGCGGCGACGAAGCCTGGGTCGATGACCATGTCCGCCGCGCGACCGAGCGCGGCTACAACGCCTTTTGCCTCACGATCGACACCGACAGCTACAGCCGGCGCGAGCGCGACATCGCCAAGCGTCACCAACGCCGCCGCGTGCGGGTCGATGACGCACGCATCTATCAGGCGCAGTTCAATTGGAAGGACATCGCGCGCATCAAGCGCAATTTCGACATCCCGCTGATCCTGAAAGGTATCGCTACCCCCGAGGACGCGCTGATCGCGGTCGAGCACGGCGTCGATTGCGTCTATGTGTCGAACCATGGCGGGCGTCAGCTCGACCAGGGGCTGGGCTCGGTTGCCGTGTTGCCGGAAATCGTCGAGGCGGTCGCCGGGCGCGCCCGCATCATTGTCGATGGCTCGATCACCCGCGGCACCGATGTCGTGAAGGCGATCGCCCTCGGGGCGGATGCCGTGGCGGTGGGCCGGCTCTACGTCTACGGGCTTGCCGCCGCCGGCCGGGAAAGGGTCGTGCGGCTGTTCGAGATCCTTGAGGACGAGATCCGCATCTGCCTCTCATTGCTCGGCGTCACGAGCTATGCCGAGCTCGACAGATCCTAATCTGCGCGCGGCGCCGCCGGTCGTGCCGCCGCATGTCCACAGCCCGTTTCCGCTGTTGGATCTGCCGAAAGAAACCTACTAGCCGCTCCGGTGGAACCTTCTCCCCTCCTTGTGCGGCCCGGGGGTGAGGGGCACTCCCTGGTGCTCCGTGGTTGAGGTCGGTGCTGCAGCGCCCTCGGCAGTGTTTATAGCCGTATGGCAAGCAACAGGCAGCGGCGGGCAATCCTGATCCACAACGAGAAGGCGGGGGATAAGCGCCACGAGCGCGAGGCCCTTGTCGAGCTTCTCGAACGGGCTGGTTACAGCGTCAGTTATTTCCCCGCCAAACATTGCGATCTCGGCGAGGTGCTGGGCCATCCCGCCGAGATCATCGTCTCGGCCGGCGGTGATGGCACGGTCGCGCGGGTCGTGCGCGAGGCGCGCTCCGATGGCCCGCCGATTGCGGTCCTGCCGCTCGGCACCGCCAACAACATCGCTCGCTCGCTCGGGATCGGCGGGCCGATCGAGGATCTCGTAGCCGGCTGGTCCGAAGCCCGCGACCGGCCCTATTACCCGATCAGCGCCAGCGGACCTTGGGGTACGCGGCGTCTGACCGAGGGCGTCGGCTTTGGCGCTTTCGAGCAGGCGATGCATGAAATTCCGCGCAAGTACCGCGTGGCGCGGGCCCGTGAGTTTGTTCGCAAAATCGTCATCGAGGCGCCGCCGGAGAACTTGGAGATCGGCATCGAGGACGAGACGATCGCTGGGCGCTTCGCGGTGTTGGAGATCACGGCGATCCCGCTGATCGGCCCCCGGCTGCCGATCGCCCCCGAGGCCGACCCTTCCGACCGCGATCTCGACATTTGCTTTGTCGGCGACAACGACGCCGAGCGGGAGGGTTTCGCGCGCTGGCTCGACGATCCGGACAGCGCCGACGGCGTCCCGGTATCGGTGCGCCGCGCCCAGCGCCTAACGGTTGCCGGACAGTTTCGCCGCATCCGTCTCGACAGCAAATTATGGGAGGGCGAGCCCGACCCCCGGGCGGCTAATTCCTGGCCGGTCATTGGCATCGCGACCGAGCCGCAGCCACTCAATTTCCTCGTGTCCGGCTGAGTCCCTTCGCCGTTGCCGCTGCGCCGCGATTGGCTGATAGTCGCAGCGCAGCCACGGCGGAGGGGACATGACGAGCGGCACGGATATCGCTTTTGCCTCGGCCGAGGGATTGGGCGAGCTGTATCGCAAGAAGGCGCTCTCGCCGGTCGAGGCAGCCGAAATGCTGCTCGGCCGCATTGACGCGCTGCAGCCCAACCTCAACGCTTTTGTCTTTGTCGACCGCGATGGCGCCTTGGCGGCGGCTCGCGCCTCCGAGCAGCGTTGGCGCCAGGGCGCGCCGCTCAGCGCGATTGACGGCGTGCCGGTCACGATCAAGGACATCGTGCTGATGCGCGGCTTTCCGACGTTGCGCGGGTCGAAGCTCATCGATCCCGATCGGGATTGGTCGGAAGACAGCCCCGCGGTGGCGCGGCTGCGCGAAGCGGGCGCCGTCATTCTCGGTAAGACAACGACCCCGGAATTCGGCTGGAAGGCGATCGGCGACAGCCCGCTGACCGGCATCACCCGAAACCCGTGGAATCTGGAACGCACCCCGGGCGGCAGCAGCGCCGGCGCTGCGGCTGCGTGCGCCGCCGGCATCGCGCCGTTGAATCTCGGGACCGACGGCGCCGGCTCGATCCGCATCCCGGCGGCCTTTACCGGGGTCTTCGGTATCAAGGCGACGTTTGGCCGGGTCCCGGCGTATCCCGCTTCGCCGCTCGGCCTCCTCTCGAATGTCGGACCGATGACCCGCCATGTGCGCGACGCGGCCTTGATGCTGAACGTGATGTCCCGGCCCGATCACCGCGACCCCTACGCGTTGCCGCCGGAGGATCGCGATTGGCGGGACGGCATCGAGGATGGCGTGCGCGGGCTCAAGATCGCCTACAGCCCCGATCTCGGCTATGCCCGGGTCGATACCGAGATCGTCGCGGCGGCCGCGGCGGCAGCGCGGCAATTCGAGGCGCTCGGCGCGACGGTCGAGGAGGTTCGCGAGGTCTTCCCGTCGCCGCGCGAGGCGCTGCTAACGCTCTGGGCCGCGGGCGAAGCGCGCGTGCTGGCCGGCTTGCCGGCCGAGAAGCATAAGCTCTGCGACCCCGGCCTCGCCGCGATGGCCGCGCTCGGGCAGAAGATCGGTGCGGTCGACTATCTCGGGGCCGATGTCGCGCGCACGATGCTCGGTGTTCGCATGGGCGAATTCCACGAGCGCTATGATCTGCTGCTGACCCCCATGATGCCGGTGCCGGCATTGCCGGTCGGCCAGGATCTGAATGACCCGGCATATGAGGAGCAGTGGTTCGACTGGTCGCCGTTCAGTTATCCGTTCAACATGACGCGCCAGCCGGCCGCCTCGATCCCGTGTGGGCTGACGAGCGCTGGTCTGCCGATCGGCTTGCAGATCGTCGGCCCGCTCTATGCCGAGGACCGGGTGCTGCGCGCTGCCCGCGCCTTCGAGCAGACCCAGCCCGTGCGCCGGCCATCAATCTGAGGATTGCCATGGCAGACAAGCTCGAACCGAAGATCGTCCTGACCGACGCTCCCGATCCGGCCGATACCGCGGTCGTGCAGGAGGGCTTGCGCGCCTACAACACGAGCCAGGCCGGCTATGACGATTATCGACCGCTCGCGGTGTTCGTCACCGACCCGGTTTCGGGAAAAGTCCTGGGCGGGCTCTATGGCGGCAGCTATCTCGGCCAGCTTCGTGTCGATCGGTTTTTCCTGCCCGAAGATCTGCGCCGCGATCGGCTCGGTAGCCGGCTTTTGGCGATGGCCGAGGAGGAGGGCCGGCGGCGGGGCTGCACCCGCATCGCGCTGAACACGATGGAGATCCAGGCGCCCGGGTTTTATGTGAAACAGGGCTATGAAATGGCCGCCCGTCTCGACTGCGATGCACCCGGCGTCACCCGCTATCTGATGACCAAGCGGCTCGCGCCGGACGACAGTCGCGATCGACGCGGCTGACTCGCGCGAGAACCCGGGTGTGGAAAAGGACCGCCTGCTTGCGTTCAGCGGCGGCGTGATCGCGATCATCATCACGATCATGTGCTCGAATTGAAGGTCCCGCACGGCGACGATCTCGCCGCGCTTGCCGGCGCCGCCCCTGTATTCCTCAGCTATGTCCTGAGCTTCGTCTACATCGCGATCTACTGGAATAACCACCATCACTTCTTTCATTTGGTAAGGCGGGTCGACGGGTCGATGTTGTGGGCCAACCTTCACCTGCTGTTCTGGCTGTCGCTGATACCGTTTGCCACAGCGTGGATGGGCGAGAACCGTTTCGCGCCCGTACCGACCGCGGCGTATGGCATCGCGCTGGTGATGCCGGCGCTCGCCTGGCAAGTCTTGCAGTTCGCGATCATTCGCACGCATGGGCGGGACTCGGCGCTGGCTCAGGCGCTTGGCCGCGATCTCAAAGGGAAGCTTTCGCCGCTGCTCTATCTGACGGGAGCTCTGCTTGCTTTTGTCGACGCCTGGGCGGCGGGCACCGTGTACGTCGTGGTGGCGCTGATGTGGCTCGTGCCCGACCGGCGTATCGAAAGAATGGTTGGGCGCGCGTGAAACGAACACCCATGTCCCGGCTGAATAGCCGATGATGACGCCGCGCTCGCGCCAGCTCGTCGTCTCGCTGATCGTCGCTTGCGCGATGTTTATGCAGAACCTCAATTGCAAGAAGAAAAGACACCCGCCCTGATTTAGCTCGCGGTGGGTCTCCCCTGTTTCGGTCTCAAACTCAGCTCCGATTGAGCGCGAAAACCGCTCGACTCGCTAGAAATCTCGGGCTAGCGAACCGGCAGGCCCAGGCGTCGTACAGCGGGGCGGACGCAGGATTTGTGTCGTACGAATGATTGGAGCATCCGTGCTGGTCTTCGAAATAGCATCAACGGCGGGGTCCTCATCTGAGGCCGCCCGAGACGAAAATGGTATGTAGCCGGCTATCGGCTGACCGTCCGGCAGTTGTTGGTCGAGAGGGCGCTTTACCTTGCCACTTCGAGTGAAGGCGCTGGCGATATTTTGAAGTAAACTGCTATCCGGTTCTTCCGGATCGGCATAGGAACCAACGATCTCTGTGATTTTCATCTTCTTTGTCCACGATACCCTCTGAGTATTTAGGCATCCGGCGTGCTCGCCCCTCTGTGGTAAGCGTGCTGAGTCCTCGTTTGGGTCCGTGATTTGCCCTCCGAAGGCAGAGGTCGTGAGTTCGAATCTCGCCGGGTCCGCCATT
>JBKOVT010000032.1:0-23653 GCA_046724035.1 Pseudomonadota bacterium | reverse complement strand
AGAAGGAGAAGACGAGACAAACCGCCGAACATCGCCGAGGTTTAGGGTCGAGGAGGCCCAGGGTCAAGCAAGCCGGTCACGCCGGCTACAGCCCAAAGCGGGCCCAGAGCGCGCGGGCTTCCAGCCAGCCGATCAGATCGGCGATCGGGGTCCACAGCTCGCGCTCGACAAAGCGCTGCCGCCGCGGCAGCCACCAGCGGCGCCGCCGCTCGGTCGCGATTGGCACGAGCCGGACATTGTCGCCAAAGCGGGCGCGCATGACCGACCGCAGATCGCCGACGCCGTCGATGAGGCCGCGCGCCAAGGCCATGCGGCCGGTCAACACCTCGCCGCTGAACAAGGTCTCGTCGGCCGCGTCGATCTTGCCGCCGCGGCGATGGCGGACCTGCTCCTTGAAGGTTTCGTGGATGTCCTGCTGCAACGCCGTGAGGCGCGCGACATCGGCCGGATCCTCCGGCAGAAACGGGTCGAGCAGCGATTTGCGCTCGCCCGCGGTATGAAGCCGCCGCTCGATGCCAAAGCGCTCGATCAGGCGGTGCACGCCAAACCCGGCCGAGACGACGCCGATCGAGCCGAGGAGCGAGGCTTCTTCGGCATAGATCTCGTCGCCGGCCAAAGCGAGCCAGTAGCCGCCCGATGCCGCGACATCCTCGGCAAAAGCGAAGACCGGGACGCCTTTCTCCTCGGCGAGCTGGCGGATGCGGCGGAACAGGAGCGCCGACTGAACTGGCGAGCCGCCCGGCGAGTTGATCGCGAGCGCGACCCCCGAAAGTCCCGACAGCGCAAAGGCGCGGTCGAGCGCATTGGCATGGCTGCCCAAGGACAGCGCCGTGCGCCACTGCCGCGGCCCGATGACGCCATCGAGGCGAATGACCGCCACAGTCGCAGCGGGGTTGCGGAAGCGCTCGACCGGCAGGAATTTCAGAAGCTCGCGCGGGTTCATCACCCCCGCAAGATGGGGATTGTTCCGCCCGCGGTGTAGTGCGTCTACAGCAACAATGCCTCGCCGCCCCGCAGGACAGCATCGGCCGCCGCGGTAAACCGGCCATCGGCTTCGTGCAAGACGAGCCCCGCGGCGAGCCGGGCCGGCGCGGCGATCTGCTTCCGCGCCTGTACGAGCACCCGGTTGGCTGCCTGTCCGGAGCGCGGCCACAGCGGAAAAACGACGATCCCGCCGGCGCGGCCCGCGAGTTGCGCGAGCAGCACGTCGATGCGGTCGGCGCGATGGATAAAGGTAATTGTGCCCTTTGCCCGCACCATGCCGAGCGCGAACCGCACCCAATCGCCGAGCGCGGCATCGCCCTCGACCGTGGCGGCGGCTTTTGCCGGGTCGGCGACCGGGCTGCCGCGGCCGCGCTCGATAAAGGGCGGGTTCGCCATGACGTGATCGAAGCTGCCGGGGCTGAGCCGGGGCGGCGGCTGCAACAGATCGCCGACCATGGCCGAGAGGCGATCGGCCATCCCGTTGAGCAATATATTGTCGCCGGCGAGGCGCACGAGATCGCGCTGCAATTCGATGCCGATGACGCGGCACCCCGGCACCCGGGCCGCAAGACACAGCATCGCCGCGCCGGCGCCGCAGCCGGCATCGAGGATCTGCTGCTGGGGTTCCGCCGGGATTGCGGCGGCGAGAAACACCGGGTCGATCGCGGCGCGCGCCCCCTCTGCCGGCTGGCGCAGGCAGACGCGGCCGCCGAGCAGGCGGTCCTCGGTGACCGCGGCGCCGGTATCCGACCGCACCCCCGACGGCGGATCGGCCGGCCCGTCGGAAGAAGATGGGCCGGGCGAATTCACCGGAGCCCCGCCTCCTCCGCTGCAATCAAGGCGCGGGCGCGTTCATGATCGCGCTCGGCGACCATCAGCCGCCGCGGGATCGCGCCGATGCTGCCCTCGACAAGGCTCGTATGCTGGTCGAGCACGACGCTGTCGATCCCCGCGTCGCGCAACAGCGCCTGCGCCCAGGACAGGCGGACGACATCGTTGGTGCGCAGCAGCTCTTTCATCGGACCCCTGAAAGCGGACATCGGAAGCCGACATCGGAAACCGGCGTCGGAGGCCGGCATCGGGTGATGCCGCATCGGATGCGGCGGATTAGCGCGGCCCGGCACCGGCGGCGTGACTTGCGGCCGAGGGTGCGCCACTTGACTCGGTGCGACATTCTATGCTCGCTCGCCGCCGGGCGCATCAACTTCGCCCCGCCCGGCCCTGGGCGGCCCCCAGCGAGGAGAACCCGGTGGCGCCGGTGCCGATTGTCGATCGCGACCGCGAAGGCCCGCCTCCGTCTCTCGAGCCGTTGTTCCGGCTGCTCTCGGGCGATCTCGACCGCGTCAACGCGCTGATCGTCGAGCGCATGGACAGCCCCGTCGCGCTGATCCCGCAGCTCGCCGGCCATATCGTGTCGGCCGGCGGCAAACGATTGCGCCCGATGCTGACCTTGGGCTGCGCGCGCCTCTGCGGTTATCGCGGCGAGCGGCATGTCGCGCTCGCCGCCGCGGTCGAATTCATCCACACCGCGACGCTCCTGCATGACGATGTCGTCGATGCGAGCGATCTGCGCCGCGGCCGCGACACGGCGAATGCCGTCTGGGGCAACAAGCCGGCGGTGTTGGTCGGCGATTTCCTGTTCGCCCGCGCTTTCCAGCTGATGGTGGAGGACGGCTCGCTGCGGGTTCTCGACATCCTGTCGCGCACCGCGGCGATCATCGCCGAGGGCGAGGTGCATCAGCTGATCACGGCCAACGATACCGCGACGACCGAGGCGGCCTATCTCGAAGTCATCGAGGCGAAGACCGCGGCCTTGTTTGCCGCGGCGAGCCGGATTGGCGCGGTGTTGGCCGATCGGCCGGTCGAGGAGGAAGAAGCGCTCGGGCGCTTCGGGCGCAATCTCGGGATCGCCTATCAGCTGATCGACGACATGCTCGATTTTTCGGCGCATCCCAGCGAGTTCGGGAAATCGGTCGGCGACGATTTCCGCGACGGCAAGATCACCTTGCCGATCGTCCTCGCTTATGCGCGCGGCGACGGCGAGGAGCGCGCCTTCTGGCGCCGCACCCTGGAACAGGGCGAGCAAGGCCCGGGCGATCTCGAACGCGCTCTGCGGCTTGTCGAGCGGCACGGCGCCCTGGCCGAAACCCTGGCTCGCGCCCGCGCCTATGCCGCCGCCGCGGTCGAGGCCTTGTCGCCGTTTCCCGCCACCCCCCTTCGCCGCGCGCTCGCCGAGGCGGCGGCCTTTGCCACCGAACGGGGATTCTGACCCGTCCCCCTCACCCGACGCGCTTCCGGCTGGGAGCTTTTCCACAACAACTGTCATTCCGGGGATCGGCGAAGCCGAGAGCCCGGAATCCATGAGCACAAGTCTCTGGAAATGGAGTCCGGGCCCGCCGCCTTTGACGTCGTCCCGGAATGACGGCATCGTACAACCGGGTTGCAGCCAATCGGCATCGCGCCGGTGCGGCGGTTGCGCCTTTTGCGCTTCGGCCCTATATATCGCCGCCGGTCGGCGGAGTGTAGCTCAGCCTGGTAGAGCACTGCTTTCGGGAGGCAGGGGCCGGAGGTTCAAATCCTCTCACTCCGACCATTTCCCGACATGATCCCGCCATAGCACCGCTCGTCGCGAGCGCATGACTCGCGCACACAAAAACGGCCGTCTCTTGCGAGACGGCCTGAGGGTTCCTCGAGAAGAGGCCCGCGGTGCGGTATATGATTCCTTACTAGGGCAACACGGGCCGCCGAGGGGTCGTTCCCGTATCTCCGTCGGTCCGCGCTTACGCTCCTCGCACGACGAAATTGACCCGGACCTCGTTATAGGGAAGGCCCAACTCGGCCGTCTGCGACGCGATCGAGCACCCCCGCTTTGCGCAGCGCGGAGACATCGCCGTCGACCGGTTTGACATAGCGGCCGACCGACATGGCGGTTTTGTGTTCCGATTCTGTTCTTGACAAACTCGGAAACAATGACATATTGCTATAATGACTATGCCTGAATTATCCGCTCGCCCGGCAATAAGCGCTTAGGGTGGCCCATCCGAGCCCCTGATAATTTGCTGATATTTACCTGTTAATTCCCTGTTATTGCACGGCCACAACGGGCCGGTGCGGGTCGAAAAAGATCAGCAACAACAAGGAGGTAGGATTGATGGAGGTCGAAACCGAAGGCGAAATCGCGGTGGAACAGGGGCAGGTCGCGACCGCGGAGCCCGAGGAGGCCGCCCTTTCAGCGCTGTTGGACTCGCCTCCGCCGGGCCAGGCGCTCGATCGAGCCCAGCCGCATGGCGGTCGCTGGGAGAAGGGCCAATCCGGCAATCCTGCCGGGCGCCCGCCGCGCATCCACCCGCCGGCGGCTGTCGCCGAGTATGTCATCGCGCGCAAGACGATCCCGCTCGCGAAGAAAATGCGCGAGCTGGCGCTCAACGGCGACCGGCAGATGCTGAAGCTGTGGTTTCAGCATGTCGCGCCGACGCGGCGCGGCGGCTCGGAGTGGACCGGACTGCCGCTCGTCGCGGACCGGGCCGAATTGCGCAAATTGCGCGAGGTGGTGACCGAGGCCGCCGAGAAGGGCGCCATGTCCCCTGAACAGGCGGAGGCGCTGGTGCGCGTCGTCAACACGGTCATGGGGATGCTGTGAGCCGGGCCGCGACTCCCCTCTCTTCAGTTCCCCGTGGCCGGGTTTATCCCGGCCATCCACGTCTTTTGGTTCCGCGGCAATTTAAGACGTGGGTGCCCGGCACCAGGCCGGGCACGGGGCCGGTTTAAGAACCGCTGCAGATTTAGAAAATCGGCGAGGTCGCGTGCTTGACGATAAAGCGGATCTCGGAAACCGCGCGCGTCACGGCCTGGCCGATCAGGTCCATCTTGCTGAGCTGCTCGACCCGCGCGGTCGTCTGATTGATCTCCTCCGGCGTCAAGACGAGGCCCAAGAGGTTGCAGGCGTCGATGAGGCAGATCAGCACGACATCGCGCGGATCGGGGATCTCGTCGGTCAACAGGACCTGGCGCAGCCGCGCCTTCACTTCGCGCTGCTCGGTGTCGTCGATGACCGGATAGCGCCGCGTCGGGAAGACCCACAAAAAGCGGCCGTTCTCCTCGCGCAGGATCTTGTGCGCGACAAGCCGCTGCAGCGCCTTTTCCTTATAGCCCTCGGCATAGGCCGCAAGCCCCTCGACCGCGGCCGAGACGGTGAGCTCCTCGCCGGGCTGGGCGATCCGCGCCAGCGCGTCGTCCAGAATGTCGTCGCCGGTCGGCTTGGTGTCGACAACGGTCAGCTGCTTCAGATCGCTGTCGATGCGGTTGGCGAGCGCCAAATCCATCAGCGCGGCGCCGGCAACCACGACATCGGAAGCCGAAAGCGGCAAATCGACAAACCGCCCCTGCGTGTCGTCGAGCAGCAACAGGGTGATCTCTTCGACAAAGCTCAACATCGCTCGGCTCCCTTAACGTACTGCCGCAACCGCCGCCGCCGAATCCGGCACGATCGAGAAGATCGTGTCGAAGCCGCTGACCGTGAACACCTCGCGCACATTCGGCGAGAGGCCGAACAGGGCCACCTTGCCCTTCGCCTGCTGCACCTTCTTGGCGACAACCAACAGGACCCGCAGCCCGGCGCTGCTGATGTAATCGAGCTTTGTCATATCGATCGCGAGATGCGGCGTGCCGCCCCCGAGGATGCCGTTGAACCCTTCTTCGGCGCCATGCGCGGCGCCGCTGTCGAGCCGGCCCTCGAGCCTCACGATGGCGACATCGCCCGCCTGTTCATGCGCGAATTCCATGTACTGTCCCCTGCCGGGCTTGGCTGCCCCTCGAAGCTGGGTAGCATGGCGCCGATTGTAGGTGCAAGAGAGGCAGGGCGGCGCGCGATAATTGCTTGGCTTGCCAGGGCGGCCACGTTAAGAGGCCGGATGGCCTCGCACGACAAGAATGTCGCCCCGGATCTCGCCGCGATCCCGCCCTTGATGGAATGGATCGAGCAGCGCTGCGAGGAAGCCGGACTCGCCAACGAGCTGACGTTCAAGCTGATGCTGGCCATCGAGGAGGCGGCGACAAATGTCGTCTCCTACGCCTTCGCCGAGGTGCCGCCGCCGCACCGTTTTCGGGTCCACCTCGATATCGACGATAAGCGCTGCGCCGCCGAATTGGCCGATAATGGCCGGCCGTTCGACCCCTCGGCCGCCCCGCCGCCCGATCTCGCCAAACCGCTCGAGGAGCGCGAGGCAGGCGGTCTCGGGATCCATCTGCTGCGCAACATGGCGGACCGCATCGAATACCGCCGGGAAGCGGGCGAGAACCGTCTGCGGATCGAAACCGCGCGCCGCTGACCCTAGCCGCGATACACCAAAGCCAGGCAGGTGATGTCGTCGGACTGTTCGGCGCCGGCGGCGAATTCGGCAGTGGCTCCGATCACTTTTTCGACGAGCTCGGCGGCGCCGCTGCCGCGCTCGCGATCGAGAACATTGTCGAGCCGGGCGTCGCCAAGAATCTCGCCGGCCGGGTTGAACGCCTCGGTGATGCCGTCGGTGAACATGAACAGCGTGTCGCCGGAAGCGAGCACGGTTTCGGCGATCTCATAAGCGCGGTCCGGATCGATGCCGAACGGGATGCCGGTCGGTTTCAGCATGTCGCAGCCGCCGCCGGCGCGCAGCAGATAGGGCGCGTTGTGGCCGGCATTGCAGTAGCGCAGCCGGCCGGTTTCGATATCGAGCACGCCGGAGAACATCGTCACGAACATGCAGGCGGTGTTGCCGGTCGCGAGGAGCCGGTTGGCCTCGCGCATGCGTTGCGCCATATCGGTCTCGACGGGGGCGTTGCGCATGACGGTGCGCGACACCGCCATAAAAAGTGCCGCCGGGATGCCCTTCCCCGAAACATCGGCAATCGTCACGACCAGCCGGCGTTCGTCGAGCATGAAATAATCGTAGAAATCGCCGCCGATCTCGCGTGCCGGGTGCATATCGGCGTGCAGGTCGATCCGGTGTTCGGCCGCGCCGAGCGGGAGCGGGCCGGGCAGGATCGATTGCTGGATCGCCGCCGCCGCTTCCATCTCCTCGCGGCGCGTCTGCTTGGCCTGGATCTCCGCCGCCATGTCGGAAAAGGCGCGCGCGAAGGTCGCCAGCGCCCCCGACTGTCGCGTCAATTCCGCGAGCATGGCGGCATCGTACTCGCCACGCGCCAGCGCGTTCGCCGCGTAGGTCAGGAAGGCGAGCGACTGGTTGGTGCTGTGCAGGCGCTGGCCCAGCTCGCTGATGATCTCGATCGCGATCGAGGGAAGCTCCGCGACGAGGCTCATCAGATTGTCGCGCTCGACACGCAATGCCGCGACATCGGTGCGGGCCATGATCGTCGCGGTGCGCGGCACATCGGCAACCCCGCCGAGCTCGCCGACGATGCGGTCGCGCCCGAGCGTTGCCATATGGATCAGCCCGGCCGGGATCTCGACAAAGACGTCAACCTCGCCGTCGAGGATCACCAGCGCGAAATCGCCATGCTCGCCCTGCTGCATGATCTTCTCGCCGGCCGGGAAAGCGACGGAACGGCAACGCGAGGCGACGGTATGGAGCGCGCGCGTATCGAAGCGCGCGAAGATCGGGTGCAGCGCCAGCACCCGGGCGATCTCCTCGACCGCCGGTGTCGGCGCCGGTGTCGGCGTCGGGTGCTGCTGCCGCGAAATCACGCGGCCATTTCTACGACCGCGGCGCGGGTCCGGCAAACGGGATGCGCTCTGAGGCCGATGAGCGGGTCAGCCTCAATACCCGCCGCCGCGGCGGCAGGTCGCGCGAAATTCCTCTCGGCGCTCAAACAGCCGCCGCTCGATCCGCGGCCGCTCCCAGGGCTGCGCGTAATAGAGACGCCCCTCCGCTTCGCGAATGCGCTCGCGCAGATAGCGGCAGCGTTCCCAATATCCCTGCACCGGCAGGATGTTCGACGCCGCGGGCTGGCTTTCCGGAACTATTGGCGCGGCTTGGGCGGAAAGCGGAACGGCCAGCGCGGTCCCGACTAAGATAGCGGCGAAAACCCCCGATTTCAACATGGTCCTCCTCGTATCCGTATTGAGGTTATGGCGACAACGCTTGGAGCAAAGCGCCGCTTCCATCGGTTTTGGCTACCCGCCGATGAGAGCTCATTCCCAAAAGGCCATCACGATCGTGTTGCCGTCGTCGAGGACCAGGTTGATGCGGTTCGGATTGTGGACAATCCCGGCGACCCCATGCGTCGGAATAATCGTGCGAAAGCCGCGCGGCAGGTCTTCTTCGCGCACGACATTGGCCATGCCGGCCGAGGCCTTGCCTTTTTCGGCGAATTTCTTGCCGATGCACTGCTTGCAATCCTCCGCCTTGATGTCCGCGTGAGCGTTGCCCGGGAGCTGCTTCACGGCGAGGGCGTTGGCGCCGGCACGCACTCGAACGCCTTTATAAGGATGTCCCGCCTCGAGCGTGAACATCGCATTGATCGGGACAAAACCGTCCGCCTTCTGCGATTGCTGCGGGCTTGTGGCGATGAACTGGAGATCGAGCACGTCATCGGCCGGCTTGCCGTAAAAGAAGGGCACGAGCTGCGGGTTGCTCCAACCGAGCGAACTGGCCAATCCGGTGACATGGATAACGTCGATCTTGGGATCCATCGCGGTGCGCAGCACCTCGACGCCGGTCACGTAAAGCACCGGCATTTCAAGTGACGGACGACTGCCGCCCGACGGTCCGGCAGCTTCCTGATCGCCCCCGACATACCCCTGTCCCTGTTGGTCGCCGCCGCCCTGGCCACCGGCTTGAGCTCCTTGCGCGAAAACCGATACCGCCGGGATCGCCTGCATCAGCAGGACCGCGACTCCAGCCAGCAACATGCGATGGATCTGTCTCATGCCCCACCCTCCGAAATAAAAAGGCGTTGTTTCGGGCGCAACCGCCCGCGTTACGTTGCCGGCGCGACCGCCGCCATTCCGGTGGCGAGCGGCGCCGCTCCGAGATTGCGAATGTCCGAGTCGGCCAGCTCGCCGACCCGGTTTCCCATGAGCTCGATCAGATCGAGCACGAGATCGGTGGCGCGCATCTTGCTCATCCGGCAGTAGGTCGTCTCGGTACTGACAAAGCTGCCGTTTTCCGCGAGCTTGTTGACCGGCTCGCCGCCGCCGCAGATCGAGAAATACTCGCAGCGCTCCCGGCACAACTCGACACCGGCGTCGATGTCCCGGCGCATGCGTTGCAGAACCGATCCCGTCGCCATGTCGGTCAGCTGGTCGCGATTGATGTTGCCGAGGATGAAATCTCCGTAGGCAGCGCTCTTCAACCCAAGCAATTCCGGCGAAAAGGTCGCGATGTTGCCCGCCCAATCCATGCTGGTGATCGCGAAGGGCTCGACCAGCTGATTGAAAAACACCGCCTCCTTCGGGCGCAGCACCAAACGGGTTGCGTCATCGATCTCGCGGATAAAGTCAAATTTGCCCGGCGCGGCCGCCGCCAAGCGCCAGAATTCGCGCAGGAAGGTGTAATAGGCCTCTTCGATGCCGGTTTCGCCGAACGAGCGCGAAACATGGTCGCCCTCGCTCTCCTCGACATTGAAGCAGACGCGGTCGATCCCCTCCGACACATAGAAATCAAACATCTCGCGCGGCGCAGCGAGGCTTTCCGCCGACAACACCGAGATCACATGGAACGGTACGCCATGGTCGCGAAGGCGGCGAATCCCGGCGATCGTCTTGTCGAAGGTGCCATGACCGGAGCGGCTCCGGCGATTGATGTCATGCAGCCGCCTCGGGCCGTCGATGCTGACGCCGACATTGACACGGGCTTCGGTGAAGAAGGCGCACCATGCGTCGTCAATCAACGTGCCGTTGGTCTGAAAGGCATGCGTCAGCTCGATTTCCGCAGGCTTCAGGCTACCGATCAGCCGAAACGCCCGCCGGTAAAAATCAATCGGCAGCACCATCGGCTCGCCGGCATGCCAGACGACGGTAATCCTGTGCTGCAACCAGCCGGAGGCGAAGATCTGCGAAAACAGATTGGCGATGGTCTCGTCCGCGAGCACCGCCTTGTTGCTGCGGTCCGGCAGATAGCAATACCGGCAATCGATGTTGCAGAACGGCGTCGGCTGGACCACCACCAGCTGAATGTGCGGCATTGTCGTTTGAGGCAGTCGGGGCGATACGCGCTTACCAGTTGCCCCAGCCGTTGCGCCAATTGTGCCAGCCGTTCCGCCAATTGTTCCAGTTGTTCCAGGGCTGGCCAAAGTTGAAATTGGCCCAGGGCCGTCCCCAACCCCAGCCTCCGCCATTGCCCCAATTGTGCCACGCGAAGCGCTGCTCGGGGCTTGCGGGCGATGTCTCGGCTTCCGCACCGGAAGCCACAGAAACCGCTTCGCGGATGGCCGCAAGCCGCTCCGACACGCGCTGTTCCGGCGCACCCGTGTTTTCTGCGGCCGTGGGATGCTGCGCGGCGGGCGCAGGCACGGTGGAGCCGAGCAACACTGCCATCCCGATTGTGCCGGGGCTCACAAGGCGCGACACGACCTTAAAGTACTTCCGCGGCAACGACACCATTCCCCTCCCCGATAACGAGCGGCAGGTCCCCCGTTGGCCCCAACCCTCGCGTCAGCAACCTAGCTCAGCATCCACCGCAACGTCAATTTCACCGCATTAAATTCAGGTGGGTACACGCGTCCACGGCGGCGCGAGCGGGAGGATCCGGCCATACACCGGGCAATCCGGCTCGTGCGCGCCCGGCAGATAGCCGAGGCTCATCAGGAATTCGTGAACGATCAAGCCGCCGGTGAAGCGAAATGTGCGGCGGAAGAGGCGCGTCCATTCCTCCAGAGGAAGCGGATGATGCGCCTCCAGCCACGCATGAAACGAGCCATGCGATTGCCGCAGCCGCTGGATGCCGCGGGCATTGTCGATAACGGCGGCAACTTTCAGGCGGTTGCGAACGATTCCGGCATCGGCGAGCAGGCGCGCGACATCCGTGTCGCCAAATGCGGCGACTCGATCGACTTCGTAATTAGCGAATGCGACGCGAAACGCGGCGCGCTTCTGCAACACAGTCAGCCAGGACAACCCGGCCTGATTGATTTCGAGAACCAGACGCTCGAACAGCACCGATTCGTCATCGGCCGGAAAGCCGTATTCCGAAGCGTGATAAGGGCCGTGCAGCGGATGGCTCGGCGCCGCGCGGCAATAGGCGGCGCTCACGTCACGAACCGCGAAAGCTGAACCAGGGCTCGCTGACCACGATATAGATGCCGAGCCAGACGATCGCGGCCAGGATTGTCGTCAGCGCCAATTTTCGCGCGAGCAACGGGCGGCGCGGCGCGCCGGCGGCGTGGCCCAGCTCGCCGGGTTCGGAAGGGCTCACCCAAAGCGGCAAGATCGCGAATAATGTCACCCACCAGACCAGGATATAGACGACGATGCCGGTCAGCCAGTTCATGCCACGGCTAGGACGTCACGCCTGCTCGAGCTCGATCAGCGTGCCGCAAAAATCCTTGGGATGCAGGAACAGCACCGGCTTGTTGTGCGCGCCCAGGCGAGGCTCGCCGTCCCCGAGCACCCGGGCGCCTTGGGCGCGAAGGCGGTCGCGCGCGGCGATGATGTCGTCGACCTCGTAGCAGAGGTGATGCATGCCGCCGCCCGGGTTTTTGTCGAGAAAGCTCCGAACCGGCGAATCGGCGCCGAGCGGCTGCAACAGCTCGATTTTGGTGTTCGGCAACTCGACAAAGACGACCGTCACGCCGTGCGCCGTCAAAGATTGCGGCGGCGACACACGCGCACCGAGCGCATCGCGGTAGACCGCCGCCGCGCTATCGAGGTCGGGCACGACGATGGCAATATGATTGAGGCGTCCGATCATCATGAGTTCACAGCCGGACGAGCTGGATCTCGATCAAGGGGCGCTTCCCGAACCGCTCGTTGAGGGCGCGGCGCAACACCCGACGCGCGGTGTCGCGCACTGCATCATCATCGTGCCGCATCGGGGCCGGCAAGCCTTCCATCGTGTCGGCGAGCGCGTCGCGCAATACCGTCGCGGGCGCCTCATTCGACTCGGCGAGGCCGATCATCGTGATCTGCGGTGGCGCCGCCAGCCAGCCGCGGCGATCAACAACCAAAGAGGCAACGACACTGCCGTCCCGCCCCGCGCGTCGGCGCTGCTGCAGGATAGTCCCGGAGAGCGGCACGAGACTTTTGCCGTCCTGCGCGACGCGACCGACCGGCACCTCGTCAACGATAGCGGCTTCGCCGCCGCCGAGTCGGATCATGTCGCCATTCTCGATGACAAGCGCATCATAGACCTGGCAGGTGCGCGCCAGCTCGGCGTGAGCGGCGAGATGACGCGCCTCGCCATGCACCGGGATCGCGATCCGCGGCCGGATCATCTGATACATGCGGACGAGCTCATCGCGCGCCGGGTGGCCCGAAACATGGACAAAATGATCCGCCTCAGTGACGACTTCGACCCCGAGCCGCACCAGCGCATTCTGCAGCCGCCCGATCGCCTTTTCGTTGCCCGGAATGACACGCGACGAAAAGATCACGACATCGTCTTGTTCGAGCGTGATGTTGGGATGATCGTCACGAGCGATGCGCGCCAGCGCGGCGCGAGGCTCGCCCTGGCTTCCGGTACAGATCATCAGGATTTTGTCGCGCGGCACATAGCCGGCTTCGTCTTCCGTCAAGAACCGCGGCACCTCGGCAAGATAGCCGGTCTCGCGCGCCGCCTTGTCCATGCGCCACAAGGAGCGGCCGACCAGCGCGACGTCGCGATCGTTGGCGCGCGCCGCCTCGGCGATCGTCTGCAGCCGCGCGACATTCGAAGCAAAACAAGCGACGGCCACTCGCCCGTCATAGCGGCCGATGAGTTCGGTCAAGGACTGGCGCAATTCGCCTTCCGAGCCGGAGGAGCCGGGCTTCAGGGCGTTTGTCGAGTCGCAGACGATCGCCAGGACGCCCTCGTCGCCGACCGCACGCAAGCGGTCCTCGTCGGTCGGCGAGCCGATCAGCGGCTCGGGATCGAGCTTCCAATCGCCGGTGTGCAACACTGTGCCGGCGGAAGTGCGGATGACGACGGCATTCGGCTCGGGGATCGAATGCGTCAAGGTGATCAATTCGAGATCGAACGGTCCGATCTGAAAGCGGCCGGACATCGGTACGGTCGTAACGCGCACCTGTCCGGCGAGGCCGCTTTCGATGAGCTTTGCCCGCAACAGAGCAGCGGTGAACGGCGTTGCCCAGACCGGGCATTGCAGCTGCGGCCACAGATACGGGATCGCACCGATATGGTCCTCATGCGCGTGCGTCGCGACGATGCCGAGCAGCTTGTCGCGCCGCTCCACGATAAAGCTGGGGTCGGCCATGATGACATCGACCCCGGGCTGATGCTCCTCCTCACCAAAGGTCACGCCGCAATCGACGATCAGCCACTGACCCCGATAGCCGTAAACATTGAGGTTCATGCCGATCTCGCCCGCGCCGCCGAGCGGCACGAAGAAGAGCGCGTCGGGATCGCCCTCGGTGAACTCGCCCCGCAAGGGTGGCGAAGGCAGGCTCATCGCTTGGTGTTGCGTTCGTGAATGAGGCGCAGTCCCCACAGGGTCAGATCGGGGTCAACGTCTTCGATCGCATCCGTCGCGCCGGCGAAAAGCGGCGCCAGGCCGCCGGTCGCGATCGTGCGCATCGGCGCGCCAAACTCGGATTTGATGCGGCCGACCAGCCCCTCGACCAATCCAACATAGCCCCAGTAGATGCCGGACTGCATGCAGCTCTCGGTATCCTTGCCGATCACGTGCTCCGTGCGGCTGATGCGAACGCTGGGCAGCTTGGCTGCCGCCATGTGCAACGCGGTCAGCGATAGATTGATCCCCGGGGCGATGACGCCGCCGCAATAATTGCCGTCGCGATCGACGACATCGAGCGTCGTGGCGGTACCGAAATCCACAACAATCAGCGGCCCCTTGTAGCGGTCATGCGCGGCGACAGTATTGACGAGGCGGTCGGCGCCGACTTCTTCCGGGCGATCGACGAGCGCCTTTGCGCCGAGCTTGACGCCCTTGTTGCCGACAACCAGCGGCTCCGTCTTGCAATATTTACGGCAGAAGGTCAGCAGGTTGAAATTGACCTCGGGGACGACGCTCGCGATGACCGCGCTATCGACATCACCGCGCGACAGCTCATCGAGCGCGAGCAGGTGATCGAGCCAGACGACATATTCATCCGCGGTGCGCTTGCCTTCGGTCGCGGTCCGCCAGTTCCCCTTGAGCGCGGCGCCGTCCCAGATTGCGAACACCGTGTTGGTATTGTTCGCATTGATCGCGAGCAGCATCAGGGGCTCCTCAGCCGAGGGCCGGGAAAACTTCGCCGGCGGCGATGCGCCGCCGGTCGCCGCCGGTCTCGATTACGAGCGCACCGTCCTGGTCGAGATCGAGAAAGCGGCCCTCCAGTGTAAGCGTTTCGAGCCGGACCCGAACCGCCTCGCCGATCCCGCCGGCGCGGCTGAGCCAGGCAGCGCGCATCGGCGCAAAGCCTTCGGCGCGCCAGCGCTCGGCCCACCGAGCGAATTGCTCCGCGAAGGCGGAGAGCAGAGATGCCGGCGTGATGCCGGGGAAACCCTGATCGGCCAGCGAAGTCGCGGGATATTCCAGATCGCGGGGCGCCGCGTCGAGATTGACCCCGACCCCGACGATGACGAAATCGAGACCACCACCCGCGGCCATCTCGGATTCGAGCAGGATCCCAGCGAGCTTCGCGCGGCCGGCCAGAAGGTCATTCGGCCATTTGAAGCTCAGGGCCAAGCCAGGGCCGGCGAGCAGGTGCAGCGCATCGCCCAGCGCCAATGCTGTCACAAAGCCCAATTGGGGGGCGCGAGAGGCCGGCGCGTCGGGCCGCAGCACAAGCGATAAGTAAAGGTTTCCCGGCGGTGACAGCCACGGGCGGCCGCGCCGTCCGCGCCCGGCTTCCTGCGCATCGGCCCAAACCAAAGTGCCCTCAGGCACGCCCTCGCGCGCCAGCCGCCGGGCCTCGTCATTTGTGCTGCCGATTGTTTCATAGCGGTGCAGCCGAAAGCCCTCGGGGAGCGAGGGCATGCCCTCTGTCATCGCGGGAACAGCGACTTCGCCGCCACTTCGGCGCCGCCGACAACCGGGTCCGGCATCAGGATGAAGAACATCGTCAGCACAGCCGTGACGACGAGCACCCATTTGAGCTCGGGGGCGATTGGCCGGTCGAAGGCTCCGACCGGCTCATCGAAATACATGACTTTTACGATGCGCAGGTAATAGAAGGCGCCGACGACGCTCGTCACAACGCCGATAACGGCGAGGCCGACGAGGTTCGCGTCAATCGCGGCGAGGAAGATGTAGAGCTTTGAGAAAAAACCGGCGGTCGGCGGGATCCCGGCGAGCGCAAACATGAAGATCGCAAGCGCAAGCGCCAGCCCCGGTTGCGAGCGGCCGAGCCCGGACAACTCGGCAATCCCCTCCACCATCTGTCCGCGCTGGCGCATGCACAGAATGACGGCCCAGGTGCCGACATTCATGAAGAGATAGATCGCCATATAGACGAGGACGCCGCGGATACCGTTCGGAGTCGCAGCGGCGAGGCCGATCAGCGCATATCCGACATGGCCGATCGAGCTGTACGCCATCAGCCGCTTGATGTTGGTTTGCGCGATCGCCGCGACGGCGCCGAGGATCATCGAGGCGACCGACAGGAACACGATGATCTGGCGCCATTCGGCCAAGAGCCCGCCCAGCGGCTCGATCAAAAAGCGGACAAACAGCGCGACCGCCGCAATCTTCGGTGCGACCGAGAAGAAGGCGGTGACCGGAGTCGGCGCGCCCTCATAGACGTCGGGCGTCCACATATGGAATGGCACGGCGGAGCATTTGAAGGCGATCCCAACCGCGACAAACACCATGCCGATGATGAGGCCGGCGGACGGCTTCGCGGCGCCGCCGAACAGGTTCGCTATGCTGGTGAAGCTCGTGGTTCCGGTGAAGCCGTAGACGAGCGAGGCGCCGTAGAGCAGCATCCCCGAGGCTAGCGCGCCGAGCACAAAATATTTGAGGCCGGCCTCGGTCGAGCGCACCGAATCCCGGTCGAAGCTCGCAACGACGTAAAGCGCGAGGCTCTGCAATTCGAGGCCGAGATACAGGGTGATCAGATCACTGGCCGAGATCATGACCATCATCCCGGCGGTGGCGAGCAGCACCAGAACCGGGAATTCGAAGCGCGCGATGCGGTGCTCCTCGTTGTAGCGGAGGCCCATGATGATCGTCACCGCTGAGCCGAGCAGCACGAGCGCCTTCATAAACACCGCGAAGGCATCGTTGACAAACATGCCGTAAAAGCCGATCTGGCGCTCGCCCCCGAGAAGGCCGGCGATAACCAAGGTCGCGATGAGCACTGCCACCGACAGCCACGAGACGAGCTTGCTCGACCCCTCCCCCCGCAAGACGCCGAGGATCAACAGCGCCATCGCGGCGCAGACCAGGACGATCTCCGGAACGGCGGGCGCAAGCCCCGGAAAAGCGAAGATGGGCATTATCGCACCGCCGCCCCAGCGACAGCGGGGAGCCACTTGTCCGGTTCCGGCACCGCGGGAGAAGCGGTTTCCGCCTTCGCGGGGATCACGATCCCCGCAGCAGTAGAAATGGAGCTGGTATGACGGGTCTCTGCGCCGGCCTGCCGCGCGGTCTTGTTGGCGGCGTTGACTTGCGCGACGACATGCTCGACTGAAGCCCGGATCGGCACAAGGAACGAGCTTGGATAAATGCCCATCCAGAGCACCAACAGCAGCAAGGGCGCGAAGACAATCTTCTCCCGCAAATTGAGATCGGTCATTGAACGCAGATCCTCGCGCGTGATCGTCCCGAAGATGACCCGGCGATAGAGGTAAAGCATATACATTGCGCCGAGGAACAAGGCGGTCGCGGCGAGGAAGCATTCCAGGGTCGACACACGGAAGGTGCCGAGCAGGATCAGGAATTCGCCGACAAAGCCGCTGGTGCCCGGCAGACCGACCGAAGCCAGCATGAAGCACATAAAGACAAAGGCATAAACCGGCATGCGCTCGACGAGCCCGCCATAGCGGTCAATATCGCGCGTGTGCAGCCGGTCGTAGACGACGCCGACGATGAGGAACAGCGCGGCCGAGACAAGGCCGTGGCTCAGCATCTGGATCATCGCCCCCTGCACGGCCTCGCTGGTCAGCGCGAAAAGGCCCATCGTCACGAAGCCCATATGCGCGACCGAGGAATAGGCGATCAGCTTCTTCATGTCGGTCTGTGCGAGGGCAACGAAGGAGGTGTAGATGACCGCGATCGCGGAAAGCGCAAAGACCAGCGGGGTAAAATAAGCCGATGCCGCCGGGAACATCGGCAACGAGAAGCGGATAAAGCCGTAGCCGCCGAGCTTCAAGAGGATGCCGGCGAGAATGACCGACCCGGCAGTCGGCGCCTCGACATGCGCGTCGGGCAGCCAAGTGTGCACCGGCCACATCGGCACCTTGATCGCAAAGGACGCGAAAAACGCGAGCCACAGCCATTTCTGCAGATCGGGCGGAAAGCCGTGGTTCAAGGCGACTTCGATATCGCTGCTGCCGGTCTGGAAATAGATCGCGATAACCGCGAGCAGCGACAGCACCGAGCCGAGCAGCGTGTAGAGGAAGAACTTGAACGCGGAATAAACCCGCCGCGGCCCGCCCCATACCCCGATGATGAGGAACATCGGGACCAGCACGCCCTCGAAAAATACATAAAACAGAAAGAAATCGAGGGCGCAGAAGACGCCAACCATCATCGTCTCGAGGACGAGGAAGGAGATCATGTACTCCTTCACCTGGAACTGGATAACAGTCCAGCTCGATACGATGCACAGCACGGTCAAGAGGGTCGACAGGAGGATGAAGAACAGCGAAATGCCGTCGATCCCCATGTGGTAGTTGATTGTGAAGCCGCCGATCGACACCCAGCGGGCGCGCTCGACAAACTGAAAGGCATGCGTGCTCGGGTCGAACTCGATCCACAGCACGATGGATAAGGCGAAGACGATCAGCGAGGTCGATAACGCGATGTTCCGGGCGTTGCGCGCGACGACCGCGTCATCGCCGCGCGAGGTCATAATGAACCCGACCCCCACCAGGGGCAGGAACGTCACGAGCGACAGGAGTGGCCAGTGGCTCATGGCTCGCCCTCGCTCACCGCGGCACCAGATACCAGGTGACCAGCGCGACGACGCCGATCAGCATGGCAAAGGCGTAGTGATAGACATAGCCGGTCTGAAGCCGGCTGGCTTCGCGCGCCAATTCGCGCGTCGCGGCGGCGATGCCATCGGGCCCGAGACCGTCGATGATCGTCGCGTCGCCGGTCTTCCACAACCCTTCGCCCAGCGTGAAGGCGGTGCGGACGAAGAGCCGGTCATAGAGCTCGTCAAAATACCATTTATTCAACAGGAACAAGTAGATCGCGCGGAAGCGCATGGCCAGCCGGCTCGGCAGGTCGGGGATCAGCGAATAGCAGACATAAGCGACCGCGATGCCGAGCAAGCCGGCGATCAGCGGCAGGTAGTCGATGATCCAGGATACGTGCTCGGCGGCGGCAATTGAATCGTGCTGCGGCAACACCAGGATCGAGTGCTTCCAGAATTCGCCCCGTCCCTCGCCGACGAACCAATGATCGGCGAGGATGCCGGCGAACACCGCCCCGAACCCCAGGATGAAAAGCGGGATCAGCATGACCCACGGGCTTTCATGGACGTGGTGCAGCGTCTCCTCATCGGCCCGCGGCTGGCCATGGAACGTCATGATCAACAGACGCCAGGAATAAAACGCGGTCAGGAAAGCGGTGAAGATGCCGAGGCAGAAGGAATAGCGGCCGACCGCCGTCCCGGACGCCCAGGACGCTGACAGGATCATGTCCTTCGAATAGTAACCGGCGAAGATCGGGATGCCGGCCAACGACAGACTGCCGATCCACATCAGCGCGTAGGTGATCGGGATGCGGTTCCACAGGCCACCCATGCGGCGCATATCCTGCTCGGCGCTCATCGCATGGATCACCGAGCCGGCACCGAGGAACAGCAGCGCCTTAAAAAAGGCATGGGTGAACAGGTGGAACATCGCCGCTGTGTAAGCGGATACGCCGGCGGCGAAGAACATGTAGCCGAGCTGCGAGCAGGTCGAATAGGCGATGACGCGCTTGATGTCGTTCTGGGCCATGCCGACGCTAGCGGCGAACACCGCGGTCGTCCCGCCGATAACGCCGACGACGGCGAGCGCGGCCGGCGCGTATTCAAACATCGGCGACAGCCGGCACACCATAAAGACGCCGGCCGTCACCATCGTCGCCGCGTGGATCAGCGCCGAAACCGGGGTCGGGCCTTCCATCGCATCGGGCAGCCAGGTGTGGAGGCCGAGCTGCGCCGATTTCCCCATGGCGCCAATAAACAACAGGATGCAGGCGAGGGTCAGCGACGGCACCTGCCAATCGAGGAAATTCATTGTCGTGCCGACCGCGCTCGGCGCCTTGCCGAAAACCGTGTCGAAATCGAGCGAGCCGAAGATCACGAACGTCGCGAAGATCCCGAGCGCAAAGCCGAAATCGCCGACCCGGTTGACGAGAAAGGCCTTGATCGAGGCATCGTTCGCCGATTTGCGGTCGTACCAGAAGCCGATCAGCAGATAAGAGAGCAGGCCGACGCCCTCCCAGCCGAAGAACAGCTGCACAAAATCGTTGGCCGTCGCCAACATCAGCATGAAAAAGGTGAAGAGGCTCAGATAGGCGAAAAACCGCGGGATTCCCGCATCATGCGCCATGTAGCCGACGGAATAGATATGCACCATCGCCGAGACGATCGTCACCGCGACGATCATGACGCCCGATAGCGTATCGAGGCGCAGCGACCACTGAACGTCGACGCCGCCGGCCGCGATCCAGGTCACGATCGGAATGATTTGCGCGTGCTCCTGCGACAGGATCTCGCGAAACAGCGGGATCCCGAGTAAGGCCGACAGCACGATGCCGCCGCAGGTGACGAGCTGGGACGCGCGGTCGCCTATCGCACGGCCGAAAAATCCGGCGATGAAGGCGGCCAGCAATGGCAGGAAAACGACGAGGACAGCCAATGCCTCAGCCCTTCATCAGGTCGATGTCCTCGACCTGGATCGTGCCGCGGTTGCGGAAATAGACGACCAGGATCGCCAGGCCGATCGCCGCCTCGGCGGCCGCCACGGTCAGCACGAACATCGCGAAGATCTGGCCGACGAGATCGTTGAGGACCACCGAGAAGGCGACGAAGTTGATGTTGACCGCGAGCAGCATCAGCTCGATCGACATCATGATAATGATCACGTTCTTGCGGTTGAGAAAAATGCCGAAGATCCCGAGCGTGAACAGGATCGCGGCGACGGTCAGGTAATGGGCGAGGCCGATCGGCATCGTCTCAATCCCCTGCCCCGCCGCCGATCGGCACCTTGACGACTTCCACCGATTCCGCGCGGGTGCGCGCCAGCTGCCTCGCGATCGACTGATGCCGCACGCCAACGCGCGCCCGCAATGTGAGGACGATCGCGCCGATCATCGCGACGAGCAGAATCACGCCGGCCGCCTGGAAGGCGAAGATGTAGCGGGTGTAGAGCAGTTCGCCGAGCGCCCGCGTGTTGGTCAGCGCGCCGACGTTGGCCGGCAACGGCGCGGCTTTGAGGCCGGCCACGCCGGGCGCGATGACCCAGCTGCCAAAAATTAGCAGCAATTCTGCCAGAAGGATAAACCCGATCACCGCTCCGATCGGCAGATAGCGCATGAAGCCGCTGCGCAACTCGGCGAAATCGATGTCGAGCATCATCACGACAAAAAGGAAGAGCACCGCGACGGCGCCGACATAGACGATGACGAGGATCATCGCGAGGAACTCGGCGCCCATCAGAACGAAAAGCCCGGCCGCGTTGAAGAAGGCGAGGATCAGGAACAAGACCGAATGCACCGGGTTGCGGGCCGCCACGACCATGACGCCGGACGCGACCGCGACGACGGCGAACAGGTAGAACATGATTGCCTGCAGGATCATCGGCGCGATCCAGCCGACACCGCAGCCCCCGCGAAAGCCGTGACCGATTGATCGGAGGCCAATACGGCCGAAGAGCGGGTCCCGGTTTTCGCCGGGGCTGCGGTGATATTTGTCATCGGTAGGGCGCCTCGAGGGCGAGCTGCTTGGCGATCTCGGCCTCCCAGCGGTCGCCATTCGCGAGCAGCTTTTCCTTGTCGTAGAAGAGCTCCTCGCGCGTCTCGGTGGCGAATTCGAAATTCGGACCCTCAACAATCGCATCGACCGGGCAGGCTTCCTGGCAATAGCCGCAATAGATGCATTTTGTCATATCGATGTCGTAGCGCGTCGTGCGCCGGCTGCCATCATCGCGCGGTTCCGCCTCGATCGTGATCGCGAGCGCCGGGCAGATCGCCTCGCACAGTTTGCACGCGATGCAGCGCTCCTCCCCGTTGGGATAGCGGCGCAGCACGTGCTCGCCGCGAAAGCGTGGGCTCAGCGGGCCCTTTTCGTAGGGGTAATTGACCGTGACGGGGCGCTGAAACATGTAGCGCAAGGTCAGGGCGAGGCCGGAAATCAGCTCGGCCAAGAGGAGGCTGCGCGAAAGGCGCGCCACGATGTTCATCTCTCAATCCTCGATCGCACCATAGCGGCCGCCCCCCGGCCCTTCAACGCGCCGGGACCCAGCCGAAGGCGGTCAACACACCGGCGGTCAAGACGAGCCAGAACAGCGAAAACGGCAGAAACACCTTCCAGCCGAGCCGCATCAGCTGGTCGTAGCGGAAGCGTGGAAAGGTCGCGCGCACCCATAGGATGCAGAACATCACGAAGAACGTCTTGGCAAGCAGCCAGAGCCCGTGCCAGATATGGGCCGCCGCCCCGGAAAACGGCTCGATGCCGAACGGCGGCAGCCATCCTCCCAGGAACAGGATCGCGGTCATCGCGCTGACCAGGATCATGTTGCCGTATTCGCCGAGATAGAACAGGGCGAAGGCCATTGCCGAATACTCGACGAAGTAGCCGGCGACCAATTCCGACTCGCCTTCCGGCAGATCGAACGGCGCCCGGTTCGTCTCCGCAAGAGCCGAAATGAAAAAGATGACCGCCATAGGCAGCAGCGGCAGCACGAACCAGACATGGCGCTGCGCTATGACGATGTCAGTCAGGTTCAGCGACCCGGCGCAAAGCAGCACGGTCACCAGCACGAAACCGATCGAGACTTCGTAAGAGACCATCTGCGCCGCCGAGCGCAGCGCGCCTAGAAAGGCGTATCGCGAGTTCGAGGCCCAACCGGCCATGATGATGCCGTAGACCCCCAGCGAGCTGATCGCGAATAGATAAAGGATCCCGACGTTGATGTTGGCGACGGCGGCACCGTAATCGAACGGGATCACCGCCCAGGCGACGAGAGCCAGCGTAAAGGTCAGGATAGGCGCGGCGATGAAGACGAGGCGGTTGGCTCCGCTCGGAATCACCGTCTCCTTCATCAGGAGCTTCAGCCCGTCGGCAATCGGCTGGAGCAGCCCGAATGGCCCGACGACGTTCGGCCCTTTGCGCAATTGCGAATAGGCCAGAACCTTGCGCTCCGCGTAGGTGTAATACGCGACTGCAAGCAGCAGCGGCACGATGATCGCTAGCACCTCCGCGACGATGATTGCTGTCGGCAGCGCGTAGCCGGTCCAGAAGCTACCCATGGGTACCGGTCCGCGGCTGGGTTTCCGGGTTGCCGCCGAACAATTCGCTGCATTCCGCCATTGTCGGGCTGGCGCGGCTGATCGGGTCGGTGCGGTAGAAATCGGCAATCGGGTAGACAAACGGCTCAGGCCCGATCGGTCCAGCCTCGCCGAACGCGCCCCAGGGCGCCGGAGTGATGTGGTCGATTTCGCCGAACAGCGGATGGGCGGCCCGCATCATGTGGCGCAACTCGGAAAGCGAGGCGAAGGACAATGGCCGGCGAAGCGCGCCGGAGAGCGCCCGCAGGATCGCCCAGTCCTCGCGCGCCTCGCCCGGCGGGAACACGGCCTTGCGGGCGAACTGAACCCGTCCTTCGGTATTGACGTAGGTCGCGTCCTTCTCGGTGTAGGCGCAGCCCGGCAGCACGACATCGGCGCGCGCCGCGCCGCAGTCGCCGTGGTGACCCTGATAAATCACAAAGGCCGAACCGGTGTCCGCGAGGTCGATCTCGTCGGCCCCGAGCAGATAAAGCACCTCGATCGCGCCCAACCGGCAGCCTTCCAAAATCTCGGCAACATCGCGGCCGCCCGGCTCGGGCACAAAGCCGAGATCGAGGCCGCCGACCCGCCCCGCCGCACGCTGCAGAATGTTGAAGCCGTTCCACTCCGGCCGGATCATGCCAAAGCTCTCGGCGATTGCACGGCCGGCGCCGAGAACGCGAGCGCCGTCTCGGCGGGCGAGCGCCCCCTGCCCCAAGACGATCATCGGCGCCTTCGCCGCGCCCAACAGCTCGGCCCAAGCGCCTTCGCCCCGCGCCAAGGCGTTCAGTGCCTCACCGCCTGCTCCGAGCCTCTCAACCGGGAACGTCAGATCGTGCGCGGGCCCGATCGCCGCGACGCGGAAACCGCCCCGCAGGTAGCGCTTGCGCAAGCGCGCGTTGACGAGCGGCGCTTCCCAGCGCGGATTGGT
>JBKOVT010000247.1:0-13698 GCA_046724035.1 Pseudomonadota bacterium | reverse complement strand
TTATCGCGCGCGAAATCGCGGATGTCTACCGTTTCGAGCCGCCACAGCCCGGCCGCCAGCGCCTTCCCGGCCAGCGAATGGGCGAGAGGGCCGGGCAACATCTCCGGGAAGATCGTCAGCACGGTCGCCTGCCAGCTCATGCCGTGGCTTTCTCGCGCTTGCGGCGCGCCCGCGCCGGTTCGTCGAGCAGCCCCGGCGGCGGGTCGATGACCAGCCGGCCCGCCGCGAGATCGACGCTTGGGACAGCGGCGCGGGTGAACGGCAGCATCAGCGGTGGCGCGTCGTGGCGGGTGATTTCCAGCGTGTCGCCGGCGCCGAAATCATGGACCGCGCGCACTGGCCCGAGGACCGTGCCGTCGGTCAGCACCGCTTCGAGCCCGATCAGGTCGGCGTGGTAGTACTCGTCCTCCTCGGTCGGCGGTAATGCCGCGCGCTGCAGATAGAGCCGCAAGCCGCGCGCCGCCTCGGCCTGGTTCCGATCCGTGATGCCCGACAGATGCCCGATCAAGACGCCCTTGCCGGCGCCGGTGAGCCGCAGCGTGAACTGCCGCTCGCCGGCCTCGTCCTCGAGCGCACCATAGCGCGCAATGTCTTCGGGAGTGGCGGTGAAGCTCTTGATCTTGACCGCGCCGCGCACGCCATGCGCGCCAGCGACGGCGCCCACGCACACCCGATTGTCCGGCGCGCTCACCGCAAACCCCGTTCAGAGCCCGGCGGTCAGGCGCTGCCGGCAGCGGCGCCAGCAGCCGCTTCGGCTTCCTGGGCACGGGCCTGCGCCTTGGCTTTCGGCGTCGATTTGTGCGGCGTCTCACGCACCGCCGGCTTCTCCATGATGCCGGCGTCGCCGAGAAAGCGCGCAACGCGGTCGCTCGGCAAGGCGCCGACGCCGAGCCAGTGCTTGATGCGCTCTTCCTTCAAGGTGACGCGGTCAGCATGCCCGCGGTCGAGCATCGGGTTGTAGGTGCCGAGCTTCTCGATAAAGCGCCCGTCGCGCGGACTGCGCGAGTCGGCGACGACGATCGAATAGAATGGGCGCTTCTTGGCGCCGCCACGGGCGAGCCGAATTTTCAATGACATGCGGGTCCCTTCATAGATCTGAGTCTCAACTTCAATGGCGAATTCAGTGGCGGAAGCCCTGCGGCATCAGCGCCGACAGGCCATGCCGCATCAGCCCCTTTTGCCCGAGCTTCTTCATCTTCTTCATCATGCCGGCCATGTCCTGATACTGCTTCAGGAGCCGGTTGATATCCGGCACCGAGGTGCCCGATCCCGCCGCGATGCGCCGCCGGCGCGAGCCGTTGAGCAATTTCGGGTTCTTGCGCTCGGCCTTGGTCATCGAGGCGATGATCGCTTCCTGACGCTTGACGACCGTCTCGTCGATGTTGGCGGCGTCGAGCTGCTTCTTGATCTTGCCGATCCCGGGCAGCATGCCGAGCATCCCGCTCATCCCGCCCATGCGGCGCAATTGGCGGAGTTGCGCCGCGAGGTCGTCGAGATCGAAATTGCCCTTCTCGAATTTCTTCGCGAGCCGTTCGGCCTCGTCGCGGTCGGCGGTTTCGGCGGCGCGCTCGACCAAGGTAACGACATCGCCCATGCCGAGAATGCGGCCGGCGATACGCTCGGGATGGAACGGCTCCAAGGCATCGATCTTCTCGCCGGTCCCGATCATGACGATCGGCTTGCCGGTGATCGCACGCATCGACAGCGCGGCGCCGCCGCGCGCATCGCCATCGACCCGCGTCAGGACGATGCCGGTAATCCCGGCGCGCTCACCGAAGGCTTTTGCGACATTGACCGCGTCCTGACCGGTCATCGCATCGGCGACGAGGAGGGTCTGGTGCGGCGTCGCCGCGTCGCGCACCGCCGCCACCTCGAGCATCAGCTCCTCATTGACATGGAGCCGCCCGGCGGTGTCGAGGATCACAACATCGTAGCCTTCGCGGCGCCCGGTTTCGAGGGCGCGGCGGGTGATCGCAACCGGCCGCTCGCCGGCGACGATCGGCAAGGTCGCGACGCTGATCTGACGCCCGAGCTGCGCCAATTGCTCCTGCGCCGCCGGCCGCTGCACGTCGAGCGAGGCCATCAGCACCTTTTTGCGCTCGCGGTTTTTGAGGCGCAGCGCAATCTTCGCGGCGGTTGTCGTCTTGCCCGAGCCTTGCAGCCCGACCAGCATGATCCCGACCGGCGACGCGGCGTTGAGGTCAAGCCCGTCTCCCCGCGACGGCTCAGCGCCGCCGCCGAGCATCTCGACGAGGTGGTCGTGCACGATCTTGACGACCATCTGACCGGGGGTGACCGAGCGCAGCACCTCCTGGCCGATTGCCCGTTCGCGCACCGCATTGACGAAATCGCGGACAACCGGCAGCGCGACATCGGCCTCCAACAGCGCGATGCGGATCTCGCGCAAGGCCGCCGCGACATCGTCCTCGCTCAGCGCGCCGCGGCCGCGCAGGCGGTCGAAGACTTCGTTGAGCCGGTTGCTCAAACTGTCGAACATCGGGCGGCTACTCCGCAGCGCAAATTCCAAAGCACGGACAGGCCGGCGCGCGAAACTCGCGGGCCGGCCGCCTCCCCAAAAAATAGGGTGGGGGAGGTGGTTTGACACTCCTGCCGAAAGGCGCGCGGACGCTACAGGCGGGCCCCTGCCCTGTCAATCAGCCGGGTCAATCAGCCGGTTGGCGAGTCCATTGGGATTAGCGGCGGCCGAACAGCCTCTCGATGTCGCTGAGCGCGAGCGACACATAGGTCGGGCGGCCGTGATTGCATTGGCCACTATTGGGGGTGGCCTCCATCTGGCGCAACAGGGCGTCCATCTCGGCGGGGTTCAGGCGATTCCCGGCGCGGACGCTCGAATGGCAGGCCAAGGTGCCGCAGACATGCTCGACCCGCTCCTGCAAGGCCAGCGCGTCGCCCCATTCCTCGATCTCGTCAGCAAGATCGCGGATCAGCGATTTGACATCGAGCCCCGGAACGAGCGCCGGCACCTCGCGAACGATGACCGCGCCCGCCCCAAACGGCTCCAGCACGAGGCCGAATTGCGCCAGCTCATCTGCCCGCGCGCCGACCCGCGCGGCCTCCGCGGGGTCGAGTTCGACGATTTCGGGGAGGAGCAGGATCTGCCGCGCGACGCCGTTCCGGGCAAGCGCTTCCTTCATGCGCTCATAGACGAGCCGCTCATGCGCGGCATGCTGGTCGACGAGGACGATGCCGGCCGCGGTCTCGGCCAGGATATAGGTGCCGTGCAATTGCGCCCGGGCGGCGCCAAGAGGGAGATCCGGCGAGGCATCCGGCCCAAGCTCGCCGGGAGCCGCCTCGCCGGAACCAGTATCACTGGGCCCGAGGAACCGGTTCGCCGCCTCGGCCAGTCCTCCTGGCGGAGCGCTCGGCGGAAAGGCAAAGCGCGGCATCGTCTCGGCCATGCCATTGCCGCTCCCCGCCGGGCGAAACGCGGCGAGGGCGGCATTGGCCACGTTCGTCGAGCTGCGTTGCCCGGCTGCTTCCAAGGCGTGGTGCAAGGCGCCGACAATGAGGCCGCGGATCAGCCCGGCGTCGCGGAAGCGGACCTCGGCCTTGGCGGGATGGACATTGACATCGATTTCGCCCGGCGGCCCGTCGAGAAACAGCGCGACGACCGGGTGGCGGTCCTTTGCGAGCACGTCCTGATAGGCGCCACGCACCGCCCCGACGAGCAGCTTGTCGCGAACGGGGCGGCCATTGACGACGAGGTATTGGTCACGCGCCACGCCGCGGTTGAGGGTCGGGAGGCCGATCTGACCGCTGAGGCGAAACCCCTGTCGCTCGGCCATGACCGGCACCGAATTCTCGGCAAAATCGCGCCCGAGCAAGGCCCCCAGCCGCGCCTCGCGCGATGGCGCGGACGGCAGGCGCAGCAGGATCCGCTCCTCATCGCCAATGACGGTGAAGGCGATCCCTGGGCAGGCCATCGCCAGCCGGCGCACCGTATCGACCGCCTGGTCGCGCTCGCTGCGTACCGTCTTCAGGAATTTGAGGCGCGCCGGGGTCGCGAAAAACAGGTCACGTACCTCGACCCGCGTGCCGCGCGGATGCGCAGCCGGGACCGGCGGGTGCTTGACCCCGCCATCGACGGCGATTTCCCAGGCGCTCTCGGCGCCATCGGCTCCGTTCGGCGGCCGCGAGACGATGCGCAGCCGGCTGACCGCGCCGATCGACGGCAACGCTTCACCGCGAAACCCGAGCATCCTGATGTCGAGGAGGTCGTCATCCGGCAGTTTCGAGGTGCAGTGGCGCTCGACCGCCAGCCCCAGCTCGTCCCGGCTCATGCCGTGGCCGTTATCGGCAACCGCGATTAGCGCCTGGCCGCCTTCGCGCAGCGTCACCTCGATGCGGGTCGCGCCGGCATCGATGGCGTTTTCGACGAGTTCCTTGACCGCCGCCGCCGGCCGCTCGATGACCTCGCCGGCGGCAATACGGTTAACGAGGACAGGCGGCAATTGGCGGATCGGCATTGCTCTATTCTACCGCAGGCAGGCGGGTCGGGCGAAAAGCTGATTTCGGTAAGGCCGCAGCCGCGCGCCTCCGAGCCTGTCGTGATATCGAAGGGCCATCCGTCAACGAGACGATTCGGCGGGACATAAACCTTCCGTTAAGGCTTACAGCGGTAAACAGCGCGGGATTGGGAGTCCTGCGCCATGTGGAAAACCGCCGATCACCTGCGACGCCAATGCAAGAGCCATTGGGGGCCGCTCGCCGGCCTCATCACCGGGCTCATGTTTGTCCTTGTGCAGTTGACGACCGTGCATGTCGGCGACACCTGCATGCGGCTCGGCCAGATCGCCGAGGAATTCCGCTTCGGCCTGCCGGCCCGGCAGGTCATGTGCATCGCGACGACAGACGGCAATCTCGTCTACGACCGTTTCGTCTCCACGGCCCGGCAGCCGATGCGCCAGGCCGCGCTGCTCCAGTAATTTTCGCGACGTGACGCGGGGCGGCGTCGCCGCCCAGGCCTATCCAGTCGTTGCCGTCGCCAGCGCCGGCGTCCGCGCCGGCAGCGCGCGCGTCATCAGGATCGCCAGCCCGCCGACCGTGACACCGCCGAACACATCGACGAGGTAATGCCCGCCCTCGCTCGGGATCGACAGCAGCATCAGCGCATTGAAAACCGCGACTGGCACAAAGATACGCGAGCCGCGATGCGCGTAGGTGAACAGGATCGCCAGCACCGCATGGAATGACGGAAAGGCGATAACGCCCTTCAGCAACATGATGTCGAGCGAGGGCAGGTTGCCATGTCGCAGCCCGACCAAATCATCGACATAGGCGTCCTGGCATGCCGGCACGCCGACGCAAGGCCCGAGCGTCGGAAACAGGAAAAACACCGCCGTCGTCATCAACAGGGCAAGGGTCGCGTTGATCAGCAGCTCCGCATTGCGCTCGTCGCGCCAGCTCCACGACAGCCACAGCACCGACAGGACCACCTGGGCGACGAGGCTCTGATACGGCACGGCAAGGAGAAGCTTAAGGGCCGGATGCGCGGCGACAAAACCGAGCCATGCCGCCCAGTTAAACCCGAGCTCGGCATCCGCCAGCGCCAAGCGTGCGTCATAAACCGGCCCGCCCTGCGCCGCGGCCAAATAGGTCAACAGCGCGCCCGCGACCGCAAAGATCAGCCATAACAGGATCCATTCGGCGACCGCGGCAATCCGCCGACCGGCGCCGCTCAGCCGGCATCCGAGCGTCAGGCCGAGTAGCGCGAGGCTTGCGAGGGCAAGCGGCCACCAATGCGAAAGTCCCATTCTGAGCGCCGCGCACCACAGGAGATCGCAGCCCGACAAACCGGCCAGCAACAGCCACACCCTGGTCGAGACGCGCGTCATGCCATCCCTCTGTCGTTCCGATTGAATACGCTTGGCGGCTGCACACCCGTGTTGGACACGAATGTTCAAACGTTCGGAAACACTGAGGGTTTCGATGAAATCTTTGTCGCCTCGCCGCTGGCGGGTGCTCGGAAGGAACGAGAGCTTGTCTTGGCGGTTGCCTTGACAGCCCCGCCGGTTCCGCGATGGAGTGCGGCAGCGCGCGGGTACGGGAGCGAAGAATGGCGGTGACCTCTGTCAGACGGGCATCCGGAAGCGAGGAAACGGCCGAGACCTCCGGCGCCGGCTATTTGGCGCGCGTCAAGGAGATCGCGCCGACGCTCGCCGCCGCCGCGGCGGAGATCGACCGCCGCCGGGAATTGCCGGAGGCGATCGTCGAGGCGCTGATCGAGCGCGGCCTCTTCCGCCTGCTGCTGCCGCGCTCGCTCGGCGGCGCCGAGCTGTTGCCGGCGCAATACATCCCGATCATCGAGGCTATCGCCGAGACCGACGCCAGCACCGCTTGGTGCATCAATCAGAATTCCGGCTGCTCGATGACCGCCGCGCTGCTCGCCCCGGAAATCGCCCGCGAGATCTTCGGCGGGTCGCGCGGCATGCTCGCCTGGGGACCCGGACCGGGCGAGGCAAGGGTCGCGTCGGGCGGTTACCGTGTGACGGCGAGCTGGTCGTTCGCCAGCGGCAGCCAGCATGCCACTTGGCTGGGTTGCCATGTGCCGATCGTCGAGGCGGACGGCAAGCCGCGGCTGCGCAGCGACGGCACGCCGGTCGTGCGGACGATGCTGTTCCCGAAGAGCCAGACCAAATTCACCGACATATGGCACACAATCGGTCTGCGCGGCACCGCGAGCAACCAATACGCGGTGGACGATCTGTTCGTGCCGGAGGCCTATTCGGTCGATGTCCTGTCGCGGCGCGACGGGGCGGCGACGCGCGAAACGGGACTCCTCTATCGCTTCAGCAGCCTGTCGCTCTATGCCGGCGGCTTTGCCGGAGTCGCGCTCGGCATCGCGCGCGGGATGCTGAGGGAGTTCATCGTTTTGGCGCGCGACAAGATCCCGCGCGGCGCCCGGAACACATTGCGCAACAACAATGTGATCCAGGCGCAGGTGGCGCAAGCGGAGGCGCGGCTTTCCTCGGCGCGCGGCTGGTTATTGCAATCGTTTGAGACCATCACCGCCGCGGTCGAGAAGCGCGGCCATATCACGCTGGACGAGCGGATGGTGATCCGCCTCGCCTCGACCTTTGCAATCCACACCGGGGTCGAAGTCGTCGACACGCTCTACCAGGCGGCCGGCGCGACGGCGATCTTTAACGACAACCCGTTCGAGCGGCGCTTCCGCGATATCCATTCGGTCGCGCAGCAATTGCAGGGGCGCCACCAGCATTTCGAGACCGTCGGCCAGCACCTGATGGGGCTCGACGCCGACACCGGCTGGCTGTGAAAAGCTTCGAACCGGCAGGCGTTTTCTAGATCCGCGTCTCGGAGAGGCGGGGCACGTAGCCCTTGCGCGGGTATTCCTCCCAATACTGGCGGAAACCGTGCTTGGACGCCTCCTGATGCGGATGGGCACGCAGCCGCTCGACATCGAGGTCGATGCCGAGCCCGGGGATCGTCGGGAGATCGATCCAGCCCTCGTTGACCGTGAGCCCCGTGATGGCGATGTCGCGGCAGATGTCCTCGAAATTGACGAAGTATTCGGTGATCCGGAAATTCGGGATCACCGCCGAGACATGCACCGTTGCCGCCATGCCGATCAGCGGCGAATTGTAATTGTGCGGCGACATGACGACGGCGTGCGGTTGGGCCATCGTGGCGATGTCGAGGAGCGCCGTGATGCCGCCAATCGCGCAGATGTCCGGGTTCAAGATGTCGGCGGCGCGCTCGGCCAAGCAAGCGGCGAACTGCTCCTTGGTGTAAAGCGCCTCGCCGGTCACGATCGGGATCGGCACCGCCGCGCGCACTTCCTTCAGTAAAGCGAGATTGTCGGCGAGGCAGGGCTCCTCGTACCAGTCGATGTTGAATTCAGCCAGTCGCCGGCCGATGCGGATTGCGTGCTGCGGCGCGAACCGGCGATGCGCCTCGACCAGGATCTCGAAATCGGGGCCCAAGGCCTCGCGCATCGCCCGCACATAGTCGATCGCGAAATCCTCGTCCTTCCTATCGACATAGCTGCGCCACGGGCCGGGGAACGGATCGAATTTGGCGGCCGTGAAGCCCATCGCCTTGATCTTGCGGCCGCGCTCGACCCCTTCCTCGATCGTCGAGCGGCCGGCCCAGCCATTGGCGTAGATACGCACCCGCTCACGCGAGGCGCCGCCCAGCAAATTGTAGACCGGCAGCCCGGCGCGCTTGCCGATGATGTCCCAGGAGGCGATCTCGATCGCGCTCCAGGCCGACAACAATTCCATCGAGCCGCGGCGGATCGCGAAATCCTCGAACAGGACCTGGCCGGTGTGACGGATATTGAAGACGCTGCGGCCGATGACATAGGGCGCCATCGCCTTGACGCATTCGGCGATGACGGTCTCCTTGCCGGCGGTGACGTAGCCCTCGCCCCAGCCGTAGAAACCGTCATCGGTCTCGACCCGGCAGAACAGCAGGTCCTTCGAGCTCTTCGTGCCGAGGATGAAGCTTTCGATGCGCGCGATCTTCATAGTGCTTTCACCGGGTAGGATGGGCTGAGCGAAGCGAAGCCCACGCGGCGATGCAGGGTATGGGCTTCGCTCAGCCCATCCTACGAGACCACGAACAGGGATGCACGGGCGGGATCTGCAGTCCGAGTCCGGCCCTGGCGCAATCCCCAACGGGCGGCTAGGCTTGTCACAGAACCGTCTTAGAGGAGATGCCGATGCTGGTCATGGACGCGATCACCGAGATCCTGAAGCGCGAGGGCATCTCGACGCTGTTCTCCTTCCCGACGACGCCGATCATCGAGGCGGCGGTAGCGGGCGGGATGCGGCCGGTGATCTGCCGCCAGGAGCGGGTTGGCGTCCACATGGCCGATGGCTGCGCCCGCGTCACAAATGGTAAACCGCCGGGCGTCTTTGCGATGCAATACGGGCCGGGCGCCGAGAATGCTTTCGCCGGGATCGCCTCGGCCTATTCGGATTCGACCCCGGTGTTGCTGCTGCCGCTCGGCCATCCGCGCGAAACGGCGCAGATGTTTCCGCTGTTCAATTCGACCCGCACCTATGCCTCGGTGACAAAGCATGTCGAGCCGGTTCTGCTGCCCGAGCACACGGTGCCGGCGATGCGGCGCGCCTTCAACGCGCTGAAAAACGGCCGCTCCGGCCCGGTCATGGTCGAGGTGCCGGCCGATGTGATGACCGCCGAATTCGCCGGCAACGATGTCGACTACACAACCGTCCGCCGCACCCGCTCGGCGGGGGATGCCCGCGACATCGAGGACGCGGCGAAAATGCTGATTGAGGCAAAGAACCCGATCATCATCGCGGGACAGGGCGTGCTGTATGCGGAGGCCAGCGCCGAATTGCTCGCGCTCGCCGAGCTCCTCGACATTCCGGTCATGACCACGACCGACGGCAAAAGCGCTTTCCCGGAAGATCACGCGTTGGCTTTGGGATCGGGCGGTGTCGTCTATACCGGCCATGGCCGGCATTTCCTCCTCGAGTCGGATGTGATCTTTGCGATCGGCACATCGCTGACCCGGCACAACATATCGACGCCGATTATTCCGTCCGGGAAAAAGATCGTTCACTGCACTAACGATGCGCGCGACCTCTACAAGGCGAACGACACCGCTATCCCGATCCTCGGCGACGCCAAGCTCGTCCTGGCGCAGCTCGTCGAGGCGGCGAAGGAGCGCGTCGGCAAGAAGAAGCACTCGAACGGCGCACGCAAGCAGATCGAGACATTGAAGGTCGAGTGGCTCGGCCGCTGGGAGGCCAAACGGCGGTCCCAGGAGCGGCCGATCAACCCGTATTTTGTCATGTCGGAATTCCAGCGCGTCATACCGTCGGAGGACGCGATCGTGACGCACGATTCCGGCAGCCCGCGCGATCAGCTGCTGCCGTTCTATGTCGCGACAAAGCCGCGCGGTTACCTCGGCTGGGGGAAATCGCACCAGCTCGGCACCGGGCTCGGGCTCGCGATCGGCGCCAAGGTCGGCGCGCCCGACAAATTCTGCGTCAATTTCATGGGCGACGCGGCTTTTGGCATGACCGGTCTCGATTTCGAGACCGCGGCGCGCTGCGGCATCCCGATCACGACGATTGTCTTGAACAACTCGACAATGGCGATCGAGACGCATGCGATGGCGCTGTCGCACGAGAAGCACCGGACACGCGATCTCGGCGGCAATTATGCGAACCTCGCGCAGGATCTCGGCGGCTGGAGCGAGCGGGTGGCGCAGCCGGGCGAAGTCGCCGGCGCGATCCTGCGCGCGCGGCGGGTCAATGAGAGCGGCCGGGCGGCGCTCCTTGAATTCATCACCAGCCAGGAAACCGCCTTCTCGCACCGCCGCGGCGCCGCGTAAGCCGAGGCACCGCAAGTGGCTGTCATTGCGAGGAGTGCAGCGACGAAGCAATCTCCCTCCGGCGAGCACAAACGGGTGGGAGATTGCTTCGCTTCGCTCGCAATGACAATCTGGTGGTTCTTCCGGAAGTACGGCATCGCGACGGCGGTCGCCGCAATCGTCCTGCTCCCCAATAGCGGCGCGTCGGCGGCGGAGATTTCCGACGGCGTCGTCAGGATCGGGCTAATCCTCGACCTCTCCGGTCCGTATTCCGCGAATACCGGAAGGGGGAGCGCCGCGGCCGGCAAAATGGCGGTGGACGATTTCGGCAAAAAGGTGCTCGGCGCGCCGATCGAGCTGCTCGTCGAGGATCATCACAACAGCTCCGACCGGGCCGCCGCGATCGCGCGCGACTGGTTCGAGAACAAGGGCGTCGATGCGATCCTCGATGTCAGCGGTTCGTCGGAGGCTCTCATCGTGCAGCGGGTCGGCGACACCCGCCACAAGATCGTCTCGCTGAGCGCCCCCGGCGCGGAGCGGCTGACGAACGAGGCGTGTACCGCGACATCGATCCATTATGTCTTCGACACCTATTCGATTGGACATACGCTCGGCACGGCGCTCGTCGACCGTGGTGCCAAGACCTGGTTCTTCATTACGGTCGACAACAGTTTCGGTTACGACCTCGAGCGCGATACCGCCGAGAGCGTCACCGCCAGAGGCGGCGAAGTGATCGGCCGGGCTCGCCACCCGCTCGATGCGCCGGATTTCTCGTCATATCTGGCGCGCGCACAGCAATCGAAGGCGAACGCGATCGGGCTCGCCAATGCCGGCGCCGACATGACGAACACGATCACCAAGGCAAAAAAGCTCGGTATGATCCCCGGGCCGCAGACCTTCGCTGCGATGTCACTGCGGATCACGATTGTCGACGCGCTTGGGCTCGAAACCGCACAGGGGCTGATGCTGACCGAGAGCTTCTACTGGGATCTCGATGACGCGACCCGCGCCTGGTCGAAGCGCTTTTTCGACATCGTCGGCAAGATGCCGAACAGTCTGCAAGCCGGCGTCTTTTCGTCGGTGACGCATTATCTGCAAGCGGTCGCGAAAGCCGGCACCGACGCCACCGATCCGGTCATGGCGGCGATAAAGGCCGCGCCGGTGGATGATTTCTTTGCGCATGACGGAAAGATCCGCGCCGACGGGCTGATGGTGCACGACACGCGGCTGTTTCAGGTCAAGGCGCCCGCGGAATCCAAATACCCGTGGGATTATTTGAAGCTCGTCGCGACGATCCCGGCCGATCAGGCATTCCCGCCGTCATCTCAATCAAAGTGCCCGCTGGCGAAGAAATAGCCTTCACTACCATGCGGATTTGAGGGCGGCGGCCACTTCGTCGAGCGCCGTCTCGGCGGCCCGGATGACCCGGCCGTTCGTCACAAAGCCGTGCACCTGGCCGGGGAAGCGGCGATGCGTCACCGGCACTCCCGCCGCGGCGAGCCGCGCAGCATAGGCATCGCCTTCATCGCAGAGCGGGTCGTAACCGGCGGTCAGCACATAAGCCGGCGGCAAGCGACTGAGATCAGGCGCGAGAAGCGGTGAGACCCGCCAATCGGCCGCGTCATCCGGTGTGCGCAGGTATTGCTCGTAGAACCAGCGCATCGTCGCGCGGGTCAGCACATATCCTTCGGCATAGCGCGCGACCGAATCGTGACGCATCGCTGCGTCCGTCGCCGGATAGATCAAGACCTGGTACGCAATCCGCGGTGCGCCCTTGTCGCGCGCCAAGAGGCTGACGACGGCTGCGAGATTGCCGCCGGCGCTGTCGCCGCCAATCGCGAGGCGACCCGGATCGACGCCGAGCGAGGCGCCGTTGTCGGCGGTCCAGGCCGTCGCGGCGAAGCAATCCTCGACGGCGGCGGGGAATTTATGTTCCGGACCCATGCGGTAATCGACCGACACGACGGCGCATTCGGCGCGGTTCGCGATGTGCCGGCACATCGCCTCGTGGCTGTCGATATTGCCGACGACCCAGCCGCCGCCATGAAAGAATACCAGCACCGGCAATGTGCCGTTCTTTGCCGATCGGTAGAGGCGTGCCGGGATCGGCCCGCCGGACCCCGGGATCGCGACGTCGCGCGTTTCGGCGATCGGCATCGGATCGGGCGAGAGCGCCTTCCGCCCCGCCATGTACAAGTCGCGCGCCGCGACAGCGCCGACCGACTCGAACGTCGGGCGGTTTGCCTCCTGGATCATCTTGATCAGGATTTCGGCATCATGATCGAGCGGCATCGGCGGTGCTTCCTGTTTCGTTTTGCGGATTAGGGAGCTTCGGGTTTTTCGAGTAGAGCGAGCATCTCCATACCGAGACCGTAGCCGAGCAAATCGTGCATCTGGTGGCGCAGATATTCCGTCAGGAGAAGCCGTGTGTAGCGCAACGCCAGGGTCGGTTTCTTTGCGAGCGTTTCCGCGAGTTCCCAGGCGCGCGCCATCAGCAGGTCAGGTGGCAACACCTCGGCGACAAGGCCGAGCTCATACGCCTTCTGCGCATCCAATGTCTGGCCGGTGAGCAGGTAATAGCGGCCGCGGTTGAGGCCGAGCAGCAGCGGCATCACGATGTGCATCCCGTCGCCGGGCACGACATCGGACGGGAAATGCGCCGAGTCCTGAAACTGTGCAGTGTCGGCGGCGAGCACGATATCGCAGAGGAGCGGGATCTCGGAGTGGCGCCAGGCCGGGCCGTTGATCGCGCTGATGACGGGCACCTCGATTTCGAGGAGACGCATCAATAGGTGACGCCCTTCCCAATGGATGCGGTCGATGCGCTCCCACCCCGGTCTTGTCGGGAAGGAGGACGTGCCCGGCGTCGCGCGCGGACCGGAGAACTCGGCGCCGGTGCCGGTCAGGATGACGACGCGGTTGTCGCGGTCCGCGCCAATGTCGTGAAAAGCTTCCGGCAATTCGCCATGCGGCAGGAATCCCCAGCGCAGCGACTGACCCTCGGTGTGCAAGGTCACCTGCAGAATGCCGCCGCGCCGCTCGAAGCGCACGGTCTGATACTTGTTGGCGTACTCTTCGAGCCGGCTCATCGGTGTCCTCCGGTCATGTCACTTGCGAGCAAAGCGAAGCGATCCCCACGAGATTGCTTCCTCGCTGCGTTCCTCGCAATGACAGCCCTGATGGATCAGCGGGTCCAGGCGAGGATTGCCTGAGCGACGGCCTCGGGGTGGTCGAGCTCGGCGAGATGGCCGGCGCCGGGGATCGTCTTGATCTCGGTCTTGCCGGAAATGCCGCGCGCGAATTTGTCGGCGTAGCTGCGCGGCATGATGCGGTCCTGCTCGCCCCACAAGAGCAATGTCGGCGCCTCG
>JBKOVT010000162.1:0-15489 GCA_046724035.1 Pseudomonadota bacterium | reverse complement strand
TGCCGGCTGCGGGGAGAGCCGCGGCCTCCGGGCTGGTTTGAAAGGCCGCGCTAGGCCGCCCCTCTGATCTCCGTTCCCCCTTCTAGTGCGAGGGGTTTAACAATTGGTAACTTTTGCCGGGAAAACGCGGCGGATGCCGGGCTTCCGAAGCCGGCGCAGACGCTTCCAGCCGGAAGGACCATACTCCAGGGATGGCGATGTTTCGGATCGGCATTGACCTCGGCGGCACCAAGATCGAGGCGGCGGCGCTCGACGACAGCGGCGCCATGCATCGCCGCCAGAGGATCCCGACCCCGATCGGCGATTATGCCGGGACGATCGCCGCGATCGGCGGCCTTGTCGGGCGAATCGAGGGCGAGATCGGGCCTGCCGCTTCGGTGGGCATCGCCATCCCGGGGACGCTTGTGGTCGAGACCGGGCTGGTCAAGAACGCCAATTCGGTGTGGCTGAACGGGCGCCCTCTCGGGCGCGATCTCGAGGCGGCGCTCGGCCGGCCGGTGCGCTTCGCCAATGACGCCAATTGCTTTGCCTTGTCGGAGGCGGCGGACGGCGCGGCGGCGGGTTGCCGCATCGTGTTCGGGGTCATTCTCGGCACCGGCTGCGGCGGCGGCATTGTGGTGAGCGGCCGCGTCCTGGTCGGCGCCAATGCGATCGCCGGCGAGTGGGGCCACAATCCTTTGCCGGCGCCAACACCCGACGAATGGCCGGGGCCGCCCTGCTATTGCGGGCGGACGGGCTGCATCGAGACGTTCCTGTCGGGACCGGGGCTTGCCGCCGACCATCGGCGCCATGCTGGGCCAGCCGTTCATGGGCAGGCGCTCGACGGGCCGACGATCGTCGCCGGCGCCACAACGGGGGACTCGTCATGCCGGGCGACACTCGACCGCTATGCCGAGCGGCTCGCCCGCGCCCTGGCCGGCGTTATTAATATCCTCGACCCCGACGCGATCGTGCTCGGCGGCGGACTGTCGACGATGCGCCACCTCTATGAGGACGTGCCGCGGCTTTGGGGGCGGCACATCATCTCCGACACGATCGCGACGCGGCTGCTGCCGCCGATGCACGGCGATTCGAGCGGGGTGCGTGGCGCGGCTTGGCTGTGGCGTCCGGAGGATCTCGTGTGATCGCGGTCCTGTGCCGCGATTGCAGCGCGCTCGACGCCGTCGAGCTACAGCCAGAGCGCTGCCCTGCCTGCGGCTCGCCGCGCCTGGTCGCACATGCCGAACTGGCCGATCTCGCGATCGCCCATATCGATTGCGACGCCTTCTACGCGACGGTCGAGAAGCGTGACCGGCGGGAGCTGGCGGAACAGCCGGTCATCGTTGGCGGCGGGCAGCGCGGCGTCGTCCTCGCCTGCTGCTATGTCGCGCGGCTCTATGGCGTGCGCTCGGCGATGCCGATGTTCAAGGCGCTCGCCGCCTGCCCCGATGCGGTCGTAATCCGCCCCGACATGGCGAAATACCGCGAGGTCGGCCGGGCCGTGCGGGCCGAGATGCGGCGATTGACGCCGCTCGTCGAGCCTTTGTCGATCGACGAAGCTTTCCTCGACTTGTCCGGCACCGCCTCGCTGCACGGTGCGGCGCCAGCGCAACTTCTCGCCGCGCTGACGCGGCGGATCGAGGATCAGTTCGGCATCACCGCCTCGATCGGGCTCAGCCACAACAAATTCCTCGCCAAGCTCGCCTCCGATCTCGACAAGCCGCGCGGGTTTGCCGTGATCGGCCGCGCCGAGGCCAAGTCCTTTCTCGCCGACAAGCCGGTCGGCTGGCTGTGGGGCGTCGGCGGCGCGATGCAGCGGCGGCTAGCCGGCGACGGCATCACCCGCATCGGCCAGCTGGCCACCCTCCATGAGCGGGATCTCGCCGCGCGCTACGGCCGGATCGGGGTGCGCCTCGCGCACCTCTCGCGCGGCGAGGACGATCGTCGGGTCGATCCGGACGGGGAGACCAAGTCGATCTCGGCCGAGACGACCTTTGCGCAGGACGAGGCCGATGGCGGCGCGCTGGCGCATGTTCTGTGGCCGCTCTGCGAGAAGGTGTCGGGGCGGCTCAAGGAGGCGCATCTCGCCGCCGCCACCGTGACCTTAAAGCTGAAGACCGCCGATTTTCGGCTCCGCACGCGCTCGCACACGCTGGCCGATCCGACACAGCTGGCCGATATCCTCTTCGAGGCCGCCTCGTCGCTGCTGCGGGGCGAGGCCGATGGGGTGACCCGGTTCCGCCTGATCGGGGTCGGCGCCGACCGCCTCGTCGATGCTGCCGAAGCCGATCTGCCGACGCTGTTCGATGCCACAACGGGCGGACCGAGACGGCTCGCCGAGGCTATCGATGCGTTGCGGCAGCGACACGGCGCGCAAGCCGTGCAGCGCGGCCGCGCCCTGCCGCCGCCCATGGGACGATCGGTCGCCCCTCGCCCCGACCGGGATGAAGGGCCATCTCAAGCCGATGTTGACCCTGAACCGTGACAACTCTGCGCTGCTGCTGATCGACTTCCAGAGCCGGCTGATGCCGGCCATCGCCGATGGCGCGGCGGTCGTCGCAAATGCGCGGCGGCTCCTGAAGGCGGCGCAACTATTCGGCATCCCGATGCTGATCACCGAGGAGAATGCCTCCGGGCTCGGCATGACAGTTCCGGAGCTCATGGAGGGGAGGGTGGCGCCAGTCTTCGCGAAATTGAGCTTTGACGCCTGCCGTATGCCCGGTTTCGCGGCGGCGTTGCCGGACCGGCCCGATATCGTCGTCGCCGGCTGCGAGACGCATGTCTGCGTCATGCAGACCGTGCTCGGTCTGATCGGGGCGAGGAAGCGCGTCTACCTCGTGCGCGATGCGGTCGGTTCGCGGCGGCCTGAGAGCAAGGAAACCGCGATCCGCCGGCTCGAACGGCACGGCGCGGAGATCGTCACGACCGAGATGGCCGTCTTCGAGTGGCTTGGAACCGCCGAGGACCCGCGCTTTCGCGAGGCGCTCGCGCTGATCAGGTAAGTGGCTGGCCGCGGCCCGAGGCATCGAGAAAGCCCTGCAGGATGTAGGCGGCGGCGACGCGGTCGACGATCTCGGCGCGGCGCTTGCGCGTCATATCGTGCGCGATCATCTCGCGGGTGACGGCGGCGGTCGACATTCGCTCGTCCCACAACGCGACCGGCATGTCGCGCAATGCCAAGAGGTTGCGGGCGAATTGCCGCACCGATTGGGTGCGCGGGCTGTCGCCGCCGCCGAGGCTCAGCGGCAGGCCGATGACAAGGCCGGCCACGTCGTGCCGATCGATCAAGGCGAACAGCGCCGCCATGTCTTCGGCGAAACGGCGGCGGCGGATCGTGTCGAGCGGGCTGGCGATGACGAGCCGGGTATCGGAGAGCGCGAGCCCGATTGTCTTGGTCCCGACATCGAGGCCCATGATCCGCCGGCCGGACGGCACCGCCGCGCGCAGTTGCTGGGGATCGCCGAGGAGCATCCTCGATCATAGCGCCTCTGGCCTTCCCGGAGATTGCAGGATCGGCGGTTTCGGGCCATTTGTGAGACCAAGGCACCCCACGGAGAGGGCGAATGGCGTTGGACAAGGCCGCGGTGGCGCATATCGCCGCGCTGGCGCGGATCCGGCTGACGGAGGCGGAGCTCGAACCGCTCGCCGCCGAATTGTCGCAAATCCTGACCTGGGTCGAGCAGCTTGCCGAGGTCGATACCGCCGATGTCGCGCCGATGACGAGCGTCGCGGCGATGCGCCTGCCGATGCGCGAGGATGAGGTGACGGACGGCGAGCGCCGCGACAAGATCCTGCAGAACGCGCCGCAATCCGCCCGGGGATTTTTCGCCGTGCCCAAGGTGGTCGAGTGAGCCGACTGACCGAGCTTAACATTGCCGAGGCGCGTACCGGTCTTGCGGCGAAACAGTTTTCCGCCCGCGAGCTGGCCGAAGCGTATATCCCGGCCATGGAGCGGGCGCGGCCGCTCAACGCCTACATCACCGAAACGCCGGACATCGCGCTCGACATGGCCGCCGCCTCCGACGCGCGGATCGCGAAGGGCGAGGCCCGGCCGCTCGACGGCATCCCGATCGCCGTCAAGGATCTGTTTTGCACAAAGGGCGTGCTGACGACGGCGGCCTCGCACATCCTCGACGGATTTCGCCCGCCTTACGAGTCGACTGTCACCGACAAATTGTGGCGGGCCGGCGCGGTCATGCTCGGCAAGACCAATCTCGACGAATTTGCGATGGGTTCGTCGACGACGACGAGCTGGTACAAGCCGACCGAAAACCCGTGGCGCAAGCAAGGTGACAATCGCCCGCTGGTGCCGGGCGGCTCGTCCGGCGGATCCGCGGCGGCGATCGCGTCACATGCCGCATTAGGTGCGACCGGCACCGACACCGGCGGTTCGATCCGCCAGCCGGCGAGCTTTTGCGGCATCGTCGGGCTGAAGCCGACCTATGGCCGCTGCTCGCGCTGGGGCGTGGTCGCTTACGCGTCGTCGCTCGATCATCCCGGCCCGATCGCCCGCAATGTGCGAGACGCGGCGATCCTCTTGCGCGTGATGGCCGGGCACGACCCGCGCGACTCGACCTCGGCGCCGCTGCCGGTGCCTGACTTCGAGAAGGCGCTGACCGGCGATGTGCGCGGCCTCAGGATCGGCATCCCGAAAGAGTATCGCGCGGACGGCATGCCGGCCGAGATCGAGGCGCTGTGGCAGCAGGGCGCGCAATGGCTGCGCGACGCCGGCGCCGAGCCGGTCGAGGTGTCATTGCCGATGACGAAATATGCGCTCGCGGCCTATTACATCATCGCGCCGGCCGAAGCCTCGTCGAACCTGGCGCGTTATGACGGCGTCAAATATGGGCTGCGCGTCGCCGGCGACAGCCTCGACCAGATGTACGAACTGACCCGCGCCAAAGGGTTCGGAACGGAGGTGAAGCGGCGCGTGCTGATCGGCACCTATGTGCTGTCGGCCGGCTATTACGACGCCTATTACCTGAAGGCGCAAAAGGTGCGCGCGCTGATCGCGCGCGATTTCGCCGCCGCGTTCGAGAAGGTCGATTGCCTGTTGATGCCGACCGCGCCGTCGGCCGCTTTTGCGATCGGCGAGAAGCAGGACGATCCGATTGCGATGTATCTGAACGATGTGTTTACCGTGCCGGCCAATCTCGCGGGGCTGCCGGCGATCTCGGTGCCGGCGGGGCTCAGCGCCCATGGGCTGCCGCTCGGTCTGCAAATCGTCGGCCGCGCCTTCGATGAGGAACTGGTATTGCGGGTCGCGGGCGTACTCGAAACCGCCGCGCATTTCACGCACCGCCCGAGCTTTATCGCGGGAGAGCGGTGATGTCGTCGCTGATCGAAGGGCGCACGGGAAAATGGGAGGTCGTCATCGGCCTCGAAACCCATGCGCAGATCATCGCGAAGTCGAAATTGTTTTCGGGCGCCGCGACGGCGTTCGGCGCCGAGCCGAACACGCAGGTATCTCCGGTCGATGCCGCGTTTCCCGGCATGCTGCCGGTCTTGAACCGGCATTGCGTCGAGCAGGCCGTCAAGACCGGGCTTGGGCTCGATGCGCAGATCAACCGCGAGAGCGTCTTCGCGCGCAAAAACTACTTCTATCCCGATCTGCCGGCCGGCTACCAGATCTCGCAATACGAATTGCCGATCGTCGGGCATGGCAAGATCACGCTCGACATGCCGGACGGTTCGACCCGCGAGATCGGCATCACGCGGCTGCATCTCGAACAGGATGCCGGCAAGAGCCTGCACGACCAGCATCCGACGCAGACTTATGTGGATCTGAACCGCGCCGGCATCGCGCTGATGGAGATCGTCTCCGAGCCCGATCTGCGCAGCGCCGAAGAGGCGGGACTTTATGTCAGAAAATTGCGCTCGATCCTGCGCTATCTCGGCACCTGCGACGGCAATATGGAGGAGGGGTCGCTGCGCTGCGACTGCAACGTGTCGGTGCGCCGCCCCGGCGCGACTTTGGGCACGCGCTGTGAGATCAAGAATCTGAATTCGGTGCGCTTTGTCATGCAGGCGATCGAGCATGAGGCGCGGCGGCAAATCGACTTGATCGAAGCGGGCGGCGCGGTCGAGCAGCAGACGCGGCTTTTCGACAGCGCGCGCGGCGAGACCCGGCCGATGCGCTCGAAGGAGCACGCGCACGATTACCGTTATTTCCCCGACCCCGATCTGCTGCCGCTTGCGTTGGATGAAGCGTGGATCGCGGCGTTGCGCGCGCAATTGCCGGAGCTGCCGGATGCGAAGAAAGCGCGCTTTGTCGCCGAATACGGGTTGCGGCCGGAGGATGCCGACGTCCTCGTCGCCGACCGTGCGACCGCCGAGTATTTCGAACAAGTCGCGCGCGGCCGTGATCCAAAAGCGGCGGCTTTTTGGGTTATCGGCGATCTGTTTGGCGCACTGAACAAAAAGGGGCTCGGCATCGAAGCGGCGCCAATTACGCCGGAGCAGCTCGGCGGGCTCATCGATCTCGTCGTCGATGGAACGATCTCGGGGCGTATCGCCAAAGAGATCTTCGACGAGATGATGATGGCGTCCGGACATCCTGATCCGATGCAGATCGTCGAAGCGAAGGGGTTGCGCCAGATGAGCGACACGGGCGCGATCGAGGCGGCGGTCGATGCCGCGCTCGCGGCTCACCCGGCGCAGGTCGGGCAATATGCAACGAACCCGAAGGTGCTCGGCTTTTTTGTCGGCCAGGTCATGAAAGCGACCGGCGGCAAGGCCAACCCCGCTCTCGTCAACGATCTGCTGAAGAAGAAACTGGGCGGCTAGCCGTACGCCACGGCGCGGATCAGAGGCCGGTGCGCAGAGGGCGGAAGAATTCGCGGATGTCGTGCGCGAGCGCGTCGGGCTGTTCCATCGCGGCGAAATGGCCGCCCCGCGGCATAACGGTCCAGCGTCGGATGTCGGTATAGGCGCGCTCGGCGAGGCTCCGCGGCGGGCGCAGGATCTCGGCCGGGAATTCGGCGTAGCCGGCCGGCGCGGTGACCCGTCCTGGCAAGGGCCAGGGCCGGTGCATGCGGGCGTAATACGGAAAGAAGGACGAGCCGATCGCGCCGGTGAACCAGTAGAGGCTGATATTCGCCAGCATGCGTTCGCGGTCGATCGCGCTCTCGACATCGCCGCCGCAATCCGACCACGCCCGGAATTTGTCGACGATCCAGGCCGCGAGCCCGGCCGGCGAGTCGGTTAGCGCATAGGCCAGGGTCTGCGGCCGCGTGCCCTGGATCCATTGATAGCCGGTGCCTTCGCGCAGCCACTCGGCGACCTGCTCGAAATATGTCTCTTCCTCTGCGGTCGTCGTGGGCGCGTCGCGCTCACGCCGGACCGTCAACAGGTTCACATGGATGCCGAGCAACTCGTCGGCGTGAACGCAGCCCATTCGCGAGGCGATGAAAGCGCCCCAATCGCCGCCTTGCACCGCGAAGCGCGGATAGCCGAGCGCCGGCATCAGCTCGGCCATGAGATCGGCGATCTCCTCGATGCCAAACCGCTTCTGCCCCGGCGCGAAGGACAGGGCGTAGCCGGGCAATGACGGCGCGATAATCGTGAACGCATCTCGCGCATTGCCGCCGAAGCGCGCGGGATCGGCGAGGCGAGGGACCATATCGAGGAACTCGAAGACCGAGCCCGGCCAGCCATGCAACAGCAGGAGCGGGCAGGGCGCCGGCCCGTTGCCCGGCACATGCAGAAAATGCACATCGATGCCGCCGAGCCGCAGCTTGTATTGCGGAAAGGCGTTGAGCGCCGCCTCCTGCGCGCGCCAATCGAAACCGTCGCGCCAATAGGCGACGAGGCCGCGCAGGTAATCGAGATCGGTGCCGTAGGCCCAGGGCTCGCCGGGCGCCCGATCGGGAAATCGGGTATGCCCCAAGCGCTCGCGCAGATCGGCGATCGCGGTGTCGTCGACCGCCAGTCGGAACGGCTCGGGTGTTGCACTCATGGACGCCTCCGAACAAGGCGGTTTGCCGAACGCTAATCCTCGCGGCGCCCATCGAAAACGAGGCGGTGGATGCCGCGCAAATTGCGGTGCCGCTCGGCATAGTCCATGCCGCAGCCGACGACGAACTCATCGGGGATGTCAAACCCGATATAAGCGACCGGCAGGTCGAGAGCGATCGCCGCCGGTTTGCGCAGCAAAGCGCAGAGCGCGAGACTTGCCGGCCCGCGTTGCTGCAGCGCGTCGACAATGGCGGCGATCGTGCGGCCGGTGTCGAGAATGTCCTCGATGACGAGCACGTCGCGGCCGGCGATATCCAACCCGTCGAGGCCGGCGATCGCGACCGAGCCGGAGGAGCGGCTCGACGAGCCATAGGAGGCGGCCGAGACGACATCGAATGTGCACGGCGTCTCGATTTCGCGCATCAGATCGGCGGCGAAGATCACGGCGCCCTTCAGCACCACAATGAGACTCAGCCGTTTGCCGCGGTAATCGGCGTCGATGTCGCGGGCAAGCGCGGTGACGCGGGCGCAGATGTCGCGTTCGGCGATCAGCAGCTCGAGCCGTTCTCCCATGTGGTTCAGATTGCGCCCTGCCGCAGACCCAATCCAGCGACATTAATGGGCCGTGATCCAGGGTCGGGGATGCGCTGGACAGGGCGCGCTCCCATCTCTATAAGCCCCCCGCCATGCCCAGGTAGCTCAGTTGGTAGAGCAACGGACTGAAAATCCGTGTGTCGGTGGTTCAATTCCGCCCCTGGGCACCACCCTTCCTTTTCCCCATTGATATTCAAGGCTTGTTACTCCGTTTTGCCCCACTGGGCGCCACCGCCTGGAAAAGTGGGACACTTTCGTTTTCGATCCGTCCAAGGAGGAGAGGTGCTGCGGCGCTTTCGAGTTTCGCGCGGCGGGCCTTCTTCGTGTAGAGCGCGACCTGCTTTGTGCTCTCCCATCCGAAGAGAGCCATCAACTGGTGCTCGGTCGCACCGAGCTCCGCGCATCTCCGCGCGCCGCATTTGCGAAGACCATGCGCGGACAGGTCGTCATCGACGCCCGCCTCGCGGCATCGACGCTTAAACCAATTTCCGAACGCCTTTACCGAATGCGGCCGGCCGAACGCAGTCGCGAGATAAACAAGGTGGCCTGTTGGCGTGGCGTCGATGCTGCGCCGGAGCGGGGGCAGGATCGGCAGCTCATGCGCCTTGGTGATCCGACCGCGACCCTTCGTCTCGGTGAAGAACAGTTTCTGTGTGCGCGCGGTGCTGCCGCCATCCTGCAGCTCGTCGACCCAGCGCTCCATTTGAGGACCGAGTTTCACAACATCGCTGCGGCGGACTCCGGTGTAGAGCAGCAGATCGAGCGCGAGCCGGGCCTTGGTGCCCACGGGATGGCGCGCCTCGTATAGTGCGACCTGATCCTCCGGCCATTCCCTAAACCCATCGGGATTATTGCTCTTGAGGTAGGGGACCTCAGCAGCGGGATTTCGGGTTGCGTACCGGTATTCCGGTGAGCAGGCCCAAGCGAAGAGGCGCCGGAGCGCCTTTACGCGGGCGTTGGCCGCCTCTGGGAAGGCCGCCTTTTCGTCACGCAGCTTCGCGACGTTGTGCGGCTCCAGCGTGGAATATTTGAACGACCCGGCTCGCTCGCAGATCGCATCGAGGATGCTACGACGTACTTTTCGCGTGCTTTGTTCCAGAGCCTGGAACGCAGCCGAGGAGTAGTACTGTTCACAGAGCCAGCGCATCGTTCCGGGTGCCGCTATCGCCCGACCGGCTTGCCGAGCAGTCGGTGCTAATTCGCCATTACGGGCACGCTGATATTCGGTCTCGAATTCTGTCGTGCCTGGGGTTGAGATAAGCCTGAGCTTCGGCTTGCCCTTGCCCGGGCGGTAATAGACCCGAACATTGCCATGCCGATCAGTATCCTCAACAATGTTGCGGTACTTCCGCCAGCCCGAGCCGTCGCGCATGTGGACCTTCATCGTAGCTGGTCCCATTCGTTAGCGACGCGCACGTCACCTTCGCCGAGCCCGGCGAAGGCCTCATCGAGCTTGATGCGGTCCCAAACGGTGCGGCCATTAATGCGCTTTGGTTTGGGCATACTTCCATCGCTCACCATCTGATCGAACATCGTCGTACCGACGCCGATGTACTCCGCCGCCATAGCGCGAGAGAGCCCGCGAGGCGGAAGGCTAGGCGGCAGGCAGCTTGCTATGCGAGACATCGGGCGATTAGCCTTTCAATGCCGCGCCAAGATGGCGCCGATACCGGCGATGATCATGCCGTCGAGCTCGGCGGGCCGGCGGAGTGGCGGTGGGGGTCTGAGGCTCTTGAAGCGCGATACCACTTTGCCGGCGTCGTCCTCGATCTCGGCGACGAGATCGCCCGTTATCCGGAGCCGGCCGATTTGGCGCGCCAGATCCTCGTTCCCGAGGATTTGCTTGAGAGCATCGCCGAATAGGTGCTGCCCAGTAAGTTGGCAGCCCTTGGACTCGCGAAGCTGCCGATATAACTCCTCCTCACCCCAAGCCACGCGTGGCATGCTTTCATGATGCAGATGCCACGTATGCCAAACGCGATTGCCGAGGTCGGCACGCTTGCCCCCCAGCATGACGGCTATCAGTACGAAGCCAGCCAGGAATGGATCGGCATCAAGGCCGCCACCGGGGCCGCTACGCGCCTTGAGAATGTCAGGCCTTAGCTCTGTTCGGGCAGGCGCCTTGTCGGCATCGAAATGGATCGACTGTTCCCGTAGGGCGCGAAGGAGCTCTGCGGCGGTTGTTCCATCGTCCTGGACCGACGCCAAGAGCCATCCGGTATAATCAGCGAGCTTCATCTAAATCCCCGGGACAATCCCAGGGACTTAGGTACATCCGTTTGCGAATCGAATTCAAGCGGAATCTTGGGGATTGCGCCAGAGATTTAGGCGGAAAAAGCCCCGCCCTCGCCAGCGGGGCTTCCTCAGAGTGAGACAGTATTAGCGGCGGTATGCGCCTTCGTTGGGATTTTAATCCAAACGTTAACGCAACCGGGCGGTTTCCCGATTTGGGTTTTGTGCGTACGCCGGCCTAAGTGGGGTCGTGGGGCGGCACGAGGAAGACGTTCAGATCCGAGCGGCCCGGTCCTTCGGCACCTCGTGCACCTCAAGGTCAGCCGGAACATCAGCATTGCGGCGATTATCAAATTTCGCCGGAACTCGGCCCATGATTCACCTCGGTCTGATTCTGTTGGGGGCTTCCTTTCGAAGGGATTGCCAGTCGCCCGCCGGTTCGAAAGGCGCAACGAGTCACCCGCGCCGTCCTTTGGGGTTTCCCCTTGGACATGCGACGGCGCCCGCCGGAGGCGATTGAAGCATGGTCTGGCCGGACTTGTTCCGGCCAGGGGCTTTTTGGACGCTTGAATTTCCTTGGCTTTCCGCCGGGGTCGCGGTTGATGTCAGACCCCATTGTCGGGGCAATGTCAGACCCCGGCAAGGGTCGAGGCGTAGTTACCGACTCCGTGTTTTCCGATATGGGTGCGCTGATAAGTATCCGGTGGGTCGCCGAGATAAACCCCGCCACAGCCGTGAGCGGCCATCCCGCATTCCAATGAAATCTGCGGTTTCGGAGCACCAGCCAACCGTTGAATAGCGTCAGATGATGGGCTGATTAGAGTCACAGTGCCATCAAAATTGATAGCGCTAACCCGCACGACGTGAGCCTGATGCGAGCAGGATTTTTACATTCGAGCGCAGCCGCCCGACAGTAAGCAAAACGGCTGCGGACCGTGGGTTGGCTTGTCCCGGCCAAAGTATCCTGAGAACGCAACCGGGTTAACGGGCTGCGGTCGTGCAGAAACACTCTGGCCTGCGGGGTGCTGCTAAGCCGCGCTTTGCTTACGATCTCGTATGAACTCGATCAGGGCCTTCGAAACATCCTTTCCCTGCTCCCGCGCTCGGTTCTTTGCCGCAATCCATTCCGCGAGATCATTCTGACCAAGTTCAACACGGCGGTTCCAGTCGGAGGTCAGGGGCGTGGCGATCTCTAACCGCAGTCCATTTGGGTCGTGAAAGTAGATGCTCAGGATTGAGCCGTGGTCAATCGGCCCAAGCACTTCGATATCGTTCTGATCGAGCCACTCCCTCCATTGATGAAGCTCCTCAGGTGAATCCGCCTGCATCGCGAAGTGGTTAAAGATGTCATACGCTGGATGGGTCGAGATCGCTGCCGGTGGTAATCCGGGAGCCTCAAAGAACGCCATCGTCGAGCCATCACTCATACGGAAAAAGATATGGAAATAGGGGAACGCATCTCCTGTTGAGGGGACCTTGTCGTCCAACACCGTAGCGGCGATCTCCATGCCCATGATGCGCGTGTAGAAATCTGCTGTCGCTTCCACGTCATGCGTTACCCAGGCGGCGTGGCTTAGCATCCGTGGGGTAAGCGGTGACCGCAATTCGCCGCGCCGCTGTGCTTCCACGATTCCGCTGTCGGGCATCGCATCCTCCTTGAGCGATAGAGGGCGTTATCTTAGCCAGATTCGGACCATTAAAGATACGCGCCGAGTATGATCTCCTCCGCCCCAGAGCCAGATGCAAAGCCGGGTTCTCGGCCAGGGCAATCATCGAGATGGGCTTTTTACGTGAATACCGATAGGAATTTCTCGTTCAGCCTGCGGTCGTGATAAAAGATCGCCTTGCCAAGTTCGTCATCCGTCCAGGTAAGAACCGGCTTGTCGGGATAATAGATATATCCGCCCGAGAACACTTCATTACGGTTCCCAGAGGGGTCGAAAAAGTAGATCGTCTCGCCGCGCGTTATGCCGTGGCGGGTGGGGCCAATGTCGAGGGTGACATTTTTCTTCGCGATGATGTCGGCAGCTTTCAGCACATCACCCCAACCGTCGAGAACAAACGAAGCGTGATGGAATTTGCCCTTCACAGGCTGACGAATGAAGGCCACGTCGTGAGGCTTAGTGGAACAGGTCAAAAACGCACCGATCATCAGCTTCTCGGGGCCAGCCACTACTTGTTCCGTAAGCGCGAAGCCGAGCACATCGATGAACAGCTTCACGCTCCCATCCAGGTCGTCACCGTATAGAAGGCAATGATCGAAACGAGAGGGGGCCATTCCCCGCAATCCATCCGGCCACGGATCAGGATTGCTGAGCGGCAAACCGTTCCCGACTTTTTCCTTATCGGCAAAAAGCTCCATCACGTGTCCGGTCGGGATCGTGAAGCGAAAGCGCTCGCCGGTCTTGGGATGCTCGCCGGCAGGAACCCACGTCATCTGGGAAGCTAAACCCGATTCCTCTACATGGGTGGCGAGCTTTTTCAACGCGCCGGGCGAGTCGACACGCCAGCCCATGTAATCCATGCCGGGATCAGCCGCCTCGCGTAACACGACGCTGTGGTGATCGTGTTCGTCCCAAGCCTTTAGAAAGACGCGGCCCTGTCCATCGCGCGCTGTTTCGATCAGACCCAAAACCTCGGTGTAGTGCATCACCGCCGGTTCCATTTCACGCACGCGGATTGCCACGTGTCCCGGACGTAGCACGCCATTGATCGCCATGTTCTTTCCTCCCATTCCGTTCCCGCCATTGATCCGGCGGGTTTATGTGGGCTGTGGCCGATGCGGATTTCATCAGCACGTATCAGCTAATGCAAGAGGTAGATATGCTCCGGGCGGGAGTTTTCCGCGCCGCAGCGCCGCCACGGGCTTCGCCATACAATGCGTTTGCGCAGGCGAGATGAAAAAAATAGTCTCCGATCTGCAAACTCACCGCCAATTCGTGCGGTCGATATAGTGAACGGGAGAGGTTTTCATGCAGTACCTAGGAAGGCACTCGCGGGCCGCTTCCTGCATCGCCGACTGAGCCGATCCAGATGCTCGAAGGCATCGTGATCCCGCAATTCGAGCACGTCATGAAGCTCGAACGCGACAAGGTGATCATAGGGCGGCGGGCTGCCGGTCGGAGACCGAGCGTTCGTCATGATCATCGAGGCGGACGACAACGACGAGGCCGACCGAATCGTACGCGGATGCCGGCTTGGCCCGTTCTGGAATGGAAGGTCACACCCTTGCAGAGTGTCGCGTCCCGCGCCGATATGGAACGCAAGGCCATCGAAACGCTCAAGAGCCAGAAGCGCTTGATCTGCCAACGCTGACACACAGTGAGGCCGGCACAAGCCTGCCTTGGGTTCTCGCCTTGCGAAAAAAGCGTCGGGACCAAGCGTGCGCTGCGCTGCGGCGCATGGCCAATGTCCCGACGAGCAAAACCGCTGAGGGCTGCCGCCAGTGAGTTGCCGCTGAGAGGGCGGAGTACTGCATGAAGGTGGGAGTGCCCACCGATTGCACCGGATCGAGCAAGATGCTGCGCTATTGTTCCGGCTGATCGGGTACATCAGATTTTAACAAAGTCCGCCTAAATTGCTGATGGTTGAAATCGGAGGCCAAGGTGGAACTCGACGGTAGGGCGGAAGTCGTGCGGTTGTCGGATGCGCAGGCATTGGAGGCCGTCCTCGATCCGGCAAAGGGGCTCAGACTAATTTGCGATGCGATCGAAAGGACGATGGCCAAGAGCCAGGGTCGCCCTCGATCAGCAGCTTTGCTGGCCGCGTCCATCGACAATATGCAGTCGGTCCGCGATTTATTCGGGCCGAGCACCGTTGAACCGGTGTTTGTTGGTTTGGCTGGGCGAATGAGAGAGTGCCTGCGCGCCAGCGATGTCGTTGCCCGGCTGGCCGAGGATCAAGTCGGTATTGTCCTGCCCTACTTCCGTTTCAATGGCGCATCTGTCGCTTTGAAGCGCATCCTGGCGCTTAGATCAAAGCCAGTCACGACTCCTCACGGGGCAATCGATGTGAAGTTGTCATTGGCTACGGTCTTGTTTCCGGATGAAAACCTGACCCCTGCCGATGTGATCACCCGAGCCCAAGCAACACTCGCGTACAATCAGACCAGGAACGGAGACGAATTGGAATTGACGCGTTCCATGCGAGAGCGGGTCAGGTCTTTAAGACGTGCATAAAGGAGTAAACGCGGGACGATTCCGGAAACCGGTTTGCCCAGCCGAAGGGGTATCGCCTAACCTCCAGTGACACTTCACCGAGCGACTGGACCGATCTCTTCGAGGTGCCGGCGTTGTCATCGCCTCAGCAGCGGTGGACGGTGCAGCGAAAGGCGGCTGTCATCGAAGCTGTGCGCGGGGGCTGCATGCCCATCGAAGAAGGGTCCCGGCTCTACAACATCTCCGTCGATGAGTTCCTGAACTGGGAGCGCCACATAGACCGCAATGGCGTGCCCGGTTGCGGTCCACTCGATACCAGATTTATCGCGACACCGATGCTGTTAATCCGCAGTTAAGGTTATCGGGTGTTTAATTTCGGGGTACCGGGTTGAGGGCTTTCGGCTGTCCGGAAAGCAGTCGAAACACCGGGCCGGAACTTGGGAACTGCTTTTCCGGCCCGGTTTCCTTCGGCGAGTAAAAAAGTTTGCTGAAATCGGCGTCAGTTGTCTGACATTTGTTGTTGGTTTCCGAAGCGAAGCCGGAGGGCGGGCGCGGTTCTCACGACGAGCTG
>JBKOVT010000041.1:0-3932 GCA_046724035.1 Pseudomonadota bacterium | reverse complement strand
CAATGCTTCCAATCCGTCGCGCGATCACGGCGTCTCGACAGACACACAGCAGAAAATTCGCCATTCGCTGGAGCAGAACGGCTTCAAGAACGTTCAGGTCATCCCGCAATCTTTTGTGATCCGCGCGCAGGCGCCCGACGGCTCGCGAGTCGTGATGGAAGTGAGCCCCGATCAATTCGAGGAAGTCATCGCGCCGCCGGTGCGGTCCGGCAACAGTACCTCGCCAAATCACTCAAATCTGCAAGGCAGCAGCAGCTCCTCGACCGGCAACTCGCTCGACAACAATTCGGCCGGCACGAGCTCAACGAGCTCGCCGAGCACGAATTCTTCGACCGGCAATTCGCTGAACGACAACTCGCCTAGCAGCAGCTCCCCGAGCAACTCCTCCAGCGGCAGCATGTCGCGGTGATATGAGGCATGTGCCGCGAGGTGCCTCCCTCTCCCGCATCGCGGGAGAGAGAGGGACCGGTCGCGCAGCGATGGAAGGGTGAGGGTCTAGCCAGTACCAACACCCTCATCCGGCTTGGCGCTCAGCCACCCTCTCCCGCATCGCGGGAGAGGGGTTCTGTCCGCTAGTTCAGCCGGAGTTCGGTGATGTGGCGCGGGTCCTGCTGCAGTTCGCCGCGTTCGACCTTTTTGACAATGTCCACGAGCCGTTCATTGGCGCGTGCCGCCAATCCGACCTTCTCGCCCTCGCGCACGACAAAACCGTTTAAGAACTCGATCTCGGTGCGCCGGCCTTTCGCCATGTCCTGGCCCATCGACGGGCGTTGCTCGGCCGAACCGCGAGGCTGCCCCGCGACATGCTCCTCGTACCTCGCGAGCGCTTCGCGATCACCTTCTCCGGCCCGCGCGATGACCTCGGGCGGTAGGTGACCGATCTCTTCGAGCTTGTAGCCGAGCGCCTGGCCGATGCGGATCGCCTCGCTGCCGAGCCGCGCCTGGAACCGGCGCACCGCTTCGTTCTGAGCCATCTGCGCGCCCGGTAAGCCGGTGCAGGCCGAGACGCCGTTCGCCATCGAGTTCGTCACCAGCTTCGACCAGCGCTCGCCCCAGAGATTGTCGGTGACCTTGGCGCTATCCGCATACGAGACAAGGCGGTACACCTCCTGCGCGCGCTCGGTGATGCGGCCATGCACCTCGCCGGTGCGGTAGACTGTGTGGCCGCGATCGACGCCGCGGATGCCGCCACGATGCACATGCCCCGGCTCGATGAGCCCGACGCTGATATTGCTGGCGATGCAGCCCAGCACCTTGCCCCAGCCGACGATCTCGGCGATCGCCGCCTCGTTCATGCAATTCTGCAACGACACGACATACCCGCCCGGCGCGAGGTACTGCTGGATCAAGAGAGCCGCCCATTGCGTGTCGTAGCTCTTCGTGCAGATGAACGCGATGTCGATCGGCGCCTCTTTCGCGAGCTGCTGCGCCTCCGTCAGATGCAGGGCGCGCGGCCGCGCCGCAAACGGCTCCGGCCCCTGGTGATGCGTGATGCGCAGCCCGTTTTTCTTGATCTCCTCGACATTCTCGGGCCACGCGTCGATGAACGTCACATCCACGCCGGCCTGCGCCATATGCGCCCCGGTATAGCCGCCGACCGCCCCGGCTCCGACAATGACGATCCTCTTGCCCATGGCTCCCTCCCGTCTGCTCTCTTGGATGTCATCCTAGCTGCGGCAAGACAACGCGGGCAACGTCCCCCCTCCTCCGCTGTCCCGGCTGCGCCGGGACAACGATCCCGAGTTGGCAAGGCTGCAATGCCCGAGGGATGGGTTGCCGCGGCGCCGACCCGCGCGTTATCACAAGTGCGCCTTGCCCAAAAACCGGGCAGTTGGATTAGGGAGATGCCGCGTAATGGCCGATTTCGCTGACACGGCATCGGCCGGGATAGCGTCGTCCGCGCCCGCTCGAGCGGTGAGCATCGAAGGACGCGGCTCGTGGATCGCCGCGACGGTCACCTTGGCGCTTCTCTCGGTGTCCTACGGCTCGCCGCTACTGGTCGTCGTCGGCCTGAAGCCGATCACCGAGGATCTCGGCACGGCGCGCCAGGTCGTCGCGCTCGCCGGCGCGTTGACCTGGCTCGGCACTGGCGCCGGCGGCATCCTGATGGGCTGGGTCGCCGAGCGCACCAGCATCCGCTTCACGGTCATCTTCGGCACCGTGATGATCGCCCTCGGTCTGACCATTTCGGCCAGCGGCAATATCTGGGCGATCCTGATCGGCCACACGCTCTTTGTCGGGCTCTTGGGCAATGGCGCGCTCTACCCGCCGCTCCTCGTCTACATCAGCCGCTGGTTCGACCGACGGCGCGGTACCGCATTGGCGTTGATCTCGTCGGGTCAGTACATCGCCGGCATGGCCTGGCCGATCCTGTTCGAGCGCGCGATGAGCGATTATGGCTGGCAGGCGACGATGCTCGGCTGGGCGGTCGTCATGCTGGTGACGATCCCGCCGCTCGCGTTTCTGTTTCTGCACCGGCCGCCCGAAGTCCCGACCGCGTTCTTTCGGGAGGGAACCGCCGAGGAGCGGCGGATTGTGCTGGGGCTGCGTCCCAATATCGTGCTCGCGATCATCTCGATCGCCGGGTTTTGCTGCTGCGTTCCGATGGCGATCCCGCAAGGCCATCTCGTCGCCTTTTGCAGCGATGTCGGGATCCCGGCAGCCCAAGGCGCGGCGATGCTGTCGGTGCTGCAGGCCGCCGCCTTTACCAGCCGCATGTTCTGGGGCTGGTTGAGCGACCGGATCGGCGGGTTATGGACGGTGCTGCTCGGCTCGGTCTGCCAAGCCTTGGCGATCGCCGCCTTTCTCTCGACTCAGGATGAGGCCGGTCTGTTCGCCGTCGCGGCCGCCTACGGGCTCGGCTTCAGCGGCATCATCCCGGCTTATGTGATGGCGATCCGGGAATTGTTTCCGGCACGCGAGGCGTCGTGGCGGGTCCCGACGGTATTATTCGTCAGCATGGGCGGGATGGCGTTTGGCAGCTGGTTCGCCGGCGCGCTCTATGACCATTTCGGGTTTTATGCGCCGGCCTTTATGACCGGGGTCATCTTCAACCTCGCCAATCTGGCGCTGGTTGGGTTTCTGGTGATGCGGCAGCGCTGGGACGGCGGGCTGCGACCCCAACCGGCGTATTAGCGTCCGCCGGGCAACAAAACTGGGCACAAAAAAAGACGACGCCCGGCAGCGCCCTCTGGCACCGCCGAGCGTCGTCGAAAACTGACCGACGACGACGAAGGCTTACAGCTTCGTGGCGACCGTCGAAAACGTCGAGGTCAGGTTGGTGCCGACCGTGCCGAGCACAGTCACCGCCGCAACCGCGATCAGAGCAGCGATAAGGCCGTACTCGATCGCCGTCGCCCCATCCTCGTTCTTCAAGAGCTTGGTGAAAATCGCAAACATACCGGGTCCTCCATTGGCCGCTGACAGGCGCCAACATGCCTTGGATTTCTTGCCAAACCCTTAAATGGCGGCGGCCCTGATCTCTGGAAACTGTTGCGGCGGCGTGCGAAAACCCCGCGGAGAACTGCGGCGGGCGACCATTTCTGTCGGCATTTTAGAAATAGCGCCCGGCCTTGCTGCCGCCAGACGAGAAATGGCGCGCCGCTCGCACGGCGCGCCATCCACCACCCCTGTATTACGCCTGCTCTACCCGGCCCCTAGGGCATCGATCTCCTCGTCGGTCGGAAACCGGCCGGTCTGTTTTTTCGAGAAGGCGAGCCGGCCATCGACGGTAATCTCGAATACCCCGCCGACCCCGGGCACCAGCTCGACATCGGCGCCGTATTTCTGCTTCAGCCTATCCCTCGCACGGAGGGCACGCGGTTCATAGTTTCAGGGCTTGCACCACTCGATTCGAACTTTCATCGCGCATCCCTCTTGTCCGCAACGATAGAGCAATTCTACCACGCAGACGTCGCAGCTTCCAGGCGCGC
>JBKOVT010000172.1:0-8456 GCA_046724035.1 Pseudomonadota bacterium | reverse complement strand
TGGGTCAATCGCCGCGGCATCTTCGATCGCGCCGAGCGTGCCGACACGTTTCGCGAGGAAAAGGTTGTCTCGGCCCAGCGCTGGGGCATGTCGCCGCAAGGCCAGCACATCGAATTGGGCATCGCCGAGAGCAACCTGTTTCTGCTCCTCGCCGCGCTCGGGCTTGCCGGGCCGATGTTCGGCGCGCGCCTCTTGCCGATTGGCACGCTCTACGACCCGTTCATCAAGCGCGGCCTGGATGCGCTGAATTACGCGCTCTATCAGGACGCCCGCTTTATCGTCGTCGCGACCCCCTCCGGGATCACGCTGGCGCCGGAAGGCGGCGCGCACCAATCCGTATTGGAGCCGCTGATCGGCGTTGCGCAGCCTGGCCTTGCGAGTTTCGAGCCGGCCTACGCCGACGAGCTCGCGGTTTTGCTGCGTTGGGCATTGGAGGAGATCCAGCGGGAGGAGGGCGAGTCCGTTTATTTCCGGCTATCGACCCGCCCGGTCGCGCAGCCGGAGCGCGCGATCGATGCGGTGCTCGGCGAGGCGATCGTCGGCGGCGCCTATTGGCTGCGCGAGCCGGCGCCGGGAGCGGAGCTCGCGATCGCCTATTGCGGCGCCGTGGCGCCGGAGGCGCTCGCGGCCTGCGAGGCGCTGCGCGAAGATGTCCCCGGCCTCGGTCTTCTCGCCGTAACGTCGCCCGACCGGCTCCATGCCGAGTGGCGCGCGGCGTTGGCGCGCGGCGAGCCGAGCCGCGCCGAGCATCTGTTGTCGGCGCTCCGTCCTGGCGCCGCGCTCGTCACGGTCTGCGACAGCCATCCCGCGACATTGTCCTGGCTCGGTAGCGCCGCCTCGGTGTCGTTGATGCCGCTCGGCGTCGACCATTTCGGCCAATCGGGCGATATCCCCGACCTCTACCGCGTCTACGGCATCGACTCGGACGCGATCATCGATGCCGCGGCCCGCGCCTTGCTCCGCACCGTAATGCCGGCTTCGGGAGCATAAGCGGGGTCGAACCCGCGACTGGATACCCAGCGCGGCCGGCTGGGGCTTTACGCGAATAAATTTGCAAAAAAAACCACGCCGGCCCTAGGGGCCGGCATGGCTGTCGTCACGATTGCGATGTGGCGCTTACTTGCTCGTGCCGCCGCTCTGCGCCGGAGCGTTGTTCGACGGCGTCGTCGAGGTGGATCCGCCGGCGCCGGCCGGGGCCGGGTTGCTCGAAGACGGATTGGCCACCGGCGTGTTCTTCGGGTTCGGGGTGCTCGACCCGACACCGGTCGTCTGCGACTTCGGCATGCGCGCATGCGCGATACGGGTCTGCTGCTGTTTATGCAGCCGAGCGGTGCGAGTCAGCTGCTGCTTCTTTCCGAGATGAGCCGTGCGCATCTGCGGCATGCTCGATCCCGAAGCGGCCGTTTGTCCCAGCATCCGGTCGACGCGGGCGAGCTTGGTGCTCCGCGGCAGCCCGTTCCGCTGCTCAAAGCGATTCAGCGCGACGCGGGTCTGGCGATCCATCTTGCCGGTGACCTTGCCCTTGAACAGGCCTTCCGACTTCAGGCGCAGCTGCACCTGGCGGATCTCCTTTCGCTGCGACATCGACCGCTGCGACATCGCGTGTTTGCCGGCGGCCTTGTGCTTCTTGACCTGCGGCTGCTGCTGCATCTGCGCTGGCTGATTCTGCGCACTCGGCGCCGGCGCCGTGCTTTGCACGTTGCTGTTGGACGACGGCGTCGCGTTTTGGGTAGTCCCCTGTGCCTGGGCGGTGGCGGCCAAGCCGAGCCCTAGCGCAAGCGCGACCAGAGCACTTGCTGTATGCTTCATACGGGAATCCTCCGCTCGATTTCGGGCACGAACCCCGTGCCCTGAACGCCGAACAAGCCGCGCGATGCAGTGTTCCTGAATTATCGTTCGGCGCGAATACCGAGGCTTCCGAGGTGCAATACTGGGAAACCTTGGGTTGACTAGCGGAAGCAAAGAAATAATGCGGCGCAGTTCTCGCTTTGGTTGGGTCTCTCGATCGTATGACTATTTAACACGTGGGCAGGCGCGCTTATTGCGGACCGGAGCGCATCGAAGCGGGATGGCCGGGCAGCTTGAAGCGCTTTCCTGTGTCGGTGATCTTATCGCCGTCCACCTTCAGCACCGACATGTCTTGGTCGGTGAAATTGCCAACATAGAGATAGTCGCCCTTCGGGCTGAACGCGACGCCTTCGGGCAATGCGCCGACCTGCATCTCGCCGGTTTTGGTGACCTTCTTGCCGTCGATCTTCAACGCCACGACCGCGCCGGTCGGGTGATAATAGAACGCCTTTTTGTCGGCATTTGAGCCTTGCAGCAGGACAGCGACAGCCAGATCGCCCTTCGGGCTGATCGCGAGGCCTTCCGGCGCATCGCCGATCACGACATGATCGATGATGCGCGGCGGGTCGGCTTCCAGATCGATGATGCTGACGCTGTCGACATTGCCGTCCGAGCCGCCGCCCGCGCCGTTGTCGGCGGTGATCGCAATTTTGCCGTTCGGCGCCACAGCGATGTTGTAGGGGTAAATGCCCGGCGGCAGGTCGCGCTTGTCATACGTGACTTTTTCGCCGTCGATCGACAGGAGCGCGACCTTATTCGCTGCGGCTTTGACCGCGAGCGCCCGTTTCCCGTCTGGCGTGATCGCGACCGCCGAGACTTGATCGCCCGCGGCGCCGATCTCGACCGTATCGACGACTTTCACCTCCTTGCTCTTGATCGACAACACCGAGATACTGCCCGCCGCACGATTGGCCGCGAGCGCGATATCGCCCTTCGGCGCGATCGCCATGCCGGAGACCTGCTTGCCGGCATTGACGGTGGAGATGATCTTGGGCGGGTTTGCCTTCAGGTCGATGACGAAAATCTTGTCGTCCGGCACGTTCTTCCACCCCGATCCCTCCGGCTCGGGATTGAGCGAGTTGGCGACGAGCGCAATCTCGCCCGAGGGATGGATTGCCAAGTTTGTGGGCGGTCCGGCGATCGTGTTCATCAGCGGGATGCTCGCGACGATCTTCGGCGCGTCGGGTTTTGAGATGTCCACGATCGACACTGTATCGTGACCGGGTTCGTGCGGCACCGACTTGCCGGAATCGTCAATAGTCAGCTTTTCGTCATTGCCGACGATCATCAGCTGCGCGTTCGCGGAGCCGGCCGCGAACCCGAATGCGATAAGCGCGCCGAACGCGCCGTGCCACGCCTGCCGCATTTCCCCCTCCGCCCTTTATTATGGAAGCCGATGCTGCAACGATTTCCGCCGCGCGGCAAGCAGCCGGAAGCCGCTATGCTGGCGCTACGGATCGAGGAGCAAGCCGATGCAGAACCGCAATCGCGGCAGTTACGAGATCGCCGGCAGTGAGGTCGTTTCCGAAGGCGCCGACATGCGCGTCTCGGTATTGACCCTGGCCGCCGGTCAGTGCGTTCCCTGGCACTACCACAACGAGATCAGCGACAGCTTTGTCTGTCTCGAAGGGCCTATGGTCGTCGAGACGCGGGCGCCGCGCCACGAATACCGCCTCGAACCGGGTCAGCGCTGTGCGGTGCCGCCGAAGACCGCGCATTACGTGCACGGCGAGGAGATGGGCCCCTGCAAATTCCTGATCGTGCAGGGCGTCGGGACCTACGATTTCGTCCCGGTCGGCTGACCGACCGCCGGCATTACGCCGCGTTCGCGACGGCGTGGAAATTGCGCGGCAGGCCGGCTTTGGCGATCGCGCCGTAGAGCGTCACGTCCGGCAGAGCGCGCGCCACGATGTCGCGGGCGTCCGCGAGCTTGTCCAGATCGATGCCGGTCTCCAGCCCCATCGACTCGAACATAAAGACCGTGTCTTCGAGGACGATGTTGCCGGTGGCGCCCGGCGCATAAGGGCAGCCGCCGAGCCCGCCCAAGGAGGCGTCGAACGCCTTGCAACCGGCGGCGAAGGCGGCCAGCACGTTGGCGAGGCCGAGGCCGCGCGTGTCGTGGAAATGCGCCGCCACCGGGATCGGTGCGACATCGGCGATGACGCGGCGGAATATGCGGCCGATCGCTGCCGGGTTGCCGTAGCCGACCGTGTCGGCGAGGATGATGCCGTCGGCGCCGGCCGCGGCGACCTCGTTCGCGATGCGCCGCACGCGATCCTCGTCGACATCGCCCTCGATCGTGCAGCCAAAGCTCGTCGCGAGCCCGCAATTGACGCGCGGCCGGTTGGTGCCGCCCTTTTCGCGGCACAATTCGACGACGCGCCGGAAATCGGCGATCGACTCATCGGTCGTGCGCCGCACATTCGACAGATTGTGGCCCTCGCTGACCGACAGCACGAAATTCATCTCGTGCACCCGGAGGGCGAGACCGCGCTCGGCGCCGCGCAAATTCGGGATCAGGGCCGAGACCGTCAGCCCCGGCAGCGTCAGCGCATGCTGGACGACCGCCTCGGCGTCGGCGAGCTGCGGCAATAGTTTCGGCGGCACAAAGGAGGAGACTTCGATCTCCCTTACCCCCGCCGCGTATTCGGCGTCGAGCCAGGCGAGCTTTGTCTCGGTCGGCATGATCCCGGCGATCGACTGCAGCCCGTCGCGCATGCCCACTTCGCGGATCTGTACGCCCTCAGCCATCGCTCTTCTCCTCGCTCGAACCTCCCAAAGCTAAGCGCTGACCCGCGATGCGGCAATGTTTAACCCCTCTCCCGCGCCGCGGGAGAGGGTGCCCGACGCGCGCAGCGCTAGGGCGGGTGGGGTAGGTACCGCCCGGGCGGCACCGTGCTTGACACCGGGGCCGCCCCGCGCGTCACTCTGGCCTCTACCCCATTCCAAGACGGAGCCGCCCCATGCTCGATGCCTATCTCTACACCGGCCGGCGCAGCCCGTTCGGTCGCCATGCCGGCGCGCTCGCGCGGCTGCGGCCCGACGACATGCTGGCCTCGGTCATTGCCCAGGTCGTCGCCGATAGCGGTTTCGCGCCCGACAAGATCGAGGATGTTGTCGTCGGCTGCGCCAACCAGGCCGGCGAGGACAGCCGTTGTGTCGCCCGCCACGCCGCGCTGGTCGCCGGCCTCCCGATCGAGATCCCGGGCTCGGTGCTGCAGCGCAATTGCGGCTCCGGGCTCAACGCGATCGCGATGGCGGCGCAGGCCGTCACCTGCGGCGAGGGCGATGTGTTCGTCGCGGGCGGAGTCGAGAGCATGAGCCGCGCGCCGTTTGTCATGGGCAAGGCCGAGGCGCCGTTCAGCCGTGATGCCCGGGTTTTCGACTCGACGATCGGCGCGCGCTTCCCGAACCCGAAGGTCGAAACCCGCTACGGCGCCGATACGATGCCGGAAACCGCCGACAATCTCGCCCGCGACTACCAGATCACCCGCGAGCAGGCCGATGTCTTTGCCGCGGCATCGCAGAGCAAATATGCCGCCGCCAAGGCCGACGGCTTCTATGCCGAGGAGATCATCGCCGTCGAGGTGCCGGGCGGCCGCGCCGGGCCGGTCACGGTCGCCGAGGATGAGCATCCCCGGCCGCAGACCGATATGGCGGCGCTCGCGAAGTTGCGGCCCTTGTTCAAGGACGGCGTGACGACCGCCGGCAACGCTTCCGGCATCAATGACGGCGCGGTCGCGATGATCGTCGCCAGCCGCAAGGCGGGCGAGGCGGCCGGTGCCAAGCCGATTGCCAGGATCCTGTCGAGCGCGGTGGCCGGTGTCGAGCCACGCATCATGGGCTTTGGCCCGGTCCCCGCCGCGAAGAAGGCGCTGGAACGAGCCGGCCTGTCGCTCAAGGACATCGACGTCATTGAGATCAACGAGGCCTTCGCATCACAGGTGCTCGCCTGTCTGCGCGGCCTCGAAGTCTCGTTCGACGACAGTCGCGTCAACCCAAATGGCGGCGCCATTGCGATCGGGCATCCGCTCGGCGCGTCGGGCCCGCGCATCGCTCTGACCGCGGCGCGGCAACTACACCGCACCGGCGGCAGATATGCGCTGGTCGCGATGTGTGTCGGCGTCGGCCAGGGCATCGCCGCTGTCCTGGAGCGCGTTTAGCCGCTCTCCGAACCCTCCTCCGCAACCGGGGGAGGGAGGCCCGCCGTGCAAGCGGGGGGCGGGTGGGGGCCGATCCGGGCCGGTATCATGAGCATCGCAGTCGAACGGCTATCCGGCCCAACACCCGAAGCCGTCGCGCTGATCGCGGAACTGGACGGGGTGCTCGGCGCGGTTTACGAGCCGGAGCAGCGCCACGGGCTATCGATCGAGCAGGTGTTCGAGCCGCATGTCCGCTTTTTCGTGGCGCGGCTCGGCGGAGAGGCGGTCGGCTGCGGTGCCGTCGCGCTGTTCGACGCATATGCCGAGGTCAAGCGCATGTACACGCGCGAGACGGCGCGCGGGCGCGGCGTCGGGAAGGCATTGCTCGCGCGTATAGAGCAAGAGGCGCGCGCCGCCAACAGGGCGATATTGCGTCTCGAAACCGGCACGCTTCAGGCGGCGGCGATCGGCCTCTACGAACAGTGCGGGTTCCGCGCGTGCGGCGCCTTCGGTCATTACGCCGCGCTGCCGCCGCACCGCATCGCAACCAGCCTGTTCTACGAAAAACCGCTGTAGCCCTTCGCCGGACCGCGGGCGTCCCGCCCGCTGCGGCCGAGACGGCGGCAGTCCAAGGGTACGCCCCGTCGGAATGCTCCCCATATTCAGCCCATGACTGACACACCGACCTTTGCCGTTCGGCCGAGTTTTCTTGGGATCGCCAATAGCGATCCCGCGGCGGCGGTCTGCGTTGCCGGCATCCCTTACGATCTCGGCACCTCGAACCGCCCCGGCGCGCGCTTCGGCCCGACCGCGATCCGCCAGGCGAGCCGCATGCTGGTCGATGGCGACCACCCGATCGCCGGCACCGCGCCCGCCGAGCGGGACATCGCCGATATCGGCGATTTCCGCATCGTGCATGGTGACATCCAGGGGACGCTGACGGCGATCGAGGCGCAGGCGAAGCCGCTCCGGCATTTGGTCGCGCTCGGCGGCGATCATACGGTCACGCTGGCGTTGCTCCGCGCGCTCGCGTCACGCACCGGCCCCTTGGCCCTCGTGCATTTCGACGCGCATGTCGACACTTGGCCGGACAGCTTCGGCCAGCGCTTCGGCCATGGCTCGCCGTTTTATCACGCGATCGAGGAGAAGCTGATCGATCCACACCGCGCGGTCCAGGTCGGCATCCGCTCGCCAATGGACAAGGATGTGCACACTTGGACCCGCGAGAAGGGCGTGTCGATCCTGTTCGCCGAGACCGTGCACCTGATGGGCCCGCAAGCCGTCGCCGAACGCATCCGTGAGGTCGTCGGCGACGCGCCCGCCTATCTGAGCTTTGATGTCGATGCGCTCGACCCGGCCTTTGCGCCCGGCACCGGCACACCCGAAATCGGCGGTCTTTTTACCTGGCAGGCGCAGGCGATCCTGCGCCGCCTAGCGGGGCTCGATTTCCGCGGCATGGACGTCGTCGAGGTGTCGCCGCCCTACGATGTCGCCGAGATTACCGCGCTTGCCGCGGCGACCTTTGCATGGGAATACCTCGCGCTCCTCGCCCCACGCAATTAACCATTCAGGCAGGCAGCGCGGTCGCTGGCTGAGGGCTTGTGAGGAGATCGTCCTGGCGAAGTGTCGCGATCACGTTCGGATAGTAATAGGCCGGCGGGACCGCGTATTGCTGGCGGATCTCCTCGACCGGGCGGCTCAACAACGCTTCCCAATCGGCGCCAACGAGCCATTTCGCGCGGCGGCCTCGGCGATAGCCTTCGAAGACCACGCGCCGGATCGGCTGCCCGGGGCGCGCTTGCGAGATCCGCCGCGCCGCGAACAGCGCGATGACCGCGAGACCCCGCTGCCCCGACTGGGCGTAGGAGAACGCGACGAGCGAAGCTTCGCCGAGCGGGTCGCGGCCATAGCCGGTCACGATATGCAAGAGATCGTGCATCTCGCGGTTGCGCTCGCGAAACCAGATGCTGTCGTCCTCTGATTGCGGGATGGTCGAGACCTCGGCCAGCCCCGCGGCCGAGAGATGCTCGCTCGCCATGAACTCGTAATACGCCCGTCCGAGCGTGCCCGCGGGCAAGGCCTTGAGCGTCTCCCAATCCTCAAGCCGGTCGAACAGGCGGCGGCGCTCGGCAAGCGCCCTTTGCCCGAATTCGGTCTGGCGAAAGCGCGCGAGCTGGCGCAGCGTGGTCTTGCCGCGCAGTGCGTCGATGAGCAAGAACACCTGCCGTGTATCCTCGCGGTTCTGCATCAGCTTGCGAACCGCGCGATAGGCGGCGATCGGATGCAGGCGGGTATCGGTGGGTTGCGACATGGGATTCGTCCCCCTTGTGGGTGCGATCGTCTGAGGATAAGGTTTGCTGACAATAATGTCAATATATGGTCGTGATCCTCGATGCCAGCTTCGGTAAAGCGGCTCCGCCGCACCCCCGAAGAGGCGCGGCGGCTGATCCTCGATACCGCGCAGGA
>JBKOVT010000315.1:0-5751 GCA_046724035.1 Pseudomonadota bacterium | reverse complement strand
TCGCATGGCCGCGGTGCCGGCCTCCGTGTTGCCGCGGTTGAGCAGGATCTGGGCGGCGCGCGCCTTGCCGACGCCGCCGATTGGCGGGTGGCGCTTTAGCCAATCCGAGGCGACATCGTCGTTCTCGCCGGTCAGCGCTTCTTCGGCCCGCCGCAGCAATTTCTTGTGAAGCGGCCAATCCGGGTTCTGATCGATAAACGCGGCGAGCTCGGCGAAACGGCCACCCGATGTCGGCCGGCTATAGTCCAGCCAGCGGACGATCTTGAGCGCGAGGCCACCGTCGGTGACCTGGCCCGCCTTGGTATAGGCTTGCGGCCAGTCGCCCATTCGCGCGGCGGTGATCGCGGCGACCGCGCCGGGATCGGCGTTCTCCTCGGCCTGAGCTATCGTGGTGAGTGAGGCAAAGATGCCAAGTACAATAAAAAACGAGCGAAATACTCGGGACAACGCCCACCACTCCTGAGTCTTTAAAGAAAGAATTGTTTACGGGTTTTCGCGAAGCGCCGCAAGCTTCCCTGTAACGGTGGGTAACGCGCCCCCTGTCCGACCCGACGCAACCGGCGGCGGAACGTGCTGTTGAAGCTAGCGTCAGTGCGGACTATCGTTCGTGTCAGGCCGCGGCCGAAACCGGGAGGATGCCATGTTCAAGGGGTCGCTCGTCGCATTGATCACCCCGTTCCGGGACGGCGCCGTCGACGAAACCGCCTTTCAGGAGCACGTCGCCTGGCAAATCGGCCAGGGCACGCATGGCTTAGTGCCGATCGGGACGACCGGGGAATGCCCGGCGCTCGAGGAAGACGAACAGGAGCGGCTGATCAAGCTCTGCGTCGAGGTGGCGAAGGGCCGTGCCCCGGTCATCCCAGGAACCGGCTTCAACTCGACTGCGCATACGATTGCCGCGACGCGTGTCGCCAAGGAGGCCGGCGCCGATGCGGCGCTGATCGTCTGCCCCTATTACAACAAGCCGACGCAGGAAGGCCTTTATCAGCACTTCAAGGCGGTGCATGACGCGGTCGATATACCGATCGTCATCTACAACATCCCAGGCCGCAGCGCCGTCGATATGAGCAACGCGACGATGGCGCGGCTCGCCAAGCTCCCCAACGTCATCGGCGTCAAAGATGCGACCAACGATCTGGCCCGGCCGCTCAAGATGCGGGTCGAGATTGGCGACGGCTTCTGCCTGCTGTCGGGCGAAGACGCGACCGCGGTCGCCTACCTCGCCCAGGGCGGCGACGGCTGCATCTCGGTCACGGCCAATGTCGCGCCGGCTCTGTGCTCGGAAATGCACGAAGCTTGGCAGAGGGGCGATGTCGAAACGGTGCGCCGCATCAATGAGCGGCTGATCCCGCTGCATGACGCGCTGTTCGCCGAAACGAGCCCGGCGCCCGTCAAATATGCCGCCTCGCTGCTCGGCCGCTGCACCCCCGAGGTGCGTCAGCCTCTCTGGCAGACGGCGCCCGAAACGCAAGAGAAGGTGCAGCGCGCGATGCGCGGCGCGGGCCTGATCAACTGAGCGTCGGCGGGGAACGCGCGGCGCAATGCGGGCGACCGACCGCTTCGCCGCGCTCAACCGCCGCGCCCGCCATGATTACCTGATCGAGGATACGCTCGAAGCCGGGCTCGTCTTGCACGGCACCGAAGTCAAGTCGCTGCGCCAAGGCGGCGCCAGCATCGCCGAGGCCTATGCCGACGTGCAGGCAGGCGAGCTCTTTCTCGTCAACGCCAACATCCCGGAATACAAGGCCTCGGCGCATTTCAACCACCAGCCGCGGCGGCCGCGCAAGCTGCTGCTGCACAGAAAGCAGGTGGACCGACTGTTGGGCGCGGTAAAACGCGAAGGTGTCACGATCGTGCCCCTCGCGCTTTATTTTAATGAGCGCGGCCGTGCGAAAATCGAGCTCGGTCTCGCCCGCGGCAAGCGCAAAGCGGACCGGCGCCAAGCCGAGCGCGACCGCGATTGGCAGCGGAACAAGGCGCGCCTGTTGCGCTCGCGCGATCTCTAGCCACCCTTCAGCCGGCGAGGCGCGCGGCGAGGGCGGCGATGACCGCTTCGAACATCGCCGCGGTTAGCTTGCCCGTGTTCGTGTTGAGCCGGGAACAATGATAGCTGTCGGCCAATACAAGCCCGTCCGGCAATTCATGCATCGCGCCGTGGCCAAACGGATAGGCAGCGCGCCGCAACGCCTTGACCGCGAGCACCGCGTTATGCGCGATCAAACCCAGCGCCAGGATTGCCTTCAGCTTCGGTAGCCGCGCGAACTCCGCGACGAGAAACCGGCCGCACGCGGCGATCTCCGCCGGCTCCGGCCGGTTCTGCGGCGGCACGCAGCGCACCGCATTGGTGATGCGGGCGCGGCGAAGAACCAGCCCGTCTTGCGCGTGCGCTGCGTAATCGCCGGTCGCAAAGCCGAATTTCTGCAAGCTCCGGTACAAGAGGTCGCCAGCATAGTCGCCGGTGAACGGTCGCCCGGTGCGGTTGGCGCCGCGCAGTCCCGGGGCGAGCCCGACAATCAGGAGTTCAGCCTCTTCCGGTCCGAAGGAGGGCACCGGCGCATTGAACCAGTCCGGAAATTTCGCGCGTTGCGTCTCGCGAAAGCCGGCGAGCCTCGGGCAAAGCAGACAATCGCGCGCCGGCAGATCGGCAGTTGCGGTGTCGCTCACACCGGCTCGACGGGTTCGCCCCGGACGCGATGGACCTCATCGCGCGGCACATGATTGCGCAGGATGCTTGGCGCGAGGTCCTGCAGTTCGACAAAGCTGTCGGCCTGCCGACGAAGATCGTCCGATACCATGGGCGGGGAGGAGCGGATCGTCGAGACGACCGAGACGCGGACACCGCGGCGCTGCACCGCCTCGACGAGCCGGCGGAAATCGCCGTCGCCCGAGAACAGGATCGCGTGGTCGATGTGCTCGGCCATTTCGAGCATGTCGATCGCCAGCTCGATATCCATGTTGCCCTTGATGCGGCGACGGCCCATCGCGTCGGTGAATTCCTTGGTGGGCTTTGTCACCATCGTGTAGCCGTTATAGTCAAGCCAATCGACGAGCGGCCGGATCGGCGAGTAGTCTTGGTCTTCCACCAGCGCGGTATAATAAAACGCGCGGATCAGACGCCCTTTTGAGCGAAACAAATCGAGCAGTCGCTTGTAATCGATATCGAACGCCAGACCACGAGCCGCGGAATATAGGTTGGCGCCGTCGATGAATATGGCGATACGTTCTTCCGGATAAAAAATCATCGATTACTCCAGCAAGATCAAAATGTCGTTCAGTGTCGTGCCTGACAGATCGGGCGTCAAGCCGAGCGCGATCAAGGATAGCGGCCGGTGATTTTGGTCGGCATCGGCAGCAATTTGGCCGCGCCGGGGTATGCGTCGCCGCAAGAAACCGCCGAGGCGGCGCTCGCGGCTCTTTCCGGAATCGGCGTCGCGCTCCGAGCCCGTTCTTCGTGGTACGCGTCCGAACCGGTGCCGGCCTCGGACCAGCCGTGGTTCATCAACGCCGTCGTCGAGATCGCGACCGAGTGGCTCGCGCCCGAGCTGCTTGCGCGGCTGCTTTCGTTCGAAGCCCGTTTCGGGCGCGAGCGCGGTGTGCGCGACGCCGCGCGCACGCTCGATCTCGACCTGCTCGACTACGACGGCATCCAATGCTCAACGCCCGATCTCGTGCTGCCGCATCCGCGGCTCCAGGAGAGGCGCTTCGTGCTGATGCCGCTGGATGAGATCGCGCCGCAATGGCGGCATCCGCGCCTCGGGATGACCGCGGCGGAGCTTCTGGCGCGGCTGCCGCCGGGGCAGGCGATTCGCCGCCTGGACGACATCAATGGCGACGCGGATGAGGAGACGCGCTGACCGCAATGGGTCATTGTGGTTGACCGGGGTGGCCGATATAAACGCGCGCGCTTCGCTCCCCGGCATTCGCCTCGGTGACCTGATGGGCGTTCACGACACCGCTCGCACCAACATGATCGAGAGCCAACTCCGTCCCAACAAGGTGACGGACGAGCGGATCATCGATGCTTTTGCGCGGGTGCGCCGCGAGTTGTTTGCCCCCGAGCATCTGCGCGGTGTCGCCTATATCGACGAGGACCTGCCGCTCGGCCGCGGGCGCTATCTGATGGAACCGATGGTTGCGGCGCGGCTGCTGCAGGCCATGATGCCCGGAGCCAAGGAAACTGCGCTCGTCGTGGGCGCCGGGGTCGGCTATGAGGCGGCGATTCTGGCGCTGCTGACGCGCAGCGTTATTGCGCTCGAGGATGACGAGCAGCTCGCCCGGCTCGGGCGGGCCGCTCTGGTTGATCACCGAATCGGCTCGGTCGTTTACGTCGACGGACCGCTCAAGGCCGGTCACCGCCAGCGTGCCCCCTACGATCTGATCCTGTTCGCCGGCGCGGTCGCGGAGATCCCGCCGGAAATCGCGGCGCAGCTAGCCGAAGCAGGACGAATGGCGGCGGTTCGCCGCGCCGCGCAGGGCCTCGGCCGCGCCACTCTGACGACACGCACTGGCGGAGTGCTCGCGCATCGCGTTATCTTTGACGCTGCGACGCGGTTACTTCCGGGTTTTGTCCCGAAGCCTGCTTTTGTGTTCTGAGGGTTCGATGCCGAAGCCGAGGGGGGGCCAGAAACAGCGACCGCTGCGCTCGGGCGCAACCTTCGCGGTAATGGCAGCAGCGGTCCTCGCGGCGACGCCAGCCTCCGCACAGACGCTGACTGAGGCGTTTGCCTACACCTACAACAACAATCCTCAAATCCTGGCGCAGCGGGCACTGTTGCGCGCGACCGACGAGCAGGTGCCGCAGGCATTGGCGAACTGGCGGCCGACGGTCACGCTCACCGGCACGGCCGGTTTTGAGCGGGCGGGCATCGCCGCTCGTGGGTCATCGACCCAATTCTCCAGTTTCGAGCCCCGCGCGGCCGATCTGCGGATCACGCAGCCGCTCTACCGCGGCGGCCGCACCGAAGCGCAGACCCGCCAGGCGATCAACACCGTGCAATCGACGCGAGCCCAGACGCTCGGGGTCGAGACGCAGGTTTTTCAGTCGGTTGCCCAGACTTATCTCGATGTGGTGCGGGACCAGACGCTGGTCGAAGTCAACCGCAGCAACGAGCAAGTCCTGCGCCGCCAGCTCGAGGCGACGCAGGACCGCTTTCGGGTCGGCGAGGTGACCCGGACCGATGTCGCGCAGGCCGAGTCGCAGCTCGCCCAAGCCACGGCACAACGGATCAACGCCGAGGGACAGCTGGAGGTCAGCCGCGCCAATTATGCGCGGGCCGTCGGTCATCCCCCTGGCAGGCTGGTGCAGCCGCGCGAGCGCCCGGTACTGCCGGCCACTCGCGACGAGGCGCTAACGCTCGCCGCCAACAATAACCCGAACGTCATCTCGGCGATGTTCACCGAGTTGGCGGCACGCGACAATATCGACCTCGTCCGCGGCCAGTTGTTGCCGACCATCAATTTGGTCGGTGACCTCAACCGCAGCTTCGCGCCCTCGGTCTCGCTGCAGACCACCCGTCAGGACACCGCCTCTGCTGTCTTGCAGTTGACGATGCCGCTTTATGAGGGCGGCGCGATCTGGTCACAGACGCGCGCGGCCGAGCAGACGGTGGGGCAGCGGCGCGGCCAGCTCGACGATGCCCGGCGGCTGGCGGTGCAACAGGCGACCCAGGCGTGGGAGACGCTGCAATCGGCGCGGGCCGCGATCACCTCGTTCGGCGCCGCGGTGCGGGCAGCGCAGATCGCCCTCGAAGG
>JBKOVT010000206.1:0-11360 GCA_046724035.1 Pseudomonadota bacterium | reverse complement strand
CTCGTCGAGCTCCTCGTCGCGCTTCCAGACGGCGAGCGCCTTGTCGGAATCGTGCTCGACATAGGCGTCGATGACATCCTTGACGAGCAGCAACGCAAATTGCGCCATGCGCGGCAGGGCATGCACGAGCTGCACCGGCGGTGACTGGGACAACGCGATCGAGCGCTTCGCGACATTCGCGGCATAGTCGCAGACGCGCTCGAGGTCGCTGGCGATCTTCAGCGCGACAAAGATCTCGCGCAGGTCGCGCGCCATCGGCTGCCGCAACGCGAAGAGACGAATCGCGAGATTGTCGAGGTCGCGCTCGATCTGATCGACCGCGGCATCGCCCTCGACGACTCGGGCGGCAAGCGTGCTGTCGCGCTTGACGACGGCGTCGATCGCCGCGGCGAGCTGGCTCTCCGCAAGGCCGCCCATCTCGACGACCATCTTGTTGAGCCGCGCCAGCTCTTCGTCATAGCTCTTGATGATGTGCTCGGCAGGCATGTTCGCCCTCGTTCTCAGCCGAACCGGCCGGTGATGTAATCCTCGGTCCGGCGCACCCGCGGATGCGTGAAGATTGTCTCGGTCTCGTCGAACTCGACAAGCTCGCCGAGGTAAAGAAATGCGGTGTAATCCGAGCTGCGTGCTGCCTGTTGCATGTTGTGCGTGACCATCGCGATGCAATAGTCGGTCTTCAGTTCCGCGATCAGCTCCTCGATGCGCTGCGTCGAGATCGGGTCGAGCGCCGAAGCAGGCTCGTCGAGCAATAGCACCTCCGGCTCGATCGCGATCGCCCGCGCGATGCAGAGCCGCTGCTGCTGTCCGCCGGACAGGCTCAACCCGCTGTCGCGCAACTTGTCTTTCACCTCATCCCATAACGCGGCGCGCCGCAACGCCGATTCGACGCGGTCGTCGAGCTGCGACTTCGACACCTTCTCGTAGAGGCGGATACCGAAGGCGATGTTGTCGTATATCGCCATCGGGAACGGCGTCGGCTTTTGGAACACCATGCCGACCTTGGCGCGCAGCCGGTTCAGATCGAGCCCGGGGTCGAGGATGTTGATGCCGTCGACATACACTTCACCGGTCGCGACCTGTCCGGGATAGAGCTCGTAGATCCGGTTCAGGATGCGCAATAGCGTCGATTTTCCGCAGCCCGAGGGTCCGATAAACGCGGTGACATGCCGGTCGTAGAGGGGCACGCTGATATCGTGCAACGCCTGGAACTTGCCGTAGAAGAAATTGACGTGCCGTATGTCGACCTTGGTCGCTGGCGCGGTGCCTGTCGTCGCCTCGTCGGCGGGCTTCCGCTGCACAACGGCGGCAATCGGCGGCGCGGCGACCGGCCGGCGTGCTTGCCGCGCCGGCGTCTCATCGAGGCTGGCTGAATCCGCCGAATCGGCTTCTTGGGCGGCGAGCGGTCGCGCTGTGGGGGAAGTCATGGCTTGAAGCTGCTCCAGGCGGCCAGGATGCGGGCGGTGATGTTGAGTACGAGGATGCTGGCGGTGATCAGCAAGGCGCCGCCCCAGGCCAGCAACTGCCAATCCGCATAGGGGCTCATCGCGAACTGGTAAATAACAACCGGCAGATTGGCCATCGGCCGGTTGAGGTCGGTGCTCCAGAACTGGTTGTTGAGCGCGGTAAAAAGAAGCGGCGCGGTTTCGCCGGAGATGCGCGCGATCGCCAGTAGGACGCCGGTCACCATGCCTTGCATGGCGGCGCGGTAGGTGACCAAGACGACGACTTTCCATTTCGGCGCGCCGAGCGCCGCCGCAGCCTCGCGGAGCGCGCTCGGCACCAGGCGCAGCATGTCCTCGGTCGTGCGCACGACGACCGGCACCATGATGATCGCCAGCGCCACCGCCCCGGCCCAGGCCGAGAAGTGTCCCATGCGGACGACCATGACCTCATAGACAAACAGACCGATGATGATCGAGGGCGCGCTCAGCAGGATGTCGTTGATAAACCGTACCAGTTCGCCGAACTGGTTGCCGCGCGCATATTCGGCGAGAAAGGTGCCGGCGAGGATGCCGGTCGGGGTGCCGATCAACGTCGCGATACCGGTCATCGCGAGGCTGCCGGCGATCGCGTTCAACAGTCCGCCGCTGCTGCCGGGCGGTGGTGTCATTTGGGTGAACAGCGCCGGGCCGATCGCGCCCACGCCGTTGATCAACAACGTGCCTAGCACCATGACCAGCCACAGCAAGCCGAACGCGGTCGCGGCGACCGACAAGCCGATGATGATCCAGTTGCTCAGGCGGCGGCGGGCGTAGAGCGGCATCGCGTCAGCCCGCACCCTGCTTTTCGAGCCTGATCAACAGCAATTTGGCGAGCGCCAGCACGATAAAGGTGATGACGAACAGAATGAGGCCGAGCGCGATCAAGGACGAGAGGTAAAGATCGCCGACCGCCTCGGTGAATTCGTTGGCGAGCGCCGCGGAGATCGTCGTGCCGGGCTGCAATAGCGATGCATGGATATGGTGCGCATTGCCGATCACGAAGGTGACCGCCATCGTCTCGCCGAGCGCGCGCCCAAGCCCGAGCAGGATGCCGCCGAACACGCCGATCCGCGCATAAGGCAGAACCACCCGCCACACGACTTCGCTGGTCGTCGCGCCGAGCGCGTAGGTGCTCTCGCGCAATACGGCCGGTACCGTTTCGAACACGTCGCGCATCACAGCGGAGATGAAGGGCAGCACCATGATCGCCAGGATAAACCCGGCGGTCAGCACGCCGATGCCGAGCGGTGGTCCTTGGAACAAGAGACCGATCCCCGGAACGCTGCCGAGTGTGTCGATCAAGGCCGGCTCGATATGCTGCTGCACAAAAGGCGCCAGCACGAAGAGGCCCCAAATGCCGTAGATGATGCTGGGGATCGCCGCCAGCAATTCGATCATCATCGACAGCGGCCGCTTCAGCCAGCTCGGACACAATTCGGTGATGAACAGCGCCACCCCGAACGCCACCGGAATGCCGATCAGCATCGCGATCGCCGACGTGACGAGCGTGCCGTAGACCGGCGCCAGCGCGCCAAATTTCTCGGTCACCGGGTTCCAGGCCTCGGTGATCAGAAAGTTGAAGCCGAACTGTTGCAGCGCCGGCAGCGCACCGAGGACCAGAGAGACGAGGACCCCGGCCAGCACCACTAGAACGAGCACCGCGAAGGCGAGCGTCAGCCCTTTGAAAGCGGGATCGCCAAAGGCGCCATGCCGTCCGGCCGATTTCCGGTGTCTGGCAATCGCGACATCAGCCGGCACGGCTTGCTCTCAGCCCTCAGAGCCTCGCCGGCCCGTCATGATCCCGAGCCGGTCCACACCGGCTTCCCATCGGCACCGGTGATCTGCTTCCAGCTCTGTTCGACAGCCCCGGCGACCTTGTCGGGCATTGGGACATAATCAAGCTGCTCGGCCATCTGGCCGCCATTGCGGAAGGCCCAGTCGAAGAAGCTCAGCACCTCCTTCGCCTTCGCCGGATCGGCCTGTTGCTTGTGCATCAGGATGAATGTCGCGCCGGTGATCGGCCAACTGTCGGGGCCGGGCTGGTTCGTCAGCAGCAAGTAGAAGCCTGGCGCTTTCGACCAATCGGCATTGGCTGCCGCGGCCTGGAAGGTCTTGCTGTTCGGCGACACCGCCGCGCCGCTTTGGTTGCGCAGCTGCGTGTAGGCCATCTTGTTCTGCAGCGCATAGGCGTATTCGACATAGCCGATCGCGCCCTCGGTGCGGCTGGCGAGTGCGGCGACCCCCTCATTGCCTTTGCCGCCGAGCCCGCCCGGGAATTCGACCGAGGTGTTCTCGCCGATCTTGTCCTTGAACTCGGGATCGATGCTGGAGAGATAGTGCGTAAAAATGAAATTCGTGCCCGATCCGTCCGAGCGGTGGATCGTCGCGATTGCCTTATCCGGCAATTTGACACCGGGATTGAGCGCGGCGATCGCGGGATCGTTCCATTTCGTGATTTTGCCGAGATACATGCCGGCGACGGTTTTGCCGTCGAGCGTCAACTGACCGGGCGCGATGCCCTGCAGATGCACCACGAGCACGACGCCGCCCATGACCTGGGGCCATTGGACGAGCCCGTTCTTGTCGAGGTCTTCCGGCTTCATCGGCATGTCCGAGGCGCCGAAATCGACGGTCTTGGCGGTGATCTGCTTGATACCGCCGCCTGAGCCGATCGATTGGTAATTCATGCTGGTGCCGGTCTTGGCTTTATAGGCCTCGGCCCATTTGGCGTAGATCGGGTAGGGGAAGGTGGCGCCGGCGCCGGAAATCTCGGCGGCATTTGCCATCCCCGACCAGCCGATCGCGGCGCAGGCCGCCGCGATCAAGGCGATGCGTAAAGCAGCCACAACTCACTCCTTTTCGGGGATCGCAGCCGGTCCTCGGCCGTGATCGCCGTTCTATCGCCTCCCGAATACGCTTCTATGACTCTTTTGTTGCGGTTCCATGACAGCGGTCGAGGCACTCAGGTCACCGCTCGGAGCCAGACGGTGAACCTTGAGCCCTGGCCCAGCGTGCTGGCGATTTCGAGCCGCCCGCGGTGCCGGTTCAGGATGTGCTTGACGACGGCAAGCCCGAGCCCGGTCCCGCCCAATTCGCGCGAGCGGGCATTGTCGACACGGTAAAAGCGCTCGGTCAGGCGCGGCAGGTGCTCGCTTGGGATGCCGTCGCTCTGATCGGCGACCGCGACCCACAGCATCGCCGGGACAGCCGCCTCGGCCGCCCCGCCGGTCACCGTGACCGTGCTGTCGCGGCGGGCATATTTGACCGCGTTGTCGAGCAGGTTCTGGAACACCTGCGCCAACTCGTCGCGCTCGCCCTGCGCTTCGGGGAGAGCCTCCGGCAGCCTTAAGTCGATCCGGATGCCGCGCTGGCCGGCCCGCAACTCGAGCGCTGCGGCAACGCTGTCGAGTACCGGCTTGAGCGCAACGCGCGCGGTCGGTGCGATGTGCTCGTTCAACTCGATCCGCGAGAGCGACAGCAGGTCATCGACGAGGCGCGCCATGCGCGCGGCCTGTTCCTGCATGATGCCGAGAAAACGCTCCCGGGCGTTCGCGTCGTCGCGCGCCGGTCCGCGCAAGGTCTCGATAAACCCGAGCACGGTCGAGAGCGGCGTCTTCAATTCATGGCCGGCATTGGCGATGAAATCGGCGCGCATCTCGTCGGCGCGTTTCAATGCCGTGATGTCGTGCAAGCTGATGACCGCCGCGGCGCCGTCGAGCGACGGCCCCTCGATCCGCGCGATCCGCGCTTGCAACAGCCGCGCAACCGGCACGGAGACGGCGAATTCGACCGTGCGGACCTCTTCTCCGGCCAAGACCGCATCCGCTGCGCCCAACACTGCCGGGTTGCGCAAGGCCGCCGCGAGATCGCGCGGCTCGACGACCGAGCCGATCAGCTCCGTCCAGGCGGCGTTGGCGCGGACGATCCGGCGATTGCGGTCGATCAGGATCAGAGGGTCGGGAACCGCGGCGATCGCCGCTTCGGCGGCGGCGAGCTGCGTCTCGGTGCGTGCGGCATGCTCGCGCCAGTCGCGGTCCAGTCGTGACAGGGCCGGCCACAGCGCCTGGGCCGCTGGGCTCAGCGGGCGCGGGCTGTCCCTGCTTGCCATCTCGGGCCCGAGGCGGGCGGTCGCTTCGCGCGCCGCCAACCCCAGCCGGCGGTTTGTCGCCAGGGCCGCGGCCGCGAGCAGAAGCAGCAGTCCGAGCGCGGACCCGATTGCGGTTGATCCCCTTAAAGAGCCCCGCTCGAACAAGGCGGCGATCAGCGCCGCGCCCGCCAGCCACGGGACGAGGATGCGAACCGCTGTCCAGCCGAGCTGCTCTCGCCACATCGCAGAGGGCTCCAAGGGCCCGAAAAGGTTGCCCAGCAGGTTGCCGGAAACGTTGACACACAGGGGCGCGCAACTATAGTGCGCCGCTCCCGGGCGGGGCGGCCTGCCTGGCCCTGATTTTAGCCCTGGGGCGGCTTGCCGCGGCGGGCGCGCCAACCGATATCGGTCCCATCATGTTTGCAGTGATCCGCACCGGCGGCAAGCAGTACACGGTCGCCAAGAACGATGTGATCGCCGTCGAGAAGCTCGACGGCGAGCCTGGCGCGACGATCGAACTCGGCGAAGTCCTGCTGATCGGCGATGGCGCCGATGTCTCGGCCGGCACGCCGCTCCTCGCCGGCGCCTCGGTGAGCGCGACCCTCGTCGAGCACCGTCGCGCCGACAAGATCATCGTCTTCAAGAAAAAGCGGCGGCAGAATTACCGGCGCAAGAACGGTCATCGCCAGCATCAGACTGTGTTGCAGATCACCGAGATCCGCGCCGAGGGCGGATCGCGCGCTTCGGCCCGCACGGGCACCCGCCGGGCGGCCCAGCCTGAGGCAGGCGCGGAGACCGAGGCGCCGGGGCAGGCGTAGGAGATAAAGGATGGCGCATAAAAAGGCAGGCGGCTCGTCCCGCAACGGCCGCGACAGCGCCGGGCGGCGGCTCGGCGTCAAGAAATTCGGCGGCGAGATCGTGCTGCCGGGCAACATCATCGTGCGCCAGCGCGGCACGAAGTTTCATCCCGGCGAGCGCGTCGGCATGGGCCGCGACCACACGATTTTCGCGCTTGAAGGCGGCGCCGTGCAGTTCCGCAAGGGGCTTGGCGGGCGCACCTACATTTCGATTGAGCCCAAAGGCGCTGATGGCCGACCGGCGGAGGCTGCCGAATAGCCGTTCCCCGACCGACGGAACGCGAGGGGAGCGGCCCGTCCGCTCCCCTTTTTTGTTTTATGGCGACCGATGAAATTCCTCGATCAGTGCAAGATCTACCTGAAGAGCGGTGACGGCGGCCGAGGCTCGATGAGCTTTCGCCGCGAGAAATTCATCGAATTCGGCGGGCCGGATGGCGGCGATGGCGGCAAGGGCGGCGACATCGTCTTCGAGGCGGCCGACAATCTGAACACGTTGATCGATTACCGCTACCAACAGCATTTCCGTGCCCAGAAAGGCCGTGGCGGGGCCGGCGCCAACAAGACCGGCGCCAAGGGCCGCGACCTCGTCTTGCGCGTGCCGGTCGGGACCCAGATCCTCGACGACGACAAGGAAACCGTGCTCGCCGATTTGACTGAGCCCGGGCAGCGCACCGTGCTGCTGCGCGGCGGCGATGGCGGGTTCGGCAACGCGCATTACAAAAGTTCGACAAACCAGGCGCCGCGCCGCGCCGATCCAGGCTGGCCCGGCCGCGAACTCTGGGTCTGGCTACGGTTAAAATTGATCGCCGATGCCGGGCTCGTCGGGCTGCCCAATGCCGGGAAATCGACCCTGTTGTCGCGGGTGTCGCATGCCCGGCCAAAGATCGCCGATTACCCCTTTACGACATTGCATCCGCAACTCGGGGTCGTGCGCCTCGACGACGACACCGAATTCGTGCTCGCCGATTTGCCGGGGCTGATCGAGGGCGCCAGCGAGGGCGCCGGTCTCGGCACCCGCTTTCTCGGCCATGTCGAGCGCTGCGCGGTGATCCTGCATCTGGTTGACGGCACCGAGGAGGATGTCGTGGGCGCCTATCGCGCGATCCGCCACGAGCTCGCCGGTTACGGCCACGGCCTCGCCGCCAAGCCGGAGATCGTCGGCCTCAACAAGATCGACGCGATCGATCCGGAAGCGGTGGAGAAGAAATGCAGGGCGCTCGCCCGCGCCGCTCGGCCCGGCACGCCGGTCCTGCCGCTCTCCGGGGTCAGCGGCGCCGGCCTCCCCGAACTCCTCGGCAGCCTGGCTCGGACGATCGAAACCGCGCGCGAAGCCTCGGCGGACGCGCCCTTGGTTGACGCGTGATGGCAACGCCCGACACCGCCACGACTCCAACCCTCCCCCGCAAGCGGGGGAGGGAATCCGAGGCAGAGCCGAGGACGGATGGGGGCTATTCGACCGCATCCGAGGCTACTCCCGCTGCCGCGCTCGCCGCAGCAAAGCGCCTCGTCGTCAAGATCGGCTCGGCCCTGCTGGTCGGCGAGGATGGCGAAATCGACCGCGCTTGGCTCGACGCGCTGGTCGACGATCTCGCCCGCTGCCGCGCCCGTGGCCAGGACGTCATCGTCGTCTCCTCCGGCGCGATCGCGGTCGGGCGCCGCCATCTCGGCCTGCGCGGCCGCGCGCTGCGCCTCGAAGAAAAGCAGGCCGCCGCCGCGACCGGCCAGATCCGTCTCGCGCATGCCTATCAGGAGGCTTTGGCCCGTCACGGCATCACGGTGGCGCAGATCCTGTTGACCTTGGAGGATACCGAGGAGCGGCGGCGCCATCTCAATGCCCGCGCCACCTTCGCCCAGCTGCTCGGTCTTGGCGCCGTGCCGGTCGTCAATGAGAACGACACGATCGCCACTGCCGAGATCCGCTTTGGCGACAATGACCGCCTCGCCGCCCGCGTCGCGCAGATGGCGAGCGCCGATATGCTGCTGCTGCTGTCCGATATCGACGGCCTTTACTCGGCGGACCCGCGCCACGATCCGGCGGCGCGCCATATCCCGCTGGTGCGCGATCTCGGCCCCGAGATCGAGGGCATGGCCGGCAGCGCGCCGCCCGGCTACAGCTCGGGTGGCATGGTCACCAAATTAGCCGCCGCACGCATCGCGATGCAGGCCGGCTGCCACATGCTGATCGCCGAGGGCCGCCCCAAAGTAAATGACACCGCGGGGCCGCTGGCCGCGGTCGAGGCGGGCGCGCGGGCGACATTGTTTCTGCCCCATAGCGAGCCGCGCTCGGCGCGAAAAGCCTGGATCGCCGGTGCGGTCAACCCGGCCGGTGCCCTCATCGTCGATGATGGCGCGACGCGCGCCCTGCGCAGCGGCAAGAGCCTCCTGCCGGCCGGGATTATTGCGGTCGAGGGCGCCTTCGAGCGCGGTGACTGCGTCGTCATCCGCACCCGTGCCGGGATCGAGGCCGGGCGCGGCCTCTCGGCCTACGCCGCGGCCGACATCCGGCTGATCGCCGGCCACAAGAGCGGTGAAATTGCAACAATTCTCGGCTACCGTGGTCGCGATGAGATCATTCATCGCGACGATCTGGTGCTGACGGAGGCCCGATGAGCCCCGACGACCTGATCCATCGCCCGCCCGAGCCGGCCTCGGATTTGGCCCAGACCATGGCCGGAATCGGTCGCCGCGCCCGCGAGGCCGCCTCCCAGCTGGCGCTCGCCCCGGCCGATTCGAGAACGGCCGCCCTCAAAGCCGCCGCCGCCGCGATTCGCTCGCGCGCCAACGAAATCCTGTCGGCCAATGCCGAGGATCTCGCCGCCGCGAAGCAGGCCGGCATCGGCGATGCCTTGCTCGACCGGCTCGCGCTGGACCCGAAGCGCCTCGAAGCGGTCGCCCGTGGCCTCGAAGACATCGCCGCCCAGCCCGATCCGGTCGGCCGCGTGCTTGCGGAATCGACTCGGCCCAATGGCCTCCGCATTACAAGGGTCAGCGTGCCGCTGGGGGTCATCGGCATCATCTATGAGAGCCGCCCGAATGTGACCGCCGATGCCGGCGGATTGGCCCTCAAATCGGGAAACGCTGCGATCCTGCGTGGCGGCTCCGAGAGCTTCCATTCCTCGCGCGCCTTGGTTTCTGCGCTTGTCGAGGGCCTTCGCGCCGTCGGCCTACCGGAACATGCCGTACAATTGGTGCCGACGCGTGACCGCGACGCCGTTGGCCACATGCTCAAGATGAGCGGCGTCATCGACATCATCGTGCCGCGCGGCGGCGCGTCATTGATCGAGCGGGTGCAGCGCGAGAGCCGCATCCCCGTCATCGCGCATCTAGAGGGCCTCTGTCACACCTATATCGACCGCGCCGCCGACCCGGAGAAGGCGCGCCGGATCGTGCTGAACGCCAAGATGCGGCGCGTCTCGATCTGCGGCGCGACCGAAACCCTACTGGTGGATCGTCCGGTTGCCCGCACCGTATTGCCGCCGATCCTTGCCGATCTGCGCGCCGCCGGCTGCGAATTGCGCGGCGATCCGGAAACCTTGGCCCTGGACTCCCAAGTGGCGCCCGCGACCGAGCAGGATTGGCGTACCGAATATCTCGACGCGATCCTCGCGGTGCGCGTCGTCGACGGTGTGGACGGGGCGATCGAGCACATCGAGCGTTACGGCTCGCACCATACCGACGCGATCGTGACCGAGGACGAGGCCGCGGCCGAGCGTTTCCTGCGCGAGGTCGACAGCGCTATCGTGGTGGTCAACGCCTCGACCCAGTTTGCCGATGGCGGCGAGTTCGGGATGGGCGCCGAAATCGGCATCTCGACGCAGCGGCTGCCCCCGCGCGGCCCGGTCGGCGCGGCCGAACTGACCACCTACAAATACCTCGTCCGCGGCAACGGCCAGGTGCGCCCCTGAGGAGCTCGATCTCAGCCGAGAACGCCCCTCTCCGGTCGCGAAAGCGACGGGAAGGCGGGGTGGCTAATCGAGCGCCGGCGGCCCGCCAGCATGCCGGCCAGAGGCCGCCGGTCCGACATGAAACACCGCCGCTCACAGCCGACCGCCGGATCGGCCTGCTCGGCGGCTCATTCAACCCGGCTCATGGCGGGCATCTGCATATCAGCCGGCTCGCCCTGCAGCGCCTCGGCCTCGACGAGGTCTGGTGGCTCGTCTCGCCGCAGAACCCGCTAAAGCCGCCCGCCGGTATGGCGCCCTACGAAGAACGCCTTGCCCAGGCCCGCGGAGTCGCAGCCGGCGAGCGCCGCATTCGGGTCACCGGCATCGAGGCCGAACTCTGCTCGACCTATACCGCGGACACACTCAAAGCCCTGCGCCGCCGCTTTCCGCGAGCCCGTTTCGTCTGGCTGATGGGTGGCGACAACCTCGCGCAATTCCCATATTGGAAGCGGTGGCAGGAGATTTTCCGCACGGTTCCAATCGCCGTCTTTGCGCGTCCGGAGGCGCAGTCGAAAGCGCTGGCCGGGGCCGCGTCCCGGTATTTCGCCCGGGCGAGGCTGCCGGCCGCCGCGGCGCGCCGGCTCGTGCTTACCCCACCCCCGGCCTGGGTGTTTTTGCACACCCGGCTCGACCCCCGCTCGGCCACGCGCATTCGGGCTGAGCGCCTCAAAACCCTGAAGGAGATGAGACCCGCAGTGACATCGCCATCCGCCGTTACCGCCCTGATCCCTCGCGCCCGGCAATCGACCGGTGCGCCCGACCTGCTCCGCCGCGTCATCGACAGCCTCGAGGACGGCAAGGCGGAGGACATCGTCACGATCGATCTTGCCGGCAAGACGACGATCGCCGACTACATGGTCGTCGCGAGCGGCCGGTCGGCGCGGCAGGTATCCTCCCTGACCGATCACCTCGAACAGGCGATCCCCGGCCGCGTCGCGGTCGAGGGCAAGAGCCAAGGCGATTGGGTTTTGATCGATGCCGGCGATGTCAT
>JBKOVT010000007.1:0-12112 GCA_046724035.1 Pseudomonadota bacterium | reverse complement strand
CAATTACGGGGTCGAGATCGCGGCGCTCGAAGGCTTTGCCGCGACCGATTCCTACGCGATCGGGCAACTCGGCCCGGAGAATGCGCGGGAAGCCTTTGCCCGCATCGACCGACCGGAAATCGAGGCGTTTGTCGTGCCGGGCGGCAATTTCCCAACGATGGGCCACATCGCCGAATGGGAGCGCGAGTTCAACAAGCCGGTCGTCACCACGAACCAGGCGGCGTTCTGGGCGGTCCTGCAGCGGCTCGGCGGCGGCGAGCGCTGCTCCGGCCTCGGCCGCCTATTGGCTTAACGACAACACCCGCCGTCGGTCTTGCGAGAAGAGATGGCTCTAAGATTGTCATTCCGGGGCGGCGCGCAGCGGCGAGCCCGGAATCCATATTCCAGAGGCCTGTGTTCATGGATTCCGGGCCTCGGCCTCTGGCCGATCCCGGAATGACGCTCAGGGCCCTCGCCCTCGTCCTGCTGACCGGTGCGGCGATCGCGACCGCGGACGTTGCGCTAGCGCAAAGCGGAGAGCGGGTGTTCGGCGAGCCGCGAGCCGAGGCGACCGCGGCGGACAGAAAGATCTTCGAGGACGGGCTCAAGCAGTTCTCGCGCGCCTGGGACGCCCTTGACGGGGTCGGCGCGCGTTTCAACGAGCATAGCTGTCTCGGCTGTCACTCCGTCCCCAAGCCGGGCGGCAGCGGCACCGCCGCGAACACGTTTGTGGTCGTGTCGAAGAGCATCGCCGATGCGGGCGGCGGGCATGTGTTCCAGCGACTGCAGCGCAGCGCCGGCGGGATCGACGAGCTCGCGGCGCCGGCGGGAGCCTCGCGCCGCAAAGCGCCGCCGCTGTTCGGGCTCGGCCTGCTCGACGGGGTCGCGCTCAAGCAGCCAACTGCGCCCGCGCCCGGCCCGGACAAGATCATCGGGCGGGTGGGCGGCACGGCGACGCGGCCCGGCCGGTTCGGCTGGAAGGCGCGTGTCCCGGATATCGAGACCTTTGTCGCGACGGCGTTTGCGCAGGAATTGGGGTTGCCCCGCACGACCGCCGGGCAAACCTACCCGGATATCGCGATCGAGGAGATCGCCGCTTTTGTCCGATTGCTCGGCCCACCGCCGCCGCACGAGGCCGACGCATCGGTGGCCGCGGGCGAGCGGGTTTTCACCCAGACCGGCTGCGCCCAATGCCACACGCCGACCTTGCGGCTGCCACCGCAAGCCGCCGCCGAATTGGGGCAGCAACCGGAGATCCGCGCCTATACCGATCTGTTATTGCACAATATGGGCCCCGGGCTCGCCGACGCGCTTGTCGAGGGCAAGGCCGGGCCGGCCGATTTTCGCACCCCGCCGCTATGGGGCGTCGGCGCCTCGGGTCCGCCCTATCTGCATGACGGAAGCGCGCGCGATCTTGCCGAGGCGATCGGACGGCATGATGGCGAGGCGCGCAACACGCGGCTGCGCTGGGAGAAACTGCCGCCCGAAGACCGCGACGCGCTGATCAGGTATTTGCAGGCGCTTTAGGAGGGGCGAAGACGCGGTCGGCGGTGCGGCCGATCAGCTGCGTCATCGCGGCGTCGAACCCGCCCGCGACGACCCCGCCGACGACCGGCACCAGCCGGCCGAGCCGCGCGGCGCCTGCCGTGGCGAGCCCGTTCAACACCGGCAAGCGTGCGGCGTGCTCCGCCTTCTTGAACAAGGCCGGCGACAGCCAACCCAGCGCGTCGCGGGTCATGCGCGTACCGAGCCGGACCCCGGCATCCTTCAGCGTATCGGCGGCCTTCGAGCCGGTCATGCAGGCGAGCGCCAAAGTGCGCACCTCGGCGCTCTGCAGATCGTGGCCACGCAGATGCGCGATCGCCGCGACAAGGCGCAACTGGATGTAGAGCGTGCCGAGGAGGTTGGCGGGCAACGCGATCGGCAGCGAGATGGCGCCGCCGCAGCCCGTCACAAACCCGGCGATCCCGGCCTTCCCCGTTTGCGATGCGATGAGCCGCGCGACAGCTTCGTCGGTCGTCGCGCAGCGGGCGGCATAGTCCTTTGCCAGTTCCTCGGCGCCCTCGAGCCCCGGCACGCCCTGCACGGCCCGGTCATAGGCCCAATCAAGCAGGTCCATGACCATCGGCAAGCCGGGCACCGGCGCCGCCCGCACCTTGTCGGTCCATTTCCGGATCGTCTCTGTCGCTCTACCGATCATCGCACGCCACGAAACTGATTCCGCCTCATATGGCGATGCCGCGGCGGTTCGGCCAGCAGCCTCGCGCGCTCCGCAGCGAGCCGCTAGGATAGCCCAAAACTACCGCAGAGTTGGGAGGGGATGCATGCTGTTCACCTGTCTGCCGGAGGGAGCGCAGATCCCGGGGCGGTTTCCGGGGCCGAGGCATGCGCGGGGCAAATGGTTCACCGTCGACATCCACTGCCATGTGCTGACGCCGAAAGCGGAGGAGATGGTCGCGGGCGCCGGCCTCACGATGGACTGGCAGCCGCGGCATCAATTCGCCAACGAACACACCAAAGAGGTCAACCGCGAGCAGGCGCGGCGCACCCGGGTGCAATTCACCTCAGTCGAGAAGCGGCTCGAGGACATGGACCGGATGGGGATCGACATCCAGGCGATCACCCCATCGCCGGCGCAGACCTTCTATAGCGTGCCGGCCGATCTCGGCATCGCGACAGCGCGGGTCATCAACGACAATCTGGCGGAGATCTGCGGGAAGCATCCGGACCGCTTTGTCGGGCTCGGCACGGTGCCGTTTCAGGCGCCGGAGCTGGCGGTCGCCGAATTGGAGCGGCTGCATAAATCGTTGGGGCTGCGCGGCATCGAGATCGCGACAAATGTCGCGGGCGCCGATCTGTCGGAGCCGCGCTTCCGGCCAATCTTTGCGCGCGCCGAGGAATTGGGGCTGGTGCTGTTCATGCACCCGACCGGCTTCCCGGAGGCTAGCCGCTTTCGCCTTCATTACTTCACGAACATCATCGGCAACCCGCTCGACACGACAGTTGCGGTGCATCACCTGATCTTTGGCGGCGTCTTGCAGGACCACCCGAATTTGAAGCTCGTCTTGTCGCATGGCGGCGGCTTTCTGCCGGCCTATTCCGGGCGCATCGACCACGCCGCCGCGGCGCGCCCCGACACCTGCGAGTGCATCCGGCACATGCCGACGACGTATCTGCGGCGGCTCTATTTCGACACGATCGTCTACACGCATCACCAGCTCGAATATCTCGTCGAGCAATACGGCGCCGATCATGTGCTGATGGGGACGGATTATCCCGCCGATATGGGCGAAGTCGATCCGATCGGGTTTATCGAAGGCGCCGAGGGGCTCGACGACAATGAGCGGCGCGCTATCCTCGGCCGCAACGCCGCCCGCCTCCTCAACATCGAGATCCCGCCGGCCGGCCGGTAAAGCGCGCTTTCCGCCTTCCGCGGCCTTCGCGTCCTACCGGCGAAACGGGGCACCCTCACGGACAAAAGACCTCATCCGCCATCCCGGGCAGGCGCAGCAGGTCGAAGCCTTTGATCGCACGTCGCGAAATTCTCAGCGTCATGGCCGCCGTAGCTACGATAGTCGCGATAGTCACCGCGGAGATCCGGGAGAGCCCGGCTGAGACAGCTTCACCGCGCGACGCGCTCACAATCGGTAAGCAACAGCCGCGCCAGCCCGCGCCCGTCGCTGACGCTCCAGCGCCGACGCCGCCTGCCGCGCTCTCCGCCTGCCAACAGCGGCTCACGCCCGACCTTGTCTTAATGCATCCGCTGCCCCCGATTACTGGCCCAGGCTCCTGCGGCGCTGAAGATGTCGTCCGCTTGGATGCCGTGGTGCTCAAGGATGGACAGCGCATCGCGCTCGCTCCGGCGCCGACACTGCGCTGCCCCATGGCGGAAGCCGCGGCGCACTGGATCAGGGAGGAGGTCACGCCCGCGGCCGCCGCCACCTTCGGCAGTCCGGCGCATACGGTACTCGCGGGCACCTCATACGAGTGCCGGGGCCGCGACCGCGTCCCGGGCGCCAGGCTCAGCGAGCACGGCCGCGCCAACGCCCTCGACCTGCGCGGCCTCAAACTCGCGAACGGCACGGTCATCGATTTCACCGACATCGCCGTTTCGAAGGAGTTCCGGGAGCTTATACGGCACAGCGCCTGCGCCAGATTCACGACCGTGCTGGGGCCGGGCTCGGACGCCTATCACGCGGGCCACATCCACCTCGATCTGATCGAAAGGCAGGGCGGCTACCGCTTGTGTCAGTGGGATGTGCTGACGGCTCCCGAGGCGCCGAACGCGCCGCAGCCGCCGGAGCAGCCTCCGGCATCCAAGGATGCAAAATAAAGCGGCGCCGAGATTACCCGGCGCCGCACGCAAATCACGAAAAGCGAGGATTGGGGCGAGGGTGCTCCGACGGAATCACAGTCCTGCGCGACGAATCAAATCCGCCCGGCGGACCTCGAACCCGCGCACGAAGATGGATCTCGCGGTCCAATAGTCGCGAGCCGCGAAGAAGGCCGACGCTTCCCGACGCGTCAGAAGCTCGTCGATCATGAACCGGACCTGGGACTCGGTCGCGACACACGTCGTGGCCGGGGTATTGGCTTTCACATGCAGGTATTCACGCCGCGGGCCACGCCACTGCCAAAGCCCGACAGAGCCGTCCCGACTCTTGATGCAGGGCCGGAAGCCGGATTCCTCGTAAGCCGTGTCGACAATCGCTTTGATGTGATGCTGCTCAAAGCGCCAGTATGGCGGCAGCAGAGTGGAATTGGCGTTGCTGAGCCAAACTGCAATCTGACAGGCAAGAGCAAAAGTCGCTGAGCATGAAAACATGACGCATCCTTTCGACTTTTAATCTCCGGGGTGCTTTCGTGGAATGGCTCAGTATTCCAACTCAGAATCGCTTTACCAACTTAAAATATGGTTAACCTTGCTTTGGAGTTAATCTATGCTGTATCTATTGGACAGCGCTGAACGCTTGGATCGGCGCAGTCCCGAGATGAAGCGTGCGAAGCCGACCCCGAAAAGGGGCCGCTCAAGGTCGAGCGTCAGGCTTCGTCCTGTGCCGCGGCCGTCAGAAGCTGACGGAACCAGACCTGCGCCGGTTCGCTGGTGGCGCGGCGGTGCCAGGCCATTGACACGGTCGTCGACAGATCGATCGGCAGCGGCAGGATCTCGATCTCGGCCGCGGCGGCGATCTGGCGCGCCGTGCGGGACGGCACCGCCGCGATGAGATCGGCGGCCGCGAGCGCCGCGGGCAAGGCCAGATAGGTCGCGACCAATAGCGAGATACGGCGGCGCAGCCCAAAATCGACGAGGATGCGGTCGATCGCGCCCGCCGTGTCTCCGCGCGGCGACACCAAGACATGGTTCTGCGCCGCGTAAGCCTCGATGGTCAGCGCCCCGGCCGCCGCGAGGGGGCGGCCCTTGCGCGTGACCACGACAAACGGGTCGCGCAGCAGCGTTCGCGTCTCGATCGCCGCCGGGACGGTACGCAGATGCGCGACCGCAACATCGATCATGCCGCGCTCGAGCTGATCGGCGGCGTCCGCGCCGTTGAGCGGCAGGAGGCGCAATGTCGCGCGCGGCGCCTCTTTGGCAAAGGCGCGGGCGAGCGGCCCGACCAGCGCAACTTCGGCATATTCGGCCATACCCGCGCTGAAGATGCCGGCGCTCCTCGCCGGATCGAAACCGGCGCCGAGATTGAGCGCCGCCTCGATCTGCTCGATCGCCGCCGAGATCAGCGGCGCGATCTCGCGGGCATGCGCCGTCGGCTCCATCCCGGCCGGGGTGCGGACGAAGAGATCGTCGGCAAAGAGGCTCCTGAGCCGCGACAGCGCATGGCTCATCGCCGGCTGCGACAGGCCGATGCGGCCGGCGGCGCGGGTCACGGCGCGCTCACTCATCAGCGCGTCGAAAGCCTTCAGAAGGTTGAGGTCGACTGCTCGAATATCCATTCAATGAATGAATATCATACGATCAATCGATTTGATAGATGACGCCGTGGGCGCATATACAGAAGCCGGAGCATTCTACCGGGAGTGACATGCCATGCCGGAAGCCGCGCCACGCCTCAGCCATGTCGGGCTCTATGTCCGCGACGTGCCAAAGATGATCGATTTCTACACAAAGGTTCTGGGGTTTGTGGTCAGCGACGGGGCCGAGGACGGCCGCATTACCTTTCTGTCGCGCAACCCCAGCGACCACCATCAGATCGTGCTGGTGCGCGGGCGGACGACCGACACCGAGACGCCGATGGTCCAGCAGGTGTCGTTCAATGTCGAGACGCTCGCCAATGTGCAGAAGGCGTTTCGCAAGGTGCGCGATGCCGGGTGCGAGGGTCTTCGCCCGACCTGCCACGGCAATGCGTGGTCGGTCTATTTCCAGGACCCCGAGGGCAACCAGATCGAGATGTTCTGCGACACCCCCTGGTATGTGCCGCAGCCCTTGGGTTTCAAAATCGACCTCGACAAGCCGGAGGACGAGCTGTTTCGAGAAACGGAGGCCTATTGCCGGGACCGCGAGGGGTTCAAGCCGATCGAGGAATGGCGCGCCGAGATCAGCAAGAAGATCGCGGCGAAACTGGACGCGTAAACACCGAAGCAGAGGAAAGTCAGATGACCGAGGTCAAAGGCTATCACGCCCATGTTTATTACGACGCCGCGACAAAGCCGAAAGCGGCCAAATTGCGCGAGACGATTATCGGTAAGTTCAAGGTCGAGCCCGGCGGGTTCAGCGACGAGCCCCGCGGGCCGCACCCGATCTCGCAATTCAACGTGATCTTCGAGACTCCGGAATTCCAGAACCTCGTGCCGTGGCTGGCTGAACCGCGATGGGCTCGACGTTCTCGTCCATCCGCTGACCGACAGCTCGTATAACGACCATACCGCGCTCGCGATGTGGCTCGGTGAGCCGGTCGCGCTGAAGACCGATACGCTGCGTCACGCGCCGGTGGGCGACAGCCTGATGCCGAGCTCGCAGCGCCAGCACGCGTAACGGCGCGACCGCGGTTCGTTGTCATTGCGAGGAGCGCAGCGACGAAGTCCCCAACCGAGGAGTCTAATTGGATGGAGATTGCTTCGCTTCGCTCGCAATGACAGCCGAGATGTGATGGGAGGAACGCGATGGGCGAGATCCTCGGGGTGGGCTGCACGCATCGCCCGCTGATGCTGCGCCCGAATGAAGACTGGACGTTTATGATGCGGGCCGCGCTCGACGATCCGGCAATGCCTGTGGCGATGAAGAACCCGGCCTCGTGGCCGGCGCCCTTGCGCGAGGAGCTCGGCAATGATTGGGGCGCCTCCGCCGCGGCGCGCGGCCGTGAGTTGTATCGCGCCCATTTTGCCGAGGCGCGCCGAACCATCGACGCGTTCAACCCGGATGTCGTCATCATGTGGGGCGACGACCAATACGAGAATTTCAAGGAAGACATCGTCCCGCCTTTCGCGGTGCTCGCCTATGAGGACCAGGAATTGCAGCCCTGGGCGCATCGCCGAAACCCGTGGAACCCTTGGGACGAGCCGAAGGACAAGGCGATGCATGTCCGCGGGCATCGCGAAGCCGGCAAATATCTCGCGACCGGGCTTATCGAGGCCGGGATTGATGTCGGCTATGCCTATAAGCCGCTGCACCACCCGATGGGGCACGCCTTCGAGAACACGGTCATCCTGCTCGACGACGAGCGCCGCGGCTTCGACTACCCGCTCGTGCAGTTCGCGGTCAATTGCTATGGCCGGCGCGTCAATGCCGCGCGCGGGCTGCGCCTGCCCTTGGCGATGCGCGACGAAATTCGCAATCCCGACTCGGACGCCTTCGACCCACCCGGCCCGAACCCGCACCGTTGCATGGAGGTCGGGGCGGCCGCGGCGCGGGTCATGGCGAAGAGCCCGTGGCGCACCGCGTTTGTCGCCTCGTCCTCCTGGTCGCATTCGTTCCTGACCGAAAAAAACTGGCAGCTCTGGCCCGATGTCGAGGCCGACCGCCGGCTCTACGACGCGCTCGAGATCGGCGATTACGCGGCCTGGCATCGCTACACGACCGACCAGATCGAAGAATCTGGCCAGCACGAGGTGTTGAACTGGTTCTGCCTGTTGGGCGCGATGGAAGAGCTCGGACGGAAACCGTCGAAAGCCAGCTTTATCGAGACCTGGGCCTTTGTCTCCCCCGTCGTCTTCGCCTACTACACCGCTTAAGACGCAAACAAACCGCCGTCCCGGCGAAAGCCGGGACCCACCCTGCAACCAGCTGAGCAGCGGGTAAGTGGGTTCCGGCTTTCGCCGGGACGCGGCTGTGTGAACATCGGATTATCTACCTGTACTCCGGTTTGCGTTTTTCGCGGAAGGCGGCGACGCCTTCGGCGAAATGCGGACCGCTCCGCACCCGGTCGCCGAGCTGCTGCTCCAGGTTCTCGCGGCTCTTGGCATGATCGGCGATGCTGGCGCTGATCTGCGTCTTGACCGCTTGCACCGCGGAAGGGCTGTTGGCGGCGATCGTTGCCGCGGTGTCGAATGCCCAATCCATCAGCGTCGCGCGCTCGACGATTGCGTTCACCAGACCGATGCGCGCGGCGAACGCCGCATCGACAAGCCGGCCCGTCAGCAACAGATCCATCGCATGCACATGGCCAATCTGGTTCGTCAGTTTCACGGTGGCACCGCCGAACGGGTAGATCGACCAGCGGACTTCAGGTAGCCCGAAGCGCGCCTCCGGCACAGCGGCGCGGATGTCGGTCGAGAGCAGCAATTCGAGGCCGCCGCCGACGCAATCGCCGTTGACCGCGGCGACCATCGGCTTCGAAAAGGGCGTGTCCTTCAGCAAGGCGCGGTTGATCGTGCGGGCGGTCTCGACGCTCGCGCTGAGATCGCCGCTGATATCGGCCCCGGCCGAGAAGGCCTTCTCGCCTGCCCCGGTCAGCACGATGCAGCGGCATTCCGGATCGGGGTCGAGCCGGTCCCAGAGCGCCGCCAAATCGGCCAGCATCGCCCGATTCATCGCGTTGCGGCGGGGCTCGTTTGCGATCGTCACAAGCACGATATGCGGCCGCGGCGTCTCGACCCGGATTTCCATACTCGGCTCCAGTTCGGCTAGTCGCGAGGAGATTGCTTCGTCGCTGCGCTTCTCGCAATGACAGCCCTTTCAGTTGTCATTGCGGCCCGGACTAACGCTTGCGCGTTGATCCGGGGGGAAGCAATCTCGTGCCGATGAGGGACGGCCGGAGAGGGCCAGGAATGATCAGCCCGTTGAAGGGGGTGCGGGTCGTCGATTTCACGACGACGATCGCCGGGCCGCATTGCACGCGCCTCCTGGCGGATTGCGGCGCCGAGGTGATCAAGCTCGAAGCGCCGGATGGCGGCGACATGATGCGCTCCCGCCCGCCCTTGCGGGACGGCGCCAGCAGCTCCTTTGGCCAGCTCAACACGGGCAAGAAAAGCGTCGTTCTCGATCTGAAGCGCTCGGAGGCCACCGACATCGTCAGGCGCCTGGTCGAGACGGCCGATGTCGTCGTCGAGAATTTCCGCCCCGGGGTCATGCAGCGCTTCGGGCTCGACTACCCCTCGCTCAGAGCGGTGAAGGCCGATCTCATTTTCTGCGCGATCTCGGGCTATGGGCAGACGGGTCCCTCGGCCGGATTGCCCGCTTATGCGCCGGTCATCCATGCCGCGTCGGGTTACGATCTCGCGCATCTCGCCTATCAGGGCGGCGACCGCCGGCCGGATTATTGCGGCATCTACATCGCCGATGTCGTCACCGGCACCTATGCGTTCGGCGCGATCATGACCGCGCTCTTTCAGCGCGAGCGGACCGGCGAGGGGCAATCGATCGACTGCTCGATGCTCGAAAGCATGCTGAGCCTCACCTTGAGCGAGATCCAGCTGGCGCAGTTCCCGATCGCGCCGCCCGGACGGCCGGTTTTCGGGCCGATCGCGACAAAGGATGGCTGGCTCAATTTGTCGGTCGCCAGCGAGCGCACCTTCCAGAACCTCGCGACCGCCATCGGACGGCGCGACTGGATCGAGGATCCGCGATTTGCGAAATACCCCGATCGGCGCGCCAATTGGGGGCAATTGATCGACGAGCTGGAGAGTTGGTCATCGCAACTGCCGAAAGCCGAGGTGCAGGCGATTTTCGACAAGCACGGCGTGCCGTCATCGCCTTATCGCACCGTCAAGGAAGCGATGGACGACCCACAGCTCGCGCAGCGCGGCGCGTTCACCGAGATCCACGACAAGGGCGGCACGTTCCGCGCGCTCAACCCGCCCTTCCGCATGTCGAACGCCGAAGCCGCCGCGAAACCCTTTGTCGCCGCGCTCGGCGAGCAGACCGAGGCGGTGCTGAGCGCGCTCGGCTACACGCCAGGCGAGATCGCCGCGTTCGCCAAATCCGGCATCACGGCCGCGCCCTAGCCCGCGAGGGGATTGCTTCGTCGCTGCGCTCCTCGCAATGACAATAAGGGCTGTCATTGCGAGCGAACGACGCAATCCCCTTCAGGTGAATCTTCATTAGACCGGCAGGGGGCGGCGCTGGTGGGCGCGGCCGATGCGGGCGGTCTCTTCGCGGTGCCCGGCGATGACGCGCACGCCCTCATCGAGCTTTTGCGCGATCGTCTCGGGGGTGCCCGTCTCGAGAAAGGCGACGCCGTGTTGCCGGCAGGCGGCAAACACCTTGTCGCGCGCCTCCTGCATCTCGGGCGGGTAAGGATCGCGCGGCATCTCGCGGTAGCCGAGCGCGAGCGAGAGATCGCCCGGCCCCAGCTCGGCAAAGCCGATGCCCGGCACCGACAGGATCTCCTCGCAACGTGCGATGCCTTCCGGGCTTTCGAGCTTGATCCCGAGCAGCAATTCGCCCCGCGGGTTGAGCGGCCAGGGATCGCAGACCTCGCGGTATTCGGGTTCCGAGACGCCCCAGATCGGCGCCGCGCTCGATTCCGAGCCGCGCCCGCGCGTGCCGAGGCCGAGCGGCTTTGCCTCGCCCGCATCCGTGCCGTTACGGCGCGCGCCGCCCTCGCCGCGCATCCGCTCGACCGGGCTCGGCATAAACGGATCGACCGCTTCGAGGTGATGCGGGTAGCGGCAGCTCTCGACAAAGGCGCGCACGGCGCCCGGCGTCTCGGCTTGGCAGAGCAGCACACCATGCGCGCCGCGCCCGAGGATCTGGCGGAACTGCCACGCGTTGTAGCGGACGTTGGCGGCGTCGGTGCCATTGACGGGCGCCTCGACGATCACCGCCGGCGTGCGGTGGCCCGAGCGGGTCGGGCCGGCCTCGACCATGCCGCGCAAATAGTCCTCGAGCCCGGCCATGTCGAAGGCGCCATGCTCCATCCCGATATTGATGTAATCGGCCCAGGTGCCGGCATCCGCTCGGCCTTGCGCGCGGGTCAGCACATGCCCGCTATGGGCGCCGACGTAATAGATCGCCTGGTCTTGCGCCAGGAGCTCGATCGCGCGGTTGATGCGGCTCGCCACGACAGGCTTCTCCTTTTGCTCTACGATCGGAATGTTCACCGAGACGGAGGCGAGCATGAGTGAGGCGCAAGGATTTGCCCACCCCGAATTCCTGGCCGAGACGGATTGGCTAGCCGCCCATCTGAACGACCCGAACGTGGTCGTGCTGGATGGTACGGTTCACCTGATCCCCGACCCGAAGATCACCTACACCGTCAAGTCCGGGCGCGAGGATTTTGAGAAAGGCCACATCCCCGGCGCGCAATTTATCGATCTGCAGGCCGACCTCTCGGCGAAGCACCCGAAGCTGCGCTTCATGATGCCGGATGCCGCGGCGTTCGCCGCCGCGATGGGCCGCTTCGGCGTTGGCGATACGAGCCGCGTGATCCTCTACAGCACGACGACGCCGCAATGGGCGGCGCGCATCTGGTGGATGCTGCGCAACTACGGTTTCGACAACGCCGCGGTGTTGAACGGCGGGTTCCAGAAATGGGCGCGCGAAAGTCGCCCGGTCGAGACCGGCCCGGCGAAGCCTCGCCCGCCGGCCAAGTTTACGGTACGCGAGGACCGGCATCTGATGGTCGGCAAGGAAGCGGTGCTGGCCGCGGTCGGCGACAGCGCCGTCTGCACGATCAACGCGCTCTCCGGCGAGCAGCACGCCGGCAGCGGCGGCAACACCTATGGCCGGCCCGGCCGCATC
>JBKOVT010000081.1:0-16862 GCA_046724035.1 Pseudomonadota bacterium | reverse complement strand
CAATGCCAGATCGGCATTCAATTGGCCCGCCGCCATCTCGATCGACAGCGCTTCAAGCGCGATGACGCCATTCTCTGACACACGCGCGCGGGCCGAAATAGGCACGCTGTCGCCAGCCAACGCGGCCAGTTCGGGCGGCAGCAGCGGCGCGATCACAGCGTTACCGTTAACTGCGATGCTGGTGTCCCGCGCTGCGGACATCGCCACCTCGCCGGCAAGCTTCGCAAGTTGACCAGCCGACGCCTCGAAACGGCCGTGCCAATCGGTCAGCGGACCGTCGCCAGAAAATGACGCGGTCAGCGCTGGCCGATCGGCTCGATTGAGCCACTGGCCGAGTAGCAGCCCCGTGGGCTCACTTGCCGTCACTCGCAACGCGAGCACCGGCTCCAGACCACTCTCGCGAAGCTCAACTCCGAGATTTCCAGGCATGCCGTCGGTACGGTGAAGATCAAGCAGAAATTCGGCCACGCCGCCCTGCAGCACGGCACGCCCGGCGACTGTCGCCTCAACGGTCTCGCCCAGAATATCGGCGCCGAGCGCGAGCCGCTCGAGCGCCAGGTGGTCGAGCGTCACCGAGACGGGCAGCTGCGGTAAGCGCAGGCGCTCGGAAAGAGGTACCGGTTTGCGCGGGCTCGCGGCGGGCATGCGAGCGACCGCGATCTCTCCGATGGTAAGCGCTCTGATGTGCAGCGTTCCGGCGAGCAACTCGCTAGCCACAATGTCCAGATGAGCGTCGTTCAACGCCAACCACGTTCCGCGCTCGTCGCTAATTTCGATGCGGGTTACCCGCAGGTCGAATGGGAAGCTGCCCTCGAGCCCACGCACGGTGACCGAGTAACCGGGGCTGCTCATCAAACCGGCGAGCAGCCGGCCGCTCCACCCGAGCCCGATCGATGTCTGCAAGAAGCCGAATGTGCCGACCAGCAGCGTCACCAGCAGGAATACGCTGAGACCCAGCCAGCGTAGGGATCGGCTCAGAAGCGGCTTGAATTGCATCAGAACGCCTGCCCGAGGCTGATATAGACCTGGATCGGTGAGTCGGCCGAGCGCCGTTTCAGCGGTGTCGCCAGATCGAAACGCACCGGCCCAAACGCCGTGTAGTAGCGCAGGCCGAGCCCGGGGCCATAAAAGAGCTGGTGCCCAAGCTGCGGTACGCTGCTCAAATAGAAGCTCCCGGCATCGATGAATGGCACGATGCCGATCGTATCGGTGATCTTGATGCGCGCCTCCAGGCTCAGCTCCAAGCTGGATTTACCGCCGATCGGGTTGTTATTGAGGTCGAGCGGTCCCGCTTTCTGATAAGCGTATGCGCGGATCGACCCACCGCCGCCGGCATAAATACGCTTGTCCGCGGGAAGCTCCGTAAGCGACGCACCTTCAATCGAAGAAACCGCGGCGAAGCCCGCGATAACGTAGCGATCACTATCAGTGAGCCGCTGATAGGTGCTGGCCGAGATTCGTCCAAAGGCGAATGTCAGGTCAGGGCCAGAGAAACTCCGATACGGTATGACATTGGCTTGACCGCGATACCCGCGGCTCGGGTTCAGCAGATCGTCACTACGATCTAGCTTCAAGTAAAGCGGAACGCCGATCAGCGAGTAATGCTGGGTTCGCTGCGCTGCGGTAAGCGATCCAAGATTCGCTTCCTGTACGACATTCGCTTTTTCGATGCTGATTGCTGCACCGAGCGTCACGTCGGGCCTGAAGCGGCGCTCGATACCGCTGGACATCCGGACATATCGGCTGTGATAGGCGACCGGTGTATCATCGCCGATCACTGCGCTGGCCACCAGGTCCTGGTCGGTGGTAAGCCAGTCGGGCCGGCGGAAATTGGCACCGACGTCTTTCTTCTGTTGTCCGACGTCCAGAGCCAGCCGCAGATACTCGGCACCGCCGAACAAGTTACGGTTCTCCCAGAATACCCGGGCGCCGGCGCCTTCGCTGGTGTTATACGCGAGTCCCGCCCCGATCGTCCGGTGAGCTCGCTCCGTCACCTCGATTTCCATGGGCGCCTGATCGGAAGCGGGCTCGTTAGCCGGCGTGATTTTGACCGTACTGAAGAGCCCGCTTTCAATCAGCAGCTTTCGCGTCTCATCGACTTTCCGGTTGTCATACGGTTCTCCGGGGCGCCACTGGACGCGGCGCTCCACGTAGCCCGGTTCAAGCCGTTCGACCCCGGTCACAGAGACCAGGCCAAAACGCATGCGAGGGCCAGGATCGAGAACATAGGTTATCGCCATCGTCCGTGTATCGTGGTCGACCACGATGCGCCGTTCGCCGCGTTTGGCGAACGGATAACCGGCATGTCCCAGCGCCGCCAATAACGCGTTTTCCTTCGCGATGACCGGCTCGGTGCGCGCCGGATCACCCGGCTTCAGCGGCACCGGTGGCGCATCCCGGTCGACAGGTATAACGAGCGGCTTGCCGTCCGGGCCAAGAGTATCGACGGAAACAATGTGATAGAGCGGTCCGGGATTGGCGACTACGACCACCTTGATCGGATCGCTGGCCGCGTCGATCTCGTACGAGAATTGCGCATTCCAGTAGCCGAGGCTGTGCGCGGCATCCTGTAGCAACTCGAGATCGCGGTCGGCGCGGCGGCGCAGCGCCTCCTCGGAGGGTGGTAGACGATCTTCAAGGCTCTTTAGTTCCGATACGTCGTCGAGCAGATCAGCGAGGCTGGAATCCTCGACGCCGGTAATCTCGACCTTATATCGCACGTCAGCCAACACTGACGAACAGCACAAATACGCTATCCCTCCGCCGATCAGGAGACCCAATCCCCATTGTCGAGCCGCGCCCAAGGTCACAAGCAAGGACCCGGTGAGCATTGCAACCGCGCACTCACAAGCAGCTGCATTGATCGCATCAACGCGATCTCAAGCTGAAACGCTGGAATGCGCAACGGCGCCCCCGCTCATCCCCACGTCGACTCTGTTTCAGAACGGGTTGCAATGCAACATGCTGGAAAACGCCAGCCGCAGATACAGCAGTAAGGAACTCTTACCTGGCCGAGCATTCGAAAAGCTCGTGTGACAATTTTGAGCGCGCTGGTAGATGCGACTTGGATAAAAGGAACCTGCACGCGGGCACAGACGTAGATTGGTCAAGAGAACCGCTCATGCGCGAGAGTTGCGGAACGTGCTAGCGAGGTTGCGGAACGAAGCGAAGCAGAGGGAGCGCCCCGGGGCTCGTTCGACGGGTCCATTCGGACCGGCTCTGCGCAATTCGCCCGCCGCAAGACCTCGCAGAACCATACGTCCGAACGACACAAAGTCTCCGAGACCCCATCTTCGTATTATCGCATTGTTTGGGGCGCTAGGCGCGATCGTGCCGCTAATTATACTGTCGTTGGAACAGGATGTTGGGCCTTTTCTCGGTCTAGACCACCTGCTGACCGGGCTCCGGATCCTGGTCTGGCCCGCATCAGTGTTGGCGGTGGGAGCGCCAGGCCTGATCTCTACGTTGGCAGCTCTCTCATCGGTCATTCTCAATGTGGTGATTTATCTCGTTGTGGGTAGCTTGATTTGGCTGGGACTGCATCCGCCGCGCTCGACTACTTATCTTGCAATCGTAAGCATCATGTATCTGATGCTCGTCAGTGTTGCTGCATTCTGCGAGTGGCTGCTCCCGTGAACGCGGTGGCGGCACGCTTGATTTTTCCCATTTAGGGGCGTGAGACTGTCTAAAGATCGGCGGGCGGTGATTAGCCTCTGACATGTCAGACGCAGCCGACCTGCCAATACTCATCAACTCGCTCGGCGTAGGAACGGTCTGACCAATTCGGCTCCGCATTGATGTGAACCGTGGTGCTTTTTCAAGCCGGCTCGCGAGCGCGAAACTGGCACGTCGCTAAATCAGCCATGCGCTCATTCCTGATCGCGGGTCTGGCGCTTTTGTTCTTCTCTGGACTCGGGCTCTGCGCGGAATCCCCCGACACCTCCGCGCCCTCACATCCCGATTTGATCATCGTGCGCCGCTTTGCCGCGCCGAGGCGGATCGTCGTTCTCGACCCGAGCCTCGGTTTTTCCCTGCACCGCGGCCGGCAGGGCGTGCCGCCGGCCGATCGTGCCGCTTCCATCGCCCGCGCCACGGCCTTCATCGTGGCCGACACGATAACGCAGCAGCTGCGCGATCTTGGTCATAACGCGGTGCTAGCGGACGAAGCAGGTCCGGAAACGGGTCGTCGCGCCCTCATTATTTCCGGGGTATTCCGGGGCATCAATGAAGGTCATCGCCGTCATTTCGCGGCCAAGGATGCCAGCGTTGTCGTGTCGGTCGAGATCGATACGCAGACCCACGGCGAGAAACCGCAGCGGTTGGAATTTTTTCGACTGGATTCACGACAGATCCCGCACGAGAGCGGGAGGCACCGCGAACCCGGGGTCAATTCGGCGGCGATGCTTCTTGCCACCAGGATAGCCCATGCCGTTGCCGAGCTGGCGCACCGGGACGACTGCGCAGCCTGCTCACGGATGTAAGTCGACAGCTCGTCCTGCCGGTCGCGGCTCTCTGTTTATCACACCACCAGGGAAGCAACCCGATGCCTGCCCGTCCCGTTGCCGTACGTCACGGCGAGCGCAGTGCTCAAGGCGTTTGTCTTTTTCTTGCGGCGGCCATGCCACGGTGCCCATTTCATCGGGCCTCGGCTGGTTGTTGATGTCTGATGTTTGGTTTGAGACGCGCGGGGCCGCGAGGGAGCCGCGCGGGGTCGGAAGGTTCGTCGGTGTTTTGGGGGTGTTTCGCGGCCGGAGTTCGGCGGATTGTGCTTCGTGGTTCGTCAGTGGTTGGGAGGCGCTTCGCGGCCAGATCTGGCCGATTGTCCGTCCGTCATCGTTGCGAGGCCGAAGGGGTCGCGTAGGTGTCTAAGGTGCCCTGCATGTTCGTTCGCCAGTCACTCGGGATGCGCGTCGACGCTGTCCATCAATTCCTGAAAAATCTCGCGCATTGATGGTGCGGGATGGCCGTTTCGTAAGTCTCGAAACGCGGTTGGGAAACGGATCGCGTACTGCTCGATAGCTTGGGCCAGCCGTTGCCGTTCGCGTGCTGGCGCTGACATCAAGATTTCGCCGAGAGCGGCGATTATGGCATCTAGCGATCGGTTCGTCGCCACGTCGGTTCCCCCTTCATATGCGACGATAAGCTTAACAGGAGAGAAGCGGCCGAGGCGAACAACTTCTGCGCGACAGTCATACGAAAACCGCTTGCGCACAGTCAGCGTTCGATGTGAAGGTTTCGTGACGCGCGACTCTGTGGGTCTTTCCAAACAGTCGGTTCCCCCTTGGAAAGGATCACAGAGGAGTAATTACGCCATGGTCGCCGCGACAGATTACGAGCTGCCCGGGTTAATACGGACAGCCAATTTTGATTCAATGAGCGATGCGAGACTGTTCTCGCTCATCAATGAGTTGGCAGAACGCGAGAAACGTCGGGATGCTTTACTAGATCGCATGGCACTCGACGAAAGCGATGCGATTGAAGCCGCCGCAAAGAAAGCGTGCGATGACGCTCGGTCAATATATGCGCGGATCGCTGCAATCAAGCCGACAACAGCAGGTGGAGTGCTCCGTCAGCTCGAACTAGCGGCGAGAGGTTGGATTGCGCCATCGACTGTGCCGACCGCCATGACGGCGCTCCGCGAGATCGTTGACCGTCCGCCGCCATTTAAGGCTGGCCAACTTCCACCCGTTCCGCCCAGTACAGTCTATGAGCGGCGTGCTGATTTCGCCGGCGGCGGGACCGCTGGGTGAGCAACGAGGCAGCACAAAGCAACACGAGGGCTCATAGGCCCACCCGGTGACACTTTTCCGTCTTCTCCGGCGGCAACGGAACTCGGCCGGGCGAATGGTAGCCTTCGCTCCGGCCTTTTTCGTGCGCGGTGGCCCCGGCACTCAGAGATGGACGACTGAGTAAGCGGCGTAAACAAGCCAGAGCAGCAATGTGGCTTTGCCGGCGCCGTGAAAGAACAATTACATGCTTCCCCGCAAGTATGCCCCCAGCGATCGCGCGGGAAATCGGCCAATTTCTTGGCAAATGGTTGCCGATTTCCTGGCTAGCTGCGGAACGCAGTCTTCCAGCCGGGCAATGCGCTCGGCTTCTAATAGTGCCGGCGAGCGAGGCGAATGAAATAAACCATTGCAATCCGCCTTCCGGGCGCTCCCTACGGGGCCTCCAGCGGCGTGCGAGGCCGGAAGCCACCTCAAGCGCAGTTGAACGGTCGCGGCGCCTTTCTAACTTCCTGAATAGGGTCGGGTGATCCTGCCGCTTATCGGGATCGCCACTGATCGCAACATGCCCGCCCGGGGCGCTTACGCTCGAGGTTGAGTAACCTGCGTGTACTGGGCCAGCTGATGCCCGTACCCCAGCCAGCCAGCAGCCGAGTCCCCAGCAACCGGGACAGTTCGGGGGTCGATGAACAAAGCCGCCAAGCAACCGTTAGCTGAAAAGACACCTAGGCAAATGCCTCACAGTTTGGTGCGGGTGGTTTGGCCTGGGCTGTCATATCGGAGGTTAAATTTATGAAACAGCTTTTGAGCGGAACGGCTCTTGCCGCTGCCCTAGCAATTGCCGCCCCTGTCTGGGCGCAAACGCCGACGGCGCCCAATCCCGTAGGTACGCCGTCAACGACGGCACCGGCGCCATACACCCAGTCCGCACCGTCCACGACGTCGCCGACTGCACCGTCCACGACCATGCAAACTGCACCATCTGCAACCTCGCAAACTGCACCCTACGCGCAGCAAGCTCCCGCGCGGCCGACGAACCCATCAGCTTCCGCTCCAGCCTCATCCTCAACGACGGAGGCGACCACGGAGCCGAAGGCACCGCGGCACGTAGTTCGCCACGCGAGTCACATGCGCAGCATGCATCGGATACGCCATGCTCCTTTGGCTCGTCGCGGTCGCGCGCCGAGCGACACTATCGCCAACCAGCTAAATCGCCAGGAGTTGGACCGCCTTTCCGGCAGCAGCATGCCCGCGGCTAGGCAAGGTTATTCTCAGCCGGGGCAACCGTTGAGCTCTTCCGGCAGGTAGACACGCGCTAATCAAAGGCCACGACGGAAAATCCCGCCGGGTTCGCGCTCGGCGGGGTTTTTGTTCAGAATTGGGGGAGGCATATAGAGCAACGATGACGTGATGAGAGCGCTTCCGCGGATACGCCCGACTACCATGCACGGCAGTCGACGCACTTGCGCGTATTGGCGCAGAACGCGAGACGAATTTGCGGCCATGGTGATGGCAATTTGATCTACTCGGCGGCCGGCTGTTGCGTCGAACGGAAAAAGCCGGCCGGCGATTCTCGTATCCTAATTTCCCGCTGCGGCGCGGGCAGCTCGATCCCGTGCTCGCGGAATCGGTCCCACAGCTCCAAGTAAACCTCGCCGGTGACGTTCTTGATGCCGTTGGCCGGGTCCTCGTCAGGTCGGGCTTTTCGGCCGCCACCGCCGCGAGCGCGCCGGCAGCATCGTCGGCGGTCACGACGCGATGCCCGGCAGCGCTGAGACTGGCTCGCAGAAAGCGGCGGATCGGAGGCTCGTCGTCGACGACCAGCACGTTATACGCATTAGCCATGTGCTGCAGTCGGCTCGCGGCTCTCGGCGGCTTGCGGCAGCGGGAACCGGATCGTCAGCACCGCGCCGGAGCGGTCGTGGCGGTTTTCCCGCCGCGATATGACCGCCCTGCGCGTCGAGGAAACCGCGGCAGATCGCCAGCCCGAGGCCGGTCCCGCGCGATGCCGATCCTGCGCCTGGACGCGGTAGAATTTGTCGAAGACCCGCTCGAGATCGGCCGATGGAATGCCCGGTCCTTCATCGAGAACCTCGACCACCACGACCTCACCGTCGCGGCGAGCACATACATCGATGCGGCTGCACGGAGGCGCGTATTTGGCAGCGTTGTCGGCTGGACGAGATAGAAGACGAGCTGGTCGAGGCGAAAGGCACCGTTGCCTTAGCCGCGAAAACCTACCTGACGCTACGCTATGACCGCGGCGGAGCTTGGTCCCCAGGGATCGCGCAATTGCGGATCGGGCCAGAATTTCGAGCGTGGCGACCCGATGACGGTCGGTATGCTCCGCGATGCAGCAATGGTGCTGCCCGAGATCACCGAGCTGGCCGCGGCAGTCATTCACGAGGATGCGGTTCTAATCGACGCCGAGATGGATTTGTGCTGGCTGCGCAAAGTGCTCTCAAGCCCTTGCAAGTCGGTGCTGTCTGATCAAAACGCGAGGTCGCTGCAATTTCAGGCCGATCATTTCACGGCACTGCTAAAACGAGCGGCCACAACAAAGCCCAAAACCGCCAGGGGGCACGCGATCAAAGCCAGGATTGCCGCGAAGCACCGGAAATTACAGAGGCGCTGCGTGGAACACAGGCAAGAGAGGGCCATCTGTCTGTCGACGTCGAGGCGATCATCGCGAAGTCATAGATCTGCGGTATATTGGAGGAACCGTCCAGTCGCGTTTAACGTTCATAAAATGCAAACGAAGGCGATACCTCCGCCATATTGTCTTCCAATAATCTGTCTTTCCATGAGGAAGCCCCGCCGACCCCGGCGGGGCTCTTTCTCTCTCCTTTGATCGCGCGTTGGTTGAATTTTGGCGAATGCCGTGCTCTAACCACGCCGCACTATTGAACATTGGAGGAGTGGCATGGCGATCGTGAACATTGTTGGGCAAATGGGACGGCTGGTAGTGGCCGCCGCGGTCATAGCGGGGGTTACCCTTACCGCAGGCAAGCCGGCAATGGCGGTCGACGCCGGAACGGCCGTCGGCATCGGGCTTGGGGCGGCCGCGCTGGGTGCCGCAGTCGGCTCGGCAGCCAACCCATAAACAACCCCTATTACTATCCCCCCGGCTATGCCTATCCAGCTCCGGGCTATTATTACCCCGCGGCGCCCTATTATCCCCCGTCGCGGCGCTGCTGGGATCCGTACCGGCGCTACTATTACGCCTGCTAAGAGTCGCGCATGTTCCGAAGCGCGTTGAACGCGACCGGCCGCTCATCGGGAAGCGGAATTTTAACAGCAATCATCGCCGAAACACCCAAACCAGATACAGGGCGATCAGCGTCAGCGGGATACTCGCATTGGCGGCAACGTCGGCGGGCCAGCGCAACGCCGCCCCGATGGCCGCAGCAACGACAGCGCTAAACGCCGCGACCCTGACCCAACCCATGCTCCCGATTTTAGGTCGGAAAGGCCCGGTCGACTTTGGCGTTTTCGTGGTGCTTGCTACATATACCCGACCTTTGGAGCAGCGGAGCCCCGCTGGCGATGGCGGGGCTTTTCTTTACCTAGTCCGCTCTGCCGCGATCGCGCTGTTGGGCATTATGATGGGTAAGTGACCTATCCGGCCTTAACATATTGAATTGCTTATGGGTAGAGCGGATGCCTCTTCCGCTTGCTCCACCTTCGAACATGCGGCCTGCATCCCGGATCTCGTGGCGATCCGGCAAGGGCGAGCAGTTGGGCGCTGATGCTATGGCTGGCGGGCAGAGTGAGCGCCGGTTGGCGCCCACCCCTCACCCGAAGGCGACTTTTAGGCCGCCTTTTGCCCGCCCTGAACGACCAATTTGCTCGCGGCGAGGAGATCGTTCTCCATCTTCGCGAGCGTGCGCACCTGCGCTTCCATCCCCTCCAACATGGCGATCGTAAAAGCCAGTTCGGCAGGCGTGGTGTAGCCCGGGAACCGGATGATCTTAAGCAGTTCTCTCAGGCTCGTTCCCTTCCCAAGATGGGCCAGGGCGTCGCTCAGGGCAGTAACCTTTGCGTCGATCTGGCGAACGTGGCTGTCGTGGTCGCTCATGAAAACCTCCTAGTGAGCAGCCGCCGAAAATCGTTTCTAGCGGCTCGTGCACTAAGATGGATGAGGAACGGTGTTGCACTGTGTGCGCCAGTTCACACTCGCGCAGCGTTCAAGCCGCCTCGTAGCAGGCGCGGTTTCGTTCAGAGGTGCGCGACGCGGGTTGGGCCTCGCGCGGCAACAAAGCGTTCACTAGGATTGTCGCCCTGCACGACGGTCACGCTTGGGAGCCATGATAACCCCACCGCATCTGACGAATTTCCTGATCGTCGGCGCCGGCGCTGCGGGGTTGATAGCTGCCCGCGAACTCGCTCGGGCCGGCAGAAGAGTGACAATCGTCGAAGCCCGAAACCGATGCGGCGGACGTATCTATCCGCTGCCCGTTCAGGAATTTGGCTACCCGGCGGAGGGAGGGCCGGAATTTATTCATGGCGAGGCGCCTGTGACGCGCGCGGTAATGCGTGAAGCGCGCCTCTCGCTGCTACCACGTGCCGGGAAGCGCTGGAGTAAGCGCACTGGCAGGCTATTGCCCGACGAAGCTCCGGTCCCGCATGCGGTTCAGTTCTACGACGCTTTAGCGGCGGTGAAAGCCGACCTGCCGATTGCAGAGTTTTTGGAGACACATTTTGCCGGGCCGGAATACGACGCATTAAGGCGGGCAATTACCCGGACGGTCGAGGGCTATGACGCGGCTGACCCGGCGCGTGCCAGCACACTCGCGCTTCGCGACGAATGGATGGCCCGAGACGACGGCCAGCACGGCCGGATCGCGGAAGGCCACGGCGCGCTGATCCAGTTTCTCGAAACCGAATGCCGCCGGTACGGCGCCTCATTCCATTTCGGCGCTGCGGTCACATCCATTGAGAACGCGCGACAAGGTATCGCCGCACGCTGTCGAGATGGCACTATGTTCGAGGCGGACGCGGCAATCCTCACCGTGCCGCTGCCGCTTCTGTCTGAAATCGTATTACCGCCGGTTGCGCGTGAGCGGGCGGCAGTCGCGATCGATATCGGGTTCGGCAACGTCGTTAAAATCCTGCTGCGGTTCGCGACGAAATTCTGGGCGGATGATGGCCGCCACAACTTGGACGACCTGTCGTTCCTTGTCTCGGATGCCACAGTGCCGACCTGGTGGACGCAGCATCCGGCCAGCCATCTGGTGCTGACCGGCTGGTTCGCGGGACCCAAAGCCGACCGGGTGTCTTCCCTTAGCAAAGCCGAACTCATCGAGATGGGGCTCTCTTCGCTTTCCGAGATTTTCGAGCTGCCTACGGACGGCATCCGACGGGACCTCGTGACCTCCCGGGCCATCAATTGGGGCAATGACCCGTTCGCGCGCGGTGCCTATTCCTTCGCCACGCCGAAGACGCGAGCTGCGCAGAGGGCGATGCGACAGCCGGACGGCACTGGGATATTCCTTGCGGGCGAAGCGCTCTATGCCGGGCCGGATATGGGCACCGTCGAGGCGGCGCTCGCCAATGGACTGGAAACAGCGCAAGCAATCTTGGCCGCTGCCGCATAAGTCGTCGGCCTTCCGGCCCTGTCCCTGAATTGGCAGAGAGCACCACGATTTGCTGGCCCTGCATTCCGGGATGCGGAACCAAACCGTTCCTCGCGGCGTGAAGCGGTCAAAGGAATGCGCCGACCCTCGGCGTTTTCCGGCTTGCGATGCAATTTTTGGCGAGGAACACGGAAATGGCGATCCATCAGACCCCTTCCCAACGACAGACGGTCGAGCGGGTCATGCACGAGTTTAAGCATGGCGAGCTCAAGACCGCGCGCGGCAGGCGCAAAGTCAAAAACCCGAGGCAGGCGATCGCGATCGCACTCAGCGAGGCCGGCGCCTCGAAATACGACAGCCCCAAGGAGCGGCGGCACAATTTGCGCCGCACGAAGGCAAAGGAGCGCCGCGGCGAAACCGGTCAGGCGGCAGCCGAAGGTCGCCGGCGCAGCTCACCGCGCCGGTCTGGCGACGGCAAGACGCGGGACGAGCTTTACCGGGAAGCCCGACGGCGCGACATTCCGGGGCGCTCCAAGATGAACAAGCAGCAGCTCGAGCGCGCGCTCCACGGCTGATCCTTCCAGCCGAGGACCTCTCTAGCTCGCGCCGAGCCGACGATCCGCTATGTCTCGATGGGGCGCAGCCGATAAGATGCGCCTCGTCCGAGAAACACCGTCCGGGTCGACATAATGGATGATGCGACGTTCGATCTCCAGGGCCAGCGCGTCTGCGTCGCCGGGCATCGCGGGATGTTGGGCTCGGCCCTGGTCCGGCGCCTGGCTCAAGAGGATTGCCGGCTCCTGCCTCTGGGCCGGGAAATCCTCGATTTGCGCGATCAGGCCGCGGTCTTCGCCTGGTTCGACGAATATCGTCCCAATGTCGTTTTCCTCGCGGCGGCGACGGTGGGTGGGATCTACGCCAATGACCGGCAGCCCGCCGATTTCCTTTACGATAATTTGGCGATCGCGGCGAATGTGATCGAGGCGGCGCATCGATCAGAAGTCCAAAAGCTCGTGTTCTTTGGTACGTCTTGCATGTACCCAAAACTGGCGGCGCAGCCGATTGAGGAGAGTTCGCTCCTCGAAGGGCCGCTCGAGCCGACCAATGAATGGTACGGCGTGGCGAAAATCGCAGGCGTCAAGCTGTGCCAAGCCTATCGCCGGCAATACGGCTGCGATTTCGTCACAGTCGTACCGACCAATCTGTATGGGCCCGGCGACAATTTCGACCCGCTGCAAAGTCATGTCATCCCGGCCCTGATGCGCAAGCTGCACAACGCAGTGAAGGAAGGCGACGAGGCCGTCGAGATTTGGGGCACCGGAAAACCGCGGCGCGAGTTTATGCATGTCGACGATGCGGCCGATGCGGCCGTTTTTCTACTGCGTCACTGGTCGGCCGAAGAACCGATCAATGTCGGCACCGGCGAGGATATCGGGATCGCCGAACTCGCGGAAACCATCGCCCGGGTCGTGGGCTTTCATGGCCGCTTCGTGTTCGACATGTCAAAGCCCGACGGCGCGCCCCGGAAGGCGCTCGACGCCTCCAAGCTGCTAGCACTTGGGTGGCGCGCACAGATCGGTTTCGATCAAGGAATTCGTGAGACCTATGATTGGTTCGTGAGGCGATCGACGTCGCCGGCGTCTGATTTTCAAAAGACGACGGCCTCGACCAAGCATGCATGCAATGAAGCACCGAGCCGTGCGCTGCCTCGCTGATCTTCGGGGAGACGTTGGTTGAATACCGGCGAGGATGGCACGACGGCACTGGAAATTGACGTTCTTCAAAAAGCGATAGCGCTCCGCGATCTGGCGCTTGCGGAGGCGCAGCTTCGGGCGGACGAGAATGCTGCCGAGACCGCCGTGTTGCGCCGGATTCTTGCTGAACGGGACAACGCGCTCGATAGGGTCGAAGCCGCTGCCCGGGAGCGTGCTGCAGCCCTTGCTGGTGCCTACAAGGAACTGGAGTTGCTGCGCGAGGAAATCGCTGTTTTGCGCCGAGCCACCGAGAAAGAGGCGGGGCTCACGGAAGCGGTAAAGCAGGCGGACATGCTGTCGACGCGGATAAAAACGGCGCTGAGGCAACGTGCCGAAGCCGATGCCGCGCTGAGCCGGGTTCAGCAGACGGCAGAACTACGAAGCGCAGCGCTCGAAGCGGCTCAAACCGAGCTGGTGGCTTTGCGTAAGACGCTTGCTGCGCGCAATGACGAGCTTGCGCAGAGCGCCGCCCGACTCGAGGAGCTGCTCGGTGGGCAAGCGGAACGAGATGCCGCGATCCGGGGTCGAATAACGCTGATAGCGTCGTACAGGGGCTATAATCTCGTCGAACTGGACGACAGCATGGTTGCCCTGCGGCAGGATTTAGGTCCGGTCGACCTCCGAACTGAAAAGTTGGGAGACCGCGACCTCGCGCCGTTTGTCTTGCGGTGTGAGGCCGCGACCAACCCAGCAGATCCCCTAATACGTGTCCTCCAGCAGCGGATCGACGACCTTCTCGGATCGTGACCCCGGCTGTGAGGGTACTTCCGACCATTCCCAGAAATGGGTGTGCATGGGATCGGCTTTTGAAAAATTTTTTGCGCCTGGACGCGAGACTTGTTTCAGCTTCTCCTGCGAGGGCAACTTCAAATTATCGGCGGTTATAATCGACCGATTCCTGTGCCATCCGCGAGCGAGTTCCGGCTCCGCAAACTTTCGGGAGAGATATTTCGACCGCGCATGGGCAAGGCTCAGCACAATGTAATGCCGCAAAATGAAATCGACCGAATGTAGACGGACCGAGCTGCCTTCGACGATGTGGCCACCCGTGGTGGATACGAGGCCCGCACCACGTTTCCAGGCTCGCATTAACTGGGGGTAGGTGGATTGAAAAAAATAGTACGAACGCATAGCCCACGAGTACCATTCGTACTCGAACGCCTCGCCGTTCCTTGGCGCGAACACGAATTCGTCAAAGTTGACGCAATTCGCGCCTGCAGAGTCGGCAATGCGAATGCCTTCAAGCAGTGACTGATTCGGTTCGGGTGACGCGAGCCATTCATCGGCATCGGTGTGAATGACCCAATCATGGGGTACCTGCTCGATGATCCGCCGCTTCAAATCGAGCTGGTCATCGAGCGAAAAGGCGCCCGTCCATTCGAGGCGCTCTATTGACAGTAGGCCTCTTCCGAGAAAAACGCGCGCCTTCTCGACCGTGTCATCGGACGAGGCATGGTCTATCAGTATCACGTCGATACCGTCGCTGATCAGATCGCGAAGGCATCGGCGAATATGAAGGGACTCATCGCGCGCGCAGACGATTGCAACAGCGCTAGTCATCGGCGCGCGGGGCTGCAAGGTTATCAAGCCTACGCGGGAACACCTCAAGAGCATCGAGCCACCTGACGGCCGGGTGAGCCTGCGTGACCGCGATGAGCTTAACAATGAAACGGTACGACTCCGAATCCTGTACAAGGTGGTGCGTCAGGATTCCGGTTGGCTCCTCGACATCGGCATCTCCCTCGCGCCGCGCTCTCAGATGCGCGACCAGCTTACTGAGCGCCGCTGCAGTCCCATTGAAAGACGGCGGGTCACTCCACTGGATTAGCTCGACATGCGCGTTTACCTGCAGGAGTCCAGCTACCAGTCGAGCACGCCGAGGGCCATTGCGCGAAATCGCCGTCAATCCATTGGCCCCGAGCAACGGCAGAAATTGGTCATGAAATCCGTGAAACGGTGGCACGAAGACAGGCAGAGCGCGATCGCCGAAGAGCGCCTCGAGCCGCTGCCGGCCAGCCCTTAGTTCGTCTACGATTTCCGATGCGACTCGCTGCTCGGGATATTCACTCGGGTAACCGCTGAGCTGCTGGCGGGCCACATGGTCAATGTGGCGCCAGCCATGTTGCAGAACCGCGACCTGCGGCTCGTTGGTCAACCGGTCCGCCAATGTGGGTTCGACCAAGCCGGGGATAACGGCGAGCGAGATCGGAAGCCGACCGGCAATGCTGAGCAAACGGTCAAGCTCAGCCGTGGGCGCGATCGCATCATCATCACGCCACCACAGCGTGGCGCTCCGGCCCGACCGTACCCACGCGTCGAGCTCGTTCGCGAGATCGGGCCAATCGGGGTGTGTCTCCATCACGATCGGCCAAGACGCATTGCCGCACCCGCACCATTCCCAAAGCGGGCGGCCGCTTTAACACTGACGCATCGGGAGATCAACAGCGCCTCTAACTAATGACCGTCGTACCGAAACCCGGACACCAATGAGACGGATCGTTTGAGTACTTGTTACGTCCGGGGGCGATGCTCAGGTCACAGGGTCGTGGACGTCGCCAACCTGAGTGTGGTCGTTCGGCGAGATGGTCGGCATCTTGCGCACGGACTCATTTTGCCAGGCGATCCCCTCGGCGGAAACGTCGTAATCGGCAGCAGCGTGATCACGAACATGCTCCCATCGGTGTGCATCATATAAGCAGGCACAAGAGCGACAAGTCTCGACCGGCGTTTCGAGTAGCTTCAGTATTTTCTCTCCATCGAGAGCAGGATCGAAAATGTCGATCCCCGGATCTGTGGCGATCGAGCGATTGAATTTCTTATTGAAGTGCACGACGTTGACGGGAAGCGCACACACATATAACCGTGAATCTTTTAGGAATGGGCAGTAGAACAGCGATCGGCAATATGCCATTGAACGCTCAGGATCCGAATCGCTGCGTGGGTTAATCGAAGCAAAAAAGGATTCGTAATACGTCAAGTTTAGTTTCACTTGCTGCTTTTCGCAGAGCTCTTGTAGCTCAGGGGCCGCTTTCTCCATAATAGGATATAATGAAAGGTCCAGAGTCACCTTCGCTCGGCGACATGCGCTCCAAAAGGTGTCGTGCATCGCCTTGAGACGGCTGCCATTGGTTACAATGCGCAAACTGGCGTCGGGAAAGACGCTGTTTGCCGCATCGATGAACGCCTCCGGTGTCGGATGAAGAAGCGGCTCTCCACCCAAGAGGCGAATGCGGCTAATCGTTGAGAAGTGTTTTGCGAGCTGTCGGAGGTCGCGCTCGAAGGATTCTGGGTTGGCGAAATCGGGGTCAGCCAGAGGGCTGAAATGCGCACATCGCTTGCAGCTTAGATTGCAGTGCTCGACAAGCGGGTATTCGACGTATTTAAGCACAGGTGGTCGCGTGTGCAGATCAGACATGGCGCTCCCCGAGGATAGCGGCCGACGCAAAACCAGGCACGTTTACCTGCGCCGAAAGGTGGAAAAACGCTGGGAGCTTCAATATCACCGATCATCTTCGTTTTGAAGGGCGATTCTGGGTAACTGGGGGTAGGTTGGACTTCCCAGATTCCGGTCCGATTGTCGTCAGCAGAGCATCCGATACATGCCCTTGTGCTCGGCCATTCCCGAGGCGGCCCAGGGGTCCGGGCCAACCAAAAAGGGCTCTGGACTGCGATCCGCCTCTGGAAACTATATGACGCACCTGTTCAAAACTGCCTGCTGGGACCGCTGTAATCGTGGATTATGAGCGACAGCGGCTGGTGGCGGTTTCGGCTGTATCGCTCTTCGGATGGTAGTCGGCAGGACAGTT
>JBKOVT010000090.1:0-7832 GCA_046724035.1 Pseudomonadota bacterium | reverse complement strand
ACCTAGGCCTCACCCGCAGTTCCGCGACGAGGCGGGGGAGCGGCAATTCTGGGAAAGCCACGATTCAAGCGGCTATGTCGATTGGAGCATGGCCGAGCGCGTGCGTCTGCCCAACCTGAGACCGTCGACAAAAGCGATCTCGTTGCGCTTGCCGCTGATGCTGTTGGAGCGCATCAAGATCGCCGCCAACAAGCGCGACGTCCCGTATCAGTCGCTGATCAAAACCTGGCTGACCGAGAAGGCGGATTCGAACTGAGCGCTGAGGCTCGTCCGAAGCCCCTATAGCAATTGCCCGGCCTCCAGGCCGCGCTCCTAATACCGGTAATACTCGGGCTTGAAGGGGCCGGCCGCCGCCACCCCGAGATATTCCGACTGATACGGCGTCAAAGTGGTCAGCTTGACGCCGAGCTTGTCGAGATGCAGCTGCGCGACTTTCTCGTCGAGATGCTTCGGCAGCACATAGACCTTGTTTTCATATTGGCCGTGGTTCGTCCAAAGCTCGATCTGCGCCAACACCTGGTTGGTGAAGGAGGCACTCATGACAAAGCTCGGATGCCCGGTGGCGCAGCCGAGATTGACGAGCCGCCCCTTCGCGAGAACGATGAGCCGCTTGCCGTCGGGAAAGACGACCTCGTCGACCTGCGGCTTCACCTCGTCCCAGACATAGTTGCGCAGCGACCCGATCTGGATCTCGCTGTCGAAATGGCCGATGTTGCAGACGATCGCGCGATCATGCATCTGCCGCATGTGGTCGAGCGTGATGACATCGGTGCAGCCGGTCGCCGTGACGAAGATGTCGGCGACCGGCGCCGCCTCCTCCATCGTCGTGACCTGGTAGCCTTCCATCGCCGCCTGCAGGGCGCAGATCGGGTCGACCTCGGTCACCAGGACGCGCGCGCCCTGCCCGCGCAAGCTCGCGGCCGAGCCCTTGCCGACATTGCCGTAGCCGCAGACGACGGCGATCTTGCCGGCCAGCATGACGTCGGTAGCGCGCTTGATGCCGTCGACAAGGCTTTCGCGGCAGCCATAGAGATTGTCGAATTTCGATTTCGTGACGCTGTCATTGACATTGATGGCGGGCGCCTTCAGCTCGCCGCTGCGCATCATCTCGTAAAGGCGGTTGACGCCGGTTGTCGTCTCTTCCGAGATGCCGCGGATCTCGGGAAGCAGATGCGGGTGGCGGTCATGCACGATTTTGGTCGCGTCACCGCCATCGTCGAGGATCATGTTCGGAACCCAGCCACCGGGCCCCTTCAGCGTCTGCTCGATGCACCATTCGTATTCCTCCTCGGTCTCCCCCTTCCAGGCGAAGACCGGGATGCCGCGCGCCGCGATCGCCGAGGCGGCGTGGTCCTGTGTCGAATAGATATTGCACGAGCTCCAGCGCACGGTGGCGCCGAGGTGAATGAGCGTCTCGATCAAGACCGCCGTCTGGATCGTCATGTGCAGACAGCCGACGATGCGGGCGCCGGACAACGGCTTCGACCTGCCGAACTCCTCGCGCAACGCCATGAGGCCCGGCATCTCGGTCTCGGCGATCGCGATTTCCTTCCGGCCCCATTCGGCAAGCCCGATATCGGCGACCTTATAATCGGAAAAATCAGGCATCGGGCAGCTCCGGCGGCGAGGGGAAACGGGAAGGCTTTTAAGATATAAAGATATCTTTATGTCGTCAACTGTAGGCGCTGCTGCACCCTGTCGGCGTATGGCGGCGGCGGCCCCCAACTTCAAGACGAGGCCGCGGCCGAAGGACCGGCCGCCGCTGTTAGCCGGGGGGAAGCGCAAACCTCGAGAGGAGATTGAGCCATGCCAACCGAAGTCAGGCATTGCGAAGTGTGCGATCACGAATTCGAGGTCGAGGTCGCCGCTGGAAAGAACGTCGAGGTCGCGTCCGGAACCGAAAAGCCGGTCGAGGGCTGCCCGGATCAAACCGAGGAATGCGGTCTCGCCAACACCGGCGACCGGGTAAAGATCAGGCGCCTGATCGACTGAGGCGCCGAGCCTCTCCCACGCCTCGTAGCTGCGGTTCAGCCCGCTCCGACCGTTGCCCCGATCGTTGCGTTGAAATCGTCGAGCAGCACGGCAACCCGCTCCGGGTCGGATTGGTCCATGATGGCGCGGACGCGCCGGCTCGCAGCGACCATATCGAGATTGCGGATGCGCTGCTTGACGCGCGGGATGTTGCGCGGCGACATCGATAATTGCCGCAGCCCCAGCCCCAGGAGCAGCGCGGCATAGCGTGGGTCGCCGGCGATCTCGCCGCAGATGCTGATCGGAATGTCGCGCCGGGCCGCCGCCTCGACCGCGAATTGTATGAGGCGCAGCACGGCCGGGTGCAGCGGATTGTAAAGATCGGCGACCGTTTCATCGCTGCGGTCGATCGCCAGCGTGTATTGCACAAGATCGTTGGTGCCGATCGCGAAGAAATCGGCTTCGGCTGCGAGTGCATCGGCGGCCAGCGCCGCTGCCGGCACCTCGACCATGGCGCCGAGCGGCGGCAGTTCGTCCGGGATGCGCACGCCGCGCCGCCGCAACCGCCGCGACACCTGCTCCATCGCTTCGCGTGCGCGGCGGACCTCGCTGACCGTCGAGACCATCGGCAGCATGATCCGCACCGGCCCCATCGCGGCTGCGCGCAGCATCGCCGCCAATTGCAGATCGAGCAGGCGGCGGTCCTTGAGCGACAGCCGGATGGCGCGCAGCCCGAGCGCCGGGTTGGCGATATCGCTCGCCGCGTAGCCGGCGAGGGCCTCCGGCAATTTGTCGCCGCCGATATCGAAGGTGCGCAGCGTGACCGGCCGGCCCTCCATGCCGCTGACCAGTGCCGCGAAAAAACTGTACTGCTCGTCCTCGCCCGGCAGGTCCTCGCGGTTCATGTAGAGGAATTCGGTGCGCACCAGCCCGAGCCCGACGGCGCCATTCGCGAGCGCCTGCTCGACCTCGACCGGCAGCTCGACATTGGCGTGCAGCTCGATCTCGACCCCATCGCGCGTGACCGCCGGCAGGCGCCGCAGCCGGTTTAGAAGGCGCCGCTCGCGCGCCACCTCCTGCTGCCGCGCCTTGTAGGCGCGGACCGTCTCCGGCGCGGGATCGAGAATGACCGCACCTTCGGTGCCGTCGACGATGACCGGCGCCTCCGCCGCGGCATGGTCCAGGAGCCCGGGAATGCCCAGAACGGCGGGCAAACCAAGCGCCCGCGCCATGATCGCGGTGTGACCCTCGCGGCCGCCATACTCGGTGGCAAAGCCGCCGATGCGGCGCGGGTCCATCAGCGCGGTGTCGGCCGGGGTCACCTCCTCGGCCAGGATGATCGCGCCGCCACTCAAGCTCGAATAGGCGACATAGGGCTTCTTCAAGAGATTGCGGATGAGCCGCGCGCCCACCACGCGGATGTCGTCGATGCGCGCCGCGAGATAATCGTCCTCCATCGCCGAGAAGGTCTCGCCGATCTCGTCGAGCTCCAGCTGGATGGCGCGTTCGGCATTGATGCGGGAGCGCCCAATGCGCCGGTTGACCCCACGGATCAGGCGCGAATTGGCCAGCATCGCGAGATGTGCGTCGAGCACCGAGCCGATCTCGTCCGCGGCCGAGCCGGGCAATGCCATCGCCCGCGTCTTTAATTTGCGGAGCTGCTTGATCGAGGTCGAGACCGCCTCGGCAAAACGCGCCCGTTCGTGCTCGATCTGCGGCTCGTCGATGCGGCTTTCGCTGACCGGTAATTCGCCGCGATCGCCGATATAGGCGAGCCCGATGGCGATCCCGGGAGAGACGCCGATGCCTTTGAGCTTGTGTTCTTTGGCGCTGGCGATCCCGGGCGTCGCGTCAGTCCTCATCGAACTTGCATTCGATCAGCCGCGCCAGTGTCTCGACCGCCATGGCAGCATCGCGCCCGGTCGCGGAGATCTCGACGAGGGCGCCCGAGGCGGCCGCGAGCATCATCAGCCCCATGATCGAACGCCCGGAGACCGCGGTGCCGTTCTTGCGCACCCAGATGTCGGCCTCGAATTGCGCGGCCGTTTTGACAAAACGGGCGGCGGCGCGGGCATGCAATCCTTTCTGGTTACAGATCTCGACGGTTCGCCGCGCTGTGGACGGCGTTTGCGCCGCGGCTTCGGTAAGGTTCTTGGCGGGCTCAGAATTCATCGCCGCGCATCGGCGAGCAGCTGCGAGGCGACATTGATGTATTTGCGGCCCGCCTCCTGGGCGCCGAGCACGGCGCGGTCGAGCTTCTCGTTCTGGCGCAGGCTCGCGAGCTTGATCAGCATCGGGAGGTTGACGCCGGCGATGACCTCCACCTTGCCCCGGTCCATGACCGAGATCGCCAGGTTGGAGGGGGTGCCGCCGAACATGTCGGTCAGCAATACCGTGCCGTCGCCATTGTCGACCTCGCCGACGCGCTGAAGAATTTCCTGACGGCGCTGTTCCATATCGTCATCGGGGCCGATGCAGACCGCGGCGATTTGGCTTTGCGGCCCGACTACATGCTCGAGGGCGGCGACGAATTCCGTTGCCAGCCGCCCATGAGTGACCAACACCATACCGATCATCGAAATCCCTTTGCTCGGCCTCGGCCGTAGCCGTTCGCCGATACCTCAGCCCGCCCCGATGACCGCCGCACGGGCATATCCGCACGCCCTGCGGCGGCTCCGCCCGGGGCTGCCGGGGAAACCGCAGATCAAGCTCGCAAACATGAAATCGATGCGTTTACGCAGGGCAGAGGCCGCTCGCTGCTCATGCCGGGCGCCTGGGGGCGGCTCCAGCGGGAGCGTGGGAATATTGCGGGGGCTGGATATAGCGCTGTCCGAGCCGTTCGTCATCAGACTTGATGAACATAGCTGCCCGGGCTGGGAGGAGCGCGCTCGCCTCGACGAACTTTATTGAGTGTTAATCAATGCCGCTAACCGATGAGTGCCGGGAGGCCGGGGCCGGCCACTGCGCGGACCGCTAGCGCCACTTTGGCAGCCGCCGAGACCTCGAACGGCGCCACGGCAATCCGCGGCAGGTCGAGGCCGAGCAGCCGCTCCTTCGCCCGCTCCGGCAGCCGCTCGATCATTTCCGGGGCCGCCAGATCGGCGATCAGCGCCAGCGGCGCCTCGGCCAGGGCCTCGACCCGGATGATGCCAAGACCGCGCGCCTCGATGAGCCCGGCGATGGTTGGTGGCGACCGCACGATAATGAGCGCACCTTCGCGCTTTAGCTCGCTCTGGTCGTCCGCGACGAGCCGGCCCCCGGCGTCAATCAGTCGCAGGCCCAGATCGGATTTGCCCGACCCCGAGGAGCCGCGCAGCAGCACCGCCCGCAGCCCGAACGCCGTCTCGATCGCGACAGCCGTCGCATGGATCAGCAGGGTCTCGCTCAAGGCGCCGCCGGCAAGCGGATCAAGAACCGGGCGCCGATCACCGTGCCGTCCGCATCGGTGCGGTTCTCGGCCCAGATGCGGCCCCGATGTGCCTCGATGATCTGCTTCGAGATCGACAGGCCGAGCCCCGAATGCGTGCCGAATTTCTCGCCGGCCGGGCGCTCGCTGTAAAACCGATCGAAGATCGCGGTCAGCTTATCCTCGGGGATGCCCGGGCCCTCATCCTCGACGCTGACCAGGACGGCGCGGCCGTCGAGCCGCGCGCGAATGCGGATCTCGCCCTCGGGTGGGCTAAACGAGACGGCATTGGCGATGACATTGACGAACACCTGCGACAAACGGCTTTCGATGCCGGGCACGATCAGCTCGCGGCCGCGCTCGGGCATGTCGAGCACGAGGCGCGGCGCGCCCTCCGCCCGCGTCGTCTCGTGCATCTCGACCAGCGCCTGCAGCATCGCAGCGATATCGGTCGGCGACACTTCCTGTCGGCTCAATTCGGCATCGAGCCGCGAGGCGTCGGAAATATCGCTGATCAGCCGGTCGAGCCGCTCGACATCGTCCTGGATGATCGCCATCAGGCGCCGCCGCTTCACCGGGTCCTCAATGCGCCCGACGGTCTCGACCGCGCTGCGCAGCGAGGAGAGCGGGTTTTTGATCTCATGTGCGACATCGGCGGCAAAGCTTTCGATCGCGCTCATGCGCAGCCACAGCGCATCGGTCATGTCGCGCAGCGAGCGCGACAACTCGCCGATCTCGTCGCCGCGCCCCATCAGATCGGGGATCTCGACCCGCGCGCCGCGGCCGCGGGCGCGCTCGGCGGCGTCGGCAAGACGGCGGAGCGGCCGCGCGATCGTGCTGGCGAGATAAAGCGACAACAGAATTGTGACCAGCAGCGCGACGCCAAAGATCCGCAGCAGTTCCAAACGGACGGTGCGAAGCTCCTCCTCGATCTCGCCATTGCTGCTCGACAGCATGACCGCGCCGAGCACCTGCTTGTAGCGCTGCACCGGCACAGCGACGCTGATGGCCAACCCGCCCGTCTGCGGGTCGCTGCGCACCGCCGAGCCGCTCTCGCCTCGCAAAGCGCGCATCGCCTCGCCGTAATCCGCGGCATTGCCGGCATCGCTTTCCCGGTAGGGCGGATGCTTGTGCCGGCTCGGCATCAGCTCGACAATCCAGTCGTACATTTGGTCGGTGACGCGGCCGAGCAGGCTCTTGCGCTCGGGCGGCGGCAGTTCCATGACCTGGACCGCGTCGCCAGGGCCGCGCAACAGCCGACTGTCGGCGATCTGCTTGCCCTCAATGTCGAAAAGGCGCGCCCGGGTGCGGGTCGGCTCGACCAGCCGGCGCATCATCTGGCGCGCCAGATCGGGCAGCAGGATCTCGCCCTCGTCGCCGGAATCGAGCACCGCGCCCTCGCTGAGCGCGGCCGCGAAGATCTCGCCCTGGGTACGCAGGGACTCGATCTGCTGTCCGATCAGGCTCGACTCGAATTTGCCGAGATAGAGAAAACCGACAGCCAGCAAGGCCAAGGGCAGCACATTGACGGCGACGATCCGCCGCGTGAGCGGCGAGACCGCCCGCCAGCGGAACCGCCGCAGCCAGCGAAACCCGGTTCGGTGCTCGCTGCGGCTTTGCGGCGAGGGATGGCTCTGAGGCTGGGCAATGGCCGGCTGCTCGGCCGGCATCGGCCGGCTCGCCGGCTCAGGGTCGGGCGCGCGCTCCGGCCCCGGTTTCGTATCAGCGGTCGCGGTATCGATAACCGACGCCATAGAGCGTTTCGATCTGGCCGAATTCGGTATCGACCGCCTTGAACTTCTTGCGCAAGCGCTTGATGTGGCTGTCGATCGTCCGGTCATCGACGTAGATATGCTCGCCATAGGCCGCGTCCATCAGCTGGTCGCGGTTTTTGACGTGACCCGGACGCTGCGCCAGCGATTTGAGGATCAGGAACTCGGTCACGGTCAGCTCAACGGGCTCGCCCTTCCAGGTGCATTGATGGCGCGCCGGATCGAGCGTCATCGGACCGCGCACGATGACCGGCTCGCCCTGACTTTCCTCCCGATCGCGCGCCAATTCGCCGCGCCGGAGCAAGGCACGGATCCGCTCGATCAGAAGCCGCTGTGAGAACGGCTTCCGGATATAATCGTCGGCCCCCATGCGCAGGCCGAGCAGTTCGTCGACCTCGTCATCTTTCGACGTCAGGAAAATAACCGGAACTTGGCTGTGCCGCCGCAGCTGACCCAGAAGCTCCATGCCGTCCATCCGGGGCATCTTGATGTCGAGCACCGCGACATCGACCGGCTGCGCCGTCATGCCCTTCAGCGCTTCCGCGCCATCGCTGAAGCAGCGCACCGCGAAACCCTCGGCCTCGAGCGCCATCGACACCGAGGTCAGGATGTTCCTGTCGTCGTCGACAAGGCCGATCGTATTTGCCACGGATGCATCCCCCAAGATCCGCTGCGGCGCGCAA
>JBKOVT010000078.1:0-5231 GCA_046724035.1 Pseudomonadota bacterium | reverse complement strand
TAGATTCGCACCGGGAGCCATAGTGCTGGCCAGTCTCGGTTCAGGGCCGCCAAGACGAACCGCCGAAAGCAACCGGCGCAGATGCGCAGCGAGGACGACAGCGATGAACGGTGGTTCGGTGTGGTCGCCACCTCGGCCGCGCCTCTTCTTCATGCATTTGCCGAAGACGGCCGGCATGGCGCTGCGCCTCTTCCTCGGCAACCAGTACCCGGTCGACCGGATCATGCCAGCCAATGATTGGCGCGAGCTCTTGTCGGTCGAGATTGCCGATCTCGATCGCTACAGCCTGTTCCAGGGCCATTTCAGCTGCGGCCTGATGGATCTTCTGCCCCCCGATATCGCCCCGATTGTGTTTCTTCGCGAGCCGGTCGCCCGCACGCTCTCGCATCTGAAGCACATGCGCCGCGATCCGACGTTCTCCCCGATCGGCTACCGGCTCGCCGCCGGGCGCAGCCTCGATGAGCTCGTACACGACGAATATGTCATGAAATTGTGTTGCGACGTGCAGTCGTCGCTGTTGTGCAACTACATCTCCGGCCAGAGCATCCTCGCGGGGCTGCGGCGCGACCAGATGGCCGGTCTTGAGCCCAACCCCGACGCGTTCCCCGTGCCCCCCGATCTCGCGGCGGCGCTGGAGAGCCTCGAGCGATTTCGCTTTGTCGGGCTCGTCGAGGATTTTCAGGAAGATGTGCTGCGGCTGTCGCACGAATTGGGGCTGCACCCGCCACAGCCGCTGCCCAAGCGCAATTTCGACCCCGAGGGCGGCGGCGGTCTCGACACGATCGCCTCGGAAACGCTCGCGACGATTCGAGAGCGCAACCCGGTCGACGTCGCGCTCTACGAAACGGTCAAGGCGCGCCTCGCCAATCGGCCGCGAATCAGCCGGGATGCGATCGGGCATGCCCTGCTCGCGCGCAGCATCTACCGCGCGATCGCCGAACCCATCGACTTGGCGATGACCGGCCCGATCCCCGGCTCGAACTGGTATGCCTGCGAAGCGGCCGAGCGCGGCGGTCATCGCTGGACCGGACCGCTCGCCCAGACGACGCTCGAATTGCCGCTCGCCGCGGGCTTCGATTTCGAGATCGCGATGCATGTGTTGATCGAGGAGCTCGCCGATCTCACGGTGCATATCGGCGATGCCGAATTGCCGCTGCGCCGCGACTCCTCGGAAGGACGCATGCACCGGGTCGCGTTTCGGGTGCCGGCGGAGCATGTCGTCGGCGACGGATTGACCGCGTTGCGCTTCGAAACAAAAAAGGTGTTCCAGCCCTCGGCTGACGATCTTCGCCTGTTGTCGTTTCTCGTGCGCTCGCTGGCGGTGACTCGGGTCGAGTCTGCCACCGCTTCATCACCGAAGCGACGAAAGCGCGCCAGCGCGCCGCGCCGCCGCAAATAGCGCGGCGCCGCTTACAACCCGAGATGCCGCGAGCCGGCATACTGCAGCCGGCATACTGACAAATCGGCTGAATCGGCCCATCATGCGCTACTGAATAGCGGCGCGGAGGAGGGGCCATGAAGGCGGTGTTGCTGACGGCGCATGGCGGGCCGGAAAAGCTGGTTTATGGCGATGCGCCGGATCCGGTCGCGGGGCCGGGCGAGATCGTCGTCGATGTCCATGCCGCAAGCGTCAACGCCGCCGATTACAAGGTGCGGCTCGGCGGCGGCGCCTACAATGCCGCGAGCAAGCTCCAATTCCCCTACATCCTCGGCCGCGATTTCTCCGGCATCGTCAGCGCGATCGGCGCCGGCGTCGACGACCTCAAGATTGGCGACCCGGTGTTCGGGGTCATGGATGCGGGGATCGAGGGCTGCTACGCCGAGAAGGTGAAGATCAACTCCGCCCTCGTCGCGAAGAAGCCTGAGAAGCTCGGCCATGCCGAGGCCGCGGCGATGGCCTTGACCAGCCTGACCGCGATCTGGGCTTTGGAAGACACCGCGCGCTTAAAGCGCGGCGAGACGGTCCTGATCCAGGGCGGCGCGGGCGGCGTCGCCGGTTTTGCGATCCAGCTCGCCAAGCACATCGGCGCGACGGTCGTCACGACCGCCAGCGCGCGCAACCACGATTATGTCCGCTCGCTCGGCGCCGAGCGGATCATCGACTACCAGAAGGAAGATTTCACGAAAGCCGTCTCCGGCTGCGATGTCGTATTCGACACGGTCGGTGGCGAGGTGCAGGTGCGCTCCTACGAGGTTCTGAAACCGGGCGGCCGGCTCGTCTGGATCGCGCCCGCCCCGTCCGGCTTTCAGCCGCCGCGCGCCGATGTCGAGGTGCTCCGCCCGCGCGTCGCGCGCGACCGCGCCCACCTCGAACGCATGAAGGAGCTTTACGACGCTGGCGCGGTCTGGCCCCCCGCGATCACCCGTTACCCGCTCGCCGAGGCGGCCGAGGCGCACCGCATCAGCGAAGGCCGCCATCTGCAAGGCAAGCTCGTCCTGATGGTTCGCTAAATCGCGGGCATCCGGCGAAAAGAAACCCGCCCGAAAAAATCGGGCGGGTTCTTCGATGCCGGCTCAGAGCCGGCCTGGGCCGTGGATTAGTGCTCGCTATTCGCCGTGAGCAAAGACCGCGACGCAGCCGGTCAGGCAATTTTTTGTGCCATCGGGGCTCAGCACGGCGTTGTTCGCCGGGAAGGGTACGAAGAGCAGATTGTTGAGTGAGCTGGCCGCGATTGAATGCGAGGTGCCCGCCGGGTGCGCCGGATGTCCCGTCGTCGGCGTTGTCACTGCCGCCACATTGTATGTCGGTAACCGCTGCGTCAGTTCGCCGTTGCTTGCATCCACCACGCCGGCAGGCGTCGAACCGTTCCCCGTCAAGGGTCGTTCGGGGCTGCCGCTGCCCGTGGCGTAGTAGTTGCCGTTGCTGGGATTGAACCAGACCTCGTCGCCCGCTCCAACGCCGAACACGGTCGCCACGATGGCCCCATTGTTCGCATTGATGATCACGTCGCGCGGATCGGCGGGCACCGCCCCGTTCGGGTCCCAGACATTCCCGTTCGTGTCGAACACCGTGTTGCAGCCGATGAAGAGGTTCTGGTTCGGGCCAAGGGTCAGGCCGGCCGGGCCGCAGAAGTTCACCGGGTATGTCGCCTCGACGCTCGCGGAGAACGGGTTGATGCGAACGACGCCACCGTTCTGCACATTGGGCCCGATCTGCGGGATCGACAAAAAGAAGCGGTTGAGGGCGCCGTCCCAGACCGGCTGCTCGGCTCCATTCTGGGCATCGACGCCATGCGCCGCGTCAAAGGTTATCCGGGTGCTGACCGTCAGCTGGCCGGTGCTTTGGTTGACGATGACGAACGTGGCGAAAGGCGGGGTGTCGGCGTTGTTGACCACCAGCAGCACTCCATGCGTCGGGTCATAAGCCAGTTCGTCCGCCCGCAAACCCGGGGCGCCGCCGGTCGATGCGTTGCTGACTGTGGAATTGTTGCGCAGGTCGATGGTGACCACCCGGCTGTTGGCGTCGGTGGCAAACAACCAGGGGAAGGCGGCCACAACACCGTTCGGGCCTGAGGTGGAGTTGCTGCCTGTGAACCCGGCGAACGCAGGACTTGCCGGGATCCCCGTCACATAACGGCCGATCGAGTCGACAAAATCGACGACCCTGTTGGATCGGTCAGCGAGATAATAGTTTCCGGTGATCGAATCCACATAGCTGATATCAAAAGAATACATCCCGCCGCCCGTGCTGTTGTTCGAGGCCGCTGGGATTGGAGCCAGCGTGACCAGCCGCAGGCCTCTATCGTCTCCCGGTGTACCCTTTGTCTGTGCATATGCCGCCGACAGGACCAGCAAGGAAGCCAGGGCCGCCAAGCCTAACAGCTTGCCTGAGCGCCCGATTGACCCGCGCGTGTAAGTAGCCCTCGACATTTCCTCCTCCACCGTTTTCTTGTGGGACAAGCGTCGTTACGTTGCCTGGGCGCAATTTTGCGCGCCGACAGGCGACGATGCCTGTGGGTAAAGGTTCAGACCGAAGGTGCGTGATCGCTAACTCTTTGGGATTAGGAGTGCCGAGTCAATCGCGGATTCTGCGTGGCCTCGCAGGAGGGCCTTTTTGTTTTGAACCTATGTTCATCGGCGACGTGATGTACCCGAGCCAAGCTCGCTGCCGCTGAGACTCTCAAAGGTTTGGCAGCGCACCCCGCAAGAGCGGGTTGCTGCGGCGGCAACCTGAACTCGAGGTTGACCCGTTCGACGGCAGGCCACCGCAACACCCGGCACGCGGGCGGCCCCCTAGACCTCGGCCGGTCTTGGCCGCATGATCGAGTTCGGGAAAATTTCGGCTCGCGGTAATCCGATTGCTCACGCCGCCAATCGCCCGTGCTGACGTTCCGTGATTTCTGCGCCAACCCCGATAGGAGGAAATCCCAATGGCCGGCAATGGACAAAAGGTCATCGACCTCGACCGCCAGCGCATGAGCGCGATGGCGCAAAAGGACATCGCGGCATTGAACAAGCTGATTGCGGACGATCTCGTCTACACCCATTCCTCCGCGCGGCTCGACACGAAAGAGAGCCTGATCGGCGCGATGGAATCTGGCAAGACCGTCTACACCGCCGTCGTCCCCTCGGATGTGAAGGCGCAGGATCTGGGCGACACCGTCGTCCTGACCGGCAATGCCCGCATCAGCGTCAATTCCGGCGGCAACGCGATGAATTTCGGCGTCCGCTTCACCGATGTCTGGGTCAACAAGGGCGGCCAGTGGCAGATGGTCGCCTGGCAGTCGACCCGCACCCCCGACTGATTTCTGTAATCCCCGTGGCCGGACTTGTTCCGGCCACCCACGCCTTTGCGCGCAGCAGCCTCGGGTGAAGACGTGGATGCCCGGCACAAGGTTGTGCATCGGGGGGTGGGAGGCGAGGATAACCGCCAGTTTCCAAGGGGGGAGACGGTTGCTCTCCCACCCAGCCTACCTACCCTTCTCCCACCCAGCAAGTCCCGGTGAGCGCGTCGCACAGCATCTCCCGGTAGGGCGTCAGGCCCGTCGCCCGTCGCTCGGCTTCCGTTGGTGGGTAGAGCCGCTGGTCACCTTGCCAGATTTGAATGAACTCGCATTTCGGAGAGTATTGGGCCTTTAACATCTCTAATGCGCGGTCAACGGCTTCCTCAAGCCCACCGGCCTCGACATCCGCGCTGCCGTGGATGTGCTCGTCTTGGTCGAGGAAATAGCAGCGATAGGACGCCATCAGCGCCCATCCCTTCGCAAGATGCGTTCCAACCGGAGATTCAG
>JBKOVT010000253.1:0-14834 GCA_046724035.1 Pseudomonadota bacterium | reverse complement strand
CAGCGGCAATGCCACGCCGCCCTCCGGCGCTTTGATGCTGTTCGACTCGCGGATGTACTTCACGCACTCGTCGTAGTCGCGGAACCCGAGACCCCATTTGGTCTCGATCGGGCCCGGCGGCGCCTTGTCGATCATGTCGATAACGCGCTGCCCTTCTCCTTCGGCGATCTCCACCAGCGCGTCCTGGAGCGCCACGGCGGTTCCCGCATCGCCGCCCCGGTCGAACGACATGTAGGACAGGCCGCCATGCGCGGCGATGGGCGGGGGCTGCCCTTCTGTGCGCTGGAGCGGCGGCACATAGGCCCGCGACGCTCTCTCCTTGTCCGCTGCGACCGTGTTTTCGGCTACATCGAGCGGGCTCATGGCAGATCTCCGATTATTTCGGGCTCAGCGTGGCACACAGAGCCGGCGTTTTCCAGACCATGCTGTTCCGGTCATGCGAAGGTTCGCTGCGCCTGCCCCGCAAAACGCCGGACTCTTGATCCCCCGTGGCTTTAAAGGCGTGTTCCGGGAGGCGCGGCTAGGTCCCGGGCACTGGCTTAGTCTGGCGGGCTGCCGCTTCCAGCCGCGGCTAACCCTTTCGGATTAGGCGAACCCGCCCGGCGGCGTTAGAATACGCCAAGATAATCACGCAATAGTGGAGCGCTTGCCGGGGCGACAACCGTCGCCGCGGGCTGTGCTGGCGAGCGAGGGACCTAGCGGCGCCCGGTCATCGGCTGAGCACAAGCAACCCGTTGAGCGACGGCGGGCCGCGCCGTTTAGCGTCCAACTCAAAACGCTGATCGTACGGAAGGGAAACAGATGGCTTTGAATGACCCCACGCTCAGCACCACGCCCGACCAGGCCTCTGTCACGCTGGGTGATCCCGTGACGCTGACTGACACGGCGGATCTGGAGGGCGGCTTCAACCCGACCGGCACGATCACCTTCACATTAATCGGGCCGGACGGCACGACGGTTCTCGATACCGAGACCGTGCTGGTCAACGGTAATGGCACCTACTCGACGCCGTTCGGCTTCACCCCCGGCGTCAACCCCGGCGGCCCCGACCTGACCGGCACCTACCAGTGGAATGCCAGCTACAGCGGCGACGACAACAACAACACCGCCAGTGACAACAATGACCCGACGGAGCAGGTGACGGTCAACGCGGATACCCCGACGCTCAGCACGATCCCCGGCCAGACCGACGTCACGCTTGGTCCGCCCGTGACGCTGAACGACACGGCGTTCCTGCAAGACGGCTTTAACCCGACGGGCACGATCACCTTCACATTGATCGGGCCGGATGGCGTCACGGTTCTCGACACCGAGACGGTGCTGGTCTTCGGCAACGGCCCCTATTCGACGCCGCACGGCTTTACGCCCGGCGTCGACCCTGGCGGCCCCGACCTCACCGGCACCTACCAGTGGAACGCCAGCTACAGCGGCGACGACAACAACAACACCGCCAGTGACAACAATGACCCGACGGAGCAGGTGACGGTCAACGCGGATACCCCGACGCTCACCACGATTCCCAATCAGACCAATGTCACGCTTGGTCCTCCCGTGACATTGAACGACACGGCGTTCTTGCAGGGCGGCTTCAACCCGACGGGCACGATCACCTTCACATTGATCGGGCCGGACGGCGTCACGGTTGTCGACACCGAGATGGTGTTGGTCTTCGGCAACGGCCTCTATTCGACGCCGCACGGCTTTACGCCCGGCGTCGACCCCGGCGGCCCCGACCTGACCGGGACCTACCAGTGGAACGCCAGCTACAGTGGCGACGACAACAACACCGACGCCAGCGACATTGATGATTCGAACGAGCAGGTAACGGTCAACGCGGATACCCCGACGCTCAGCACGATCCCCAGCCAGACCGACGTCACGCTGGGTCCGCCCGTGACGATGAACGACACCGCGTTCCTGCAGGGCGGCTTCAACCCGACGGGCACGATCACCTTCACGCTGATCGGGCCGGACGGCGTCTCGGTTGTCGACACAGAGACGGTGCTGGTCTTCGGCAACGGCCTCTACTCGACGCCGACCGGCTTCATGCCCACCGCGGCCGGCACCTACCAGTGGAACGCCGCCTATAGCGGCGACGACAACAACAAGGCCGCCACTGATATCGATGATCCAACCGAGCAGGTGACGGTCGCGCCCTGCTATTGCTCTGGAACGCTGATCCTCACGGATCGCGGCGAGGTGCCGGTCGAGGACCTCGCCATCGGCGATAAGGTCGTGACGCTGTCGGGCGTTGCGCAGGCGATCCGCCGGATCGGGCGGCGCGCCTATGACGGCCGCTTTATCGCCGGCAACCGGCAGGTATTGCCGATCCGTATCGCGCCCGGCGCGATCGCCGACGGCGTGCCGGCGCGCGAACTTTCGGTATCGCCCAACCACGCGATGTACATCGACGGCCTGCTCGTCCAGGCGGAGCACCTCATCAACGGCGTGACGATCGCACAGGCCGAAGCGGTCGAGGCGGTCGAATATTTCCACATCGAGCTCGACGATCACGACATCGTCTTCGCGGAGGGCGCGCCGGCGGAAACGTTTGTCGATTGCGACAACCGGCTGATGTTCCGGAACGGCGCCGAATACAGCACGCTCTATGCGAATGACGAGCGGCCGAGCTGGACGTTTTGCGCGCCCAGGCTCGAATGGGGCGCCGACGAGCTAACCGCGATCCGCGCTGAGTTGCTGCAGCGCGCGGAACAGCGCGGGCTCGTGCTCGACCCCGATCTGTACCTCGAAGCGGATGGCGAGATCCTGCGCTCGCCGTCCGAGACGGGCGCGCTCTGCCGCTTCGTGATCTCGGCGGACACGAAAGCCGTGTGGTTCGTGTCGCGCCGTGCCGTGCCGGCCGAGACTGTCGCTGACTCGCGCGATATCCGTCCCCTCGGCGTGCCGGTCGAGCGGGTCGTGCTGTCGGATGCGAACCTGTCGATCGAAGCATGGCACGGGCATGCGGCGCTCTGCGACGGCTTCCATGATGACGAGCCAACGCATCGCTGGACCGACGGACGGGCGCGGCTGCCTGAAGCCTGGCTGCGCCTCTTTTCCGGCGACATCACCGTCGAACTGCACTTGTTCCCGAGCGAGCTGCGTTACCCGCTTCCTGCGCCGGCGACGGCCGCCACGGTGCGCCCGGAGGTTAAGGTCAAGCGGGCGGCGGGCCGTCGACCGAGCTCGGCAAAACGGCGCGGCGCCGCCACTCCGGCAACCCGCAAGCGGGGCGCCGTGCCGGCAGCTGCGTCACCGCGGCAAAGAAAACGAGATCGCGGCAGCCCGCCGGGCCTGGCCGCTGTTGGATGACCGGTCTGGGATCGGTTTCGCACCAATCCAAGGGTCCTGGTGCGCCAATGCCCGACACTGCGGAACGCCAATCGGGCGGATATTCTCATCGAGTGGCTCGCTTAGCCACCGCCCGGGATAGGCAACAATCGATGGCATCACCCACCGATAAACACCTTCAGCGCGGCGAATAGTGCGTTCGGATCGTACTGGCCTTGATAGACGGGTGGGGGAGCGGGGCCACGCTCGAGCAGGCGATAAATCGCTTCCCAGGCCGTGCGGACAGAGCATTCGATCGTGAAGGCAATTTCCCTGGGGACCTCGACATACTGACCGATCAGTCCGAGATTGGTGGCCCCCTCTGGAACAGGCGGAGGCCGATCGCCGCGGCTCCGCGGAAGCCAGATGTTGTTGACGTAGGGCATGTAGCAAGGCACGCACATCGATGACGCCTTGATCGCGGCCAATTGGCTGTCGAACCGCAATTGCCGCAGCGTCTCCTCCAGGATTTCCTCGCCGGTGCACGCCGTCATCGGTTTGCGCACAAAATCGCCGTCGCGCTCGGGATAGAGACCGTAGCCCCACCAGACGGTCGTGCCCTCGGGCTGGCCGATAATTTCCGGTTGGTGAAAGACGGAGAGCGACAGCACCCAGCCCGAGTCCTTCAACGTCACCAGTCCGCCTAGTCCCGACTCGCTTCCGGTCAACGCGGCGATTTGGTTGACGAATTCGGACCCTGTTTCGGTGACCGTGAACGTCACCCACAGTGAGTCGGGTATCCGGGCCGCACCGAAGAAGACCTCAGGATTGCCGAAATCCCTGCGTCCCTGCGCAAGGCGTTCCCACAATGCCCAGGAGCGCCCGCTCGACCGTGGGCTCGGCGCGTTGGTCATCGACCCCGCGGAAAGATCAGCCGCTTGCGATCCGGTGGTCACGAGCACGAGATCCTCCGGCGCGACTTCAACCGATGTCGCGCTGCCGCGCCGTTCAGTGTCGAGCCGATTGACGGTGATGCGGGCGGGAGCCGCCGCGAAGCCGATATCCCGCACGACGGTGTCGGTGAGGAAGTTCACGCCGCGTGGGCGCAGCCACGCGACCAGCGGCTCTATAAAAAATTGGTGCTGATTGATGGGCGTCCGCATCACGCCCCGCATGTCCGACAGGTCCGGGAACAGGTACAGAAAGCGGTTCATGTACCGCCGAAACTCGATGACGCTGTGCTGGGGCAGCGACCCCATCAGCGTCGACCAGAGGAACCAAAATTCGGTCGAGAAAAATTGCCGGGAAAAGAACTCTTCGATCCGCCGCCCGTCGAGCATCGCTTCGGGCGTCAGCACGACCCGCGCGAGGCTGAGACCGTCACCCAGGCTAAGACCGTAACGCGAACCGTGCACGATGCGGCCGTCGCGATCCAGGATGTGCGCCTTGTCCTGGTACGGCTCGCCCGTATTGAAGGCGAAAAAGTCCTCTGTGACGGAGATTGACGGGTTGCGTGCGGACGGGATCGACTTCAACAGATCGAATGTGCAGCGGAATTCCTTGTCGAAGACGGAGCCCGGCAGGTTGTAGCCGCTCGCCGCGCTGCCGCCGAGAAAGAACCCGCCGCCCAGCACATCGTCTGCCTCGTAGATCGTGATGTCGGCTCCGGGCACGTCAGCGTTCCGGATGAGAAGCGCGGCTGCCGCCAGCCCACCGAAGCCGCTACCGACGATATGCGCCTTCATCTCCTCCCTCCTGACTTCGCGGGTTGGCCGCGGAGCCATTATGGCCTAGCCAGAGGCGAGTAGCGGCTAGCTTGAGCTTCGAAATCCACTCAAAGCCGGTCATTCCCTTGACGTGAACATACAGAGAACATACCTATGGCGAATGGCTGTGTCGGCTTCCCTGTTCAATCGCGAAAAACTCCCTGTTCTCAGGGAATTGGCGCGCGCGTGGACATTGCGCCCCGCAACTGCCGCCCTATTTCGCTGCTATTCGCTGCATTTCGGAAGCGGAATTGAGGAATTTCAATCGCTTGGTCCTGATCTTTATTCGTTCCGCGCGCGCCCGCGCGCGAGGGGTCACCCGAGCGGCGCCGGTCTTTCGCTCGTCGGGGCATCGGCTCGGTTGACGGCTGGGGCCAAGCCTCGCTAGACCCTGCGCACTCTCTGAAAAGGGCGAATGACATGAGCGCAGCGGAAAAAGCAGCGGACGATACAGCGGAACTGACCGACGGCTTTCACCTCGTCGTCGACGCCCTGAAGCTGAACGGCCTCGACACGATCTTCGGCGTCGCCGGCATCCCGATCACCGACCTCCTGCGCCTCGCGCAGGCCGAGGGCATCCGCTATTACGGCTTTCGCCACGAGCAGTCCGCGGGCAATGCCGCCGCGATTGCCGGCTTTCTGACGCAAAAGCCGGGCATCTGCATGACCGTCTCGGCGCCCGGCTTTCTGAACGGCGTCGTAGCGCTCGCCAACGCGACGACAAACTGCTTCCCGATGATCCTGATCAGCGGTTCCTCCGACCGCGCGATCGTCGATCTGGAGCAGGGTGATTACGAGGAAATGGACCAGCTCGCGGTCGCGCGGCCGCATTGCAAGGCGGCCTACCGCGTCAATCGCCCGCAGGATATCGGCGTCGGCCTGGCGCGCGCGATCCGCGCCGCCGTCTCGGGCCGCCCGGGCGGCGTCTATCTCGATCTGACCGCCGAGGTGTTGGGCTCGGCGCTCGACGCCGCGACCGGCCGGAAATCGCTGATCAAGGTGGTCGATCCGGCGCCCCCATCGCCGCCTGCGCCGGAAGCGGTGAGCCGCGCGCTCGACCTCTTGGCCAAGGCGCAGCGCCCGCTCGCGATCATCGGCAAGGGCGCGGCGTATGCGCGCGCCGAGAACGAGATCCGCTCGTTCCTGGAATCCACCGGCATCCCGTTTCTGCCGATGTCGATGGCGAAGGGTCTCTTGCCCGACGAGCACCCGCAATCGGCCGCCGCCGCGCGCTCTTACGCGATCGGCAATGCCGATGTCGTATTGCTCGCCGGGGCGCGCCTCAACTGGCTCCTGTCGCACGGCCGGCCGCCGCTGTGGAACGAGAATACGCAAATCGTGCAGGTCGACATCGCGCCGACCGAGTTCGACAGCAACCGCGCGATCGCCGCGCCCGTCGCCGCCGACATCAAATCCGCCTTCGCGGCCTTCAACGCCGCGCTGAAGCCCGGTCAAGTGAAGCGCCAGGCCGCCTGGATCGACGAGATCGGCAAGCGCAAGCAGCAGAACATCGAGCGCATGGCGGCGCGGCTCAATGCCGATCCGTCGCCGATGAATTTTTCGTCCGCCTTGCGCGCCGTGCGCAACGCGCTCGCGAGCCAGCCCGATGTCTGTGTCGTCAACGAGGGCGCCAACACGCTCGATTTCGGGCGCAACATCATCGACATGAACCAGCCGCGCCACCGCCTCGACAGCGGCACCTGGGGCGTCATGGGGATCGGCATGGGCTATGCGGTCGGCGCCGCCGCGGTGACCGGCAAGCCCGTCGTCGCGATCGAGGGCGACAGCGCCTTCGGCTTTAGCGGCATGGAGATCGAGACGATCTGCCGCTACGAATTGCCGGTCACGACAATCATCTTCAACAACAACGGCGTCTATCGCGGCGACCCGGAAGGGAAGCCCTATTCGCCGACCGGCCTCCTGCGCGACGCGCGCTATGAGAAGCTTATCGAGGCGTTCGGCGGCAAGGGCTATCACTGCACCGATACGCCGAGCCTGACAAAGGCGGTGAGTGAGTCGATTGCGTCGAAGAAGCCGGCCCTGATCAACGCCGTCATCGACCCGACCGCCGGCACCGAGAGCGGCCACATCCAGAGCCTTAATCCGAAATCCGCCGCTGCCCAGAAGAAGTGACTTGGTTGGACCGCGGCCGTCCCGACCGCCCCCCATCTGTCATTGCGAGGAGCGCAGCGACGAAGCAATCCCGATCCAGGTGCGCTCAGCCCATCGAGATTGCTTCGCTGCGCTCGCAATGACACAACTGCGATATGGAATTCGGCATTTTTCACGAGTTCTGGTCGACCCGCGCCGCTTCGCAAGCCGAAGCGTTCGCGCAGTCCTTCGCCGAGATCGCGGCGGCCGAAGAATGGGGCCTCGACGCAATCTGGCTCGCCGAAATTCACATGAACCCGACGCGCGCGCTCGTTACCGCGCCGCTGATCGTCGCCAGCGCGATCGCCGCGCGCACTTCGCGCATCAAGATCGGCACTGCCGTGCAGATATTGCCGCTCGGCCATCCGCTGCGTCTCGCCGAGGAGACCGCGACGATCGATCAGATCAGCAATGGCCGCCTGATCTTCGGCGTCGGGCGCAGCGCCTTCCCGCGCGCTTACAACGCCTACGGCATCTCCTACGAGGAGAGCCAGGACCGCTTCGCCGAAAGCCTCGAGATCATCAAGCTCGCCTGGACCGGGCCCGTCTGCTCCTATCGCGGCCGCTATCACAGCTTCGAGAATTTCACCTTGGTGCCACGGCCGGTGCAGCAGCCTCATCCGGAGATCCGCATCGCGGCGTCGCAGCACGACACCTATGAAGCGATCGGCCGGCTCGGCTACCCGCTGTTCTCGGCGGTGCGCGCCAGCCCGTTGACCGAGCTCGCCAATTACACGCGCGCCTATCGCGAGGCGTGGAAATCGGCCGGGCACAAGAGCGAACCCAAGGCTTATCTGCAGACACCCGTCTATGTCGCCGAGACCGAGGAGCGCGCGCTATCGGACGCCGAGGCAGGCCTGATGCGTTTTGCGACTTATCGCGCCGATCTCGTGCGCGGCCCCTTAAACTATGCCGAGGTGCAGCGCGAGAAAGGCATTGTCGGCACGCCCGACAGCGTCGCCGAGCGCCTGATGCAATTGCGCGACGAGGCACAGCTCGCCGGCATCTCGGCCGAGATCAACCCCGGCAGCATGCTGTCGCACGCGCAAGTCATGTCCTCGCTGCGCCTCTGGTGCGAGGAGGTCATGCCCCGATTCAAACCGTCGGTTCGCCCGGCAGCATGCGGTACATGACCCGGTCGCGGTAGACGAAGAGGTGCACGAGCGCAGCGGCGATGTGAATGCCAATGAGGACGAGCAGGACCCAGGTCAGCGTTTCGTGCAATGCGCCGACAGCGCGGCCGAATGGCGAACCCTGTTCCACGAGCCGCGGCAACGGCACCAAACCGTATAGGTCAATTGTCCAACCGCGCACCGACGCGACGAACCAGCCGCTCAGCGTCGTCAGCAACACGACGACATAGAGCAGCCAGTGCACGAGTTCCGAGCTGATCCGCTGCCACGCCGGCAGATTTGTTTCCGGCGCGACCGGGTGCGTCAGCCGCCATAGAAAGCGCAGCACGACCAAGACGAGGATCGTCACCCCGATCGAGACATGCAGCGACATCGCCGTGCCGGGCGTCTCGCCGCGATGGATGTCCGGCATCAGCCAGCCGAGCGGCAGCTGGATCGCGATCAGCGCCGCGATGGCCCAATGAAAGACCTTCGCGGTCGAGCCGTAATGCAGTTGCTCGGTCGGCATCCTCACCCCGAACGAAGCGAACGCGAGCCGATCAAAACTTTCCGCTTCTGCGGTCTTCGGTCACACGCTCGGGTGCGCGCTCGGCAGGTGGACCGGCCCCGCCGCCGCCCGGCGTTTCGATGCGCATCGACTCGCCGGATTTGAGCACGAGCCGCGACACCTTCGACGGCAACACCTCTTCGTCCGGCCGGCCGGGGTTGCGCACCAGCCGGCCTGGTTTCCCGGGCATGCCGCCGGACACGCCCTCGGCTTGTGTCAAATGCGAGTCGCTGCGGCAGCCAAATACCGTGCCGTCTTCCAAGGCGCGGATCTGCCTTGTGATACCCAGCCCGCCTCGCGACGTGCCGGCGCCGCCCGAATTCGCCACGAGCCCATATTCCTCGACCAAGAGCGGGTATTCGTTTTCGAGCGCCTCGACCGGCAGGTTCGAGGTGTTCGTGACATGCACCTGGATGCCGTCCATCCCATCGCGCCCGAGCCGCGCGCCGGCACCGCCACCCAATGTCTCCAGATACACATAGGTGCGCTCGTTGCGCCGGTGCTTTCCGGAAAACACGATCGCCGGCAGTACGTCGTTTGACGACGCCATGACGTCTTCCGGCGGCAACAGTCCGCGGAACGCGCCAAAGATTGCGCCGGCGATCTTCTGGCAGGTGATGCTGCGCGCGCCGACCGCCGCCGGGAAATCCGGGTTGACGAGCGAGCCCGCGGGCGCGCTGATCGTCACCGCCTCGAACAAGCCGCTGTTCGGCAACAGCCCCGGGTCGAGCAACGCCTTTACCGCATAGAACACGGTCGCCTTCAGCCCGCTCTCCGGCACGTTCAGCGCGCCCCTCGATTGCGGCGCCGAGCCGGCGAAATCGAAATGCAGCTGGTCGCCCTCGACATGCACCGTCACCGTGATCGGCGCCTTCTCGTTGCCGCCGCCGTCATCGTCCAAATACGTCGTAAAGGTGTAAGCGCCGGGCTTCAGCTGCGCGATGCGGTTCTTCAATCGCCGCGCGGTGTAGGCGAGGATGTCGTCGATCGCACGCGTCACCGCGTCCAGCCCGGTCTGCGCCACCAGTTCCAGCATTCGCCGCATGCCGAGATCGTTGGCGGCGATCTGCGCCTGCAAATCGAGCGTCCGTTCCTCCGGCTCGCGCGTGTTCTCGGCAATCAAGCGCAGCAGCCCGCGATCCACCTCGCCGGCGTGCCGGATGCGCGTCGCCGGGATGCGGATCCCTTCCTCGAAAACGCTGAGCGCATCGGCGGCGATCGAACCCGGCACGCGGCCGCCGACATCGGCATGATGCCCGATATTGGCGGTGAAGAAACGCGGCTCGCCATCGACGAACACCGGTGTCACGACCGAGATATCCGGCATATGCGTGCCGGCGGCGAGGTAGGGATCGTTGCACAGGAACGCGTCGCCGTCGCTCATCTCGGCAAGGGGAAAATCACGCCTCACAGCCTCGACCGCGCCGAGCAGAGAGCCGAGATGCAGCGGGATATGCGCCGCCTGCGCGATCAACCTTCCGCCGGCGTCGAACAGCCCGACCGAGCAGTCGCGCCGCTCCTTGATATTGGTCGAGAACGAGGCGCGGATGAGGTTGGTGCCCATCTCCTCGGTGATCGACAGAAGGCGGTTCGAAAACACCTCCATCAGGATTGGATCGGCGAGCGGGCGGGGTTTCATGCCGCGACTACGCGTCTGAGGCGGCGGGCACGAACTCCTCGGGTGCGAAATCGTAGCGCGTGTTGCAGAACTCGCAGGTGACGGTGGTGACCTCGTCCTTGCCCATATCTTCGATATCCTCCGCCGGGAAGGAGCGCAGGATGCGGGCGATGCGCTCGCGCGAGCAGCGACAGCGCGCTTCCAGCGCGTGCGTGCGGAACACCCGCACCTGTTCTTCATGGAACAGCCGGAACAAGAGGCGGCGCGGCGGTAATTCGGGATCGACCAGCTCGGCCGAGGTCGCCGACGACATCAGCACCATCGCGCGGCGCCAGCCATCCTCGACATCGTCGGCGATGACCGGGGTGCCGCCTTCCGGCGGTACTCGCTGCAGCATCAGCCCGCCGGCCCGCCACGCGCCATCAGGACCCGACCGCGCCGCCGATAATTTGATGCCGGCCTGGATCTGCTCGGATTGGCGGAAATAATGCTGGGCGCATTCGGCAAGGTTGGCGCCGACCAATTCGACGATGCCCTGATAGCGCTCGGTGTCTTCGCCCTGATCGACCGTGAACGCGATATAGCCGGCCCCCATCAGCTTTGGCACCGAGGGGCTCTGGCCCGGTTGCACGCTGAAATCGCCGAGCCGGGCGCTGTCGTATTGCGCATAGCCGCGCACCGCGCCTTCGGTCGTCACATCGGCGACGATCAGGCGCACCGGCCCGTCGCTCTTCGTCTGCAAGGTGAAGATGCCGTCATATTTGAGCGCGCCGGCCAGCACCACGGCGAGCGCAATCGCCTCGCCGAGGATCGTCGCCACCGGCTCGGGGTAGTCGTGCTGCGAGAGGATGCGGTCGACCGTCGGGCCGAGCCGCACCAGCCGTCCGCGCAGCGCGAACGGATCGATGCGAAAGGGTTGCACGAGATCGTCGGATCTCGTTTCTGGGTCTACGGACAAGAAAGAAACTCCAGCTTTATCAATCAGCTCAAGTTCATTGCGAGCGAAGCGAAGCAATCTCCTGCCGGTTGCGCTAACCCGATGGGGATTGCTTCGTCGCTCCGCTCCTCGCAATGACGTCTAAGGCGTCAGCCGAGGCACCAGGCGAGGATGCCTTTTTGCACATGCAACCGGTTTTCCGCCTCGTCCCACACGACCGATTGCAGGCCGTCGATGACACCGGCAGTCACCTCTTCGCCGCGCTTGGCCGGCAGGCAATGCATGAATATGGCGTCGGGTTTCGCCTTTGCCATCAGCCGCTCGTCCACCCGGTACGGCGCCAGCAGATTATGCCGGTTGACGCTCGCCTCGACACCCATCGACACCCAGGTGTCGGTGACGACGCAATCGGCATCGGCAACCGCTGCCTCGGGTTCGTGCGTCAGGGTGACTCGGCCGCCCTCGTGCTTGGCCCAGTCGAGTACCGGCGCGGGCGGCGGCAATGTCTCGGGGCAGGCGAGCCGCAATTCGAAGCCGAAGCGCACCGCGGCATGCACCCAGCTGACCGCGACATTGTTGCCGTCGCCGCTCCATGCCACGACGGCGTCGGCGACCGGTCCCTTCTTTTCCTGCAAGGTCATGACATCGGCCATGATCTGGCAGGGGTGCGACGAGTCGGTGAGCCCATTGATGACCGGCACGGTGGCATGCCGCGCCAGCTCGGCGAGCTTCTCCGCATGGTTTGTGCGGATCATGATCGCGTCGATATAGCGCGACAGGACCCGCGCCGTGTCGGCCACGGTTTCACCGCGGCCGAGCTGACTGCTTGCCGTGTCGAGCACGAGCACATCGCCGCCGAGCTGGCGCATCGCCACTTCGAACGACACGCGCGTGCGGGTCGACGGCTTCTCGAAGATCATCGCCAGCATCTTGCCCTCGAGCGGCCGGTCATGCCGGCCGTTCTTATAGGCGACGCCGAGGTCGATGATGCTGTGCAGATCGCCGGTCTCGTACTGGTCGATGTCGAGGAAATGGCGGGGCGGGCCGGCCCCAGGTCGTCCACTGGTTCGCCGGCCCCCGATCACCGCGCCGCCGCCGATCGCCGACCGCGGCGCCACCGCTCTCACGATGCGGGCCATTCCTTGGCGACCTTGTGCATGATGCCGAGGCCTTCCTCGATTTCGCGCTCGCCGGCGACGAGCGGCGGCAGGATGCGCAGCACATTGTCCCCGGCGGTCAGGCACAGCAGCCCCTCGGCCCGAAGCTTCGCGACGAAATCACCGGCCGTCAGCGCCGGCTGGCAGCGGATGCCGAGCAGGTGCCCCGAGCCGCGCAATTGGGCGAACAATTTCGGACAGGCGCCGATCAGCGCCTCCAGCTTGCTCTGCAGCAGCCGCGCCATCCGCTGCGTGCGCTCGAAAAAGCCGGGTTCGAGCATCACGTCGAGCACCGCGTTGCCGCAAGCGACGGCCATCGGGTTGCCGCCGAAGGTCGAGCCATGCGACCCCGCGACCATGCCGACCGCGGCCTTCTCGGTCGCGAGGCACGCGCCGATCGGGAAGCCGTTGCCCAAGGCCTTGGCGACCGCCATGACGTCCGGTGCAACCCCGGCCCATTCATGCGCGAACAATTTGCCGGTGCGGCCCATGCCGCACTGCACCTCGTCATAGACGAGGACCAGCCCGTACTCGTCGCAGATCGCGCGCAGTCCTTTGAGGTAATCGGCCGACGGCGCCCGCACGCCGCCTTCGCCCTGCACCGGCTCGACGAGGATCGCCGCGGTCTGATCGGTCACCGCGGCCCGCATCTCGTTCAAATTGTTGAAGGCGACATGGTCGAACCCGTCCATGACCGGTCCGAACCCCTTGAGGTAGCCCTCCGCCCCGGCCGCGGCCAAGGTCGCAAAGCTCCGGCCGTGGAACGAGCCGTGGCAGCCGATGACCCGGTAACGCTCGGGGTGGCCGGTCTCGCTCTGATATTTCCGCGCCACCTTGATCGACAATTCGACCGCCTCGGCGCCCGAATTGTTGAAGAACACGGTGTCGGCAAAGCTGTTGGCGGTGAGCCGCTCGGCAAGGCGCTGCTGCCCTGGGATCTGGAACAAATTCGAGCTGTGCCACAGCTTCTGCGCCTGGGCGGTCACCGCCTCGATCAGATGCGGGTGACAATGGCCGAGCGACGTGACGGCGATACCGCTCGTGAAATCGAGAAATTTGCGGCCGTCGGTGGCATAGAGATAGCAGCCCTCGCCCCGTTCGACGGCGACATCCCACCGGCCATAGGTCGGCATAACAGCTGGAATCACGGCAATTCTCCTGTGCGATAAAGGACGGAAACGGTGTGAGACGACGATGCGAGCCTTATCGTCGTCGCCGTTCCGCCCGCGGCGCGACTGCGCGCGCCGCTGCCCAAGGCCGGCTCATCATGCCGGGATTGCGCCTCATCGCCACTCTCCTTGCCGCGACGGGCCGGCAATGCGGCCCCGGAGCATCGAGCAGGAAAGCGCAAGACTATGGGGATCGCTCCCCGGCCTGTCAATTGACGCTAACCCGTTTTCGCTGCGGCGGGCTGTGCCGTGCGTTGGCCGCTGACCTCGGCGCCGTCATCGGGACCGAGCCGCAAAAACCCGAAAGCCGACAGCAGGGGAATGAGCGCCACCAGTAGAAAGACGATGCGGAAGTCACCGACGGTGACGCGTTCCGAGCCGGCGACAATCGCCAGCAATGCCGCGCCGATCGCCACGCCAAAGCCGCGCGCCAACTGTTGGACCACCCCGCCGACGCTGGTGCTGCGGCTCAGCATCGCGCGCGGCACCTCGGCATAGCTGATCGTGTTGAGCGCCAAATACTGGATGCTCCGAACACAGCCAGAGATCAGCACGGCGACGGTGATGATCCAGGCGGGCGTGTCGGCGCTCAGGAGCGCATAGGAGGCGGTCACTGCGGCGGACAGCACCGCACCGCCGACCAGCGTCCGGCGAAACCCGAGCCCGCGCAGCAGGATTCGCGAGAAACTGCGCACGAACATCGCGCCCAAGGTCGAGGAGAAGCTCAAGAGGCCGGCAGCGATCGGGCTCAGCCCGAACCCGACCTGAAACAACAGCGGCAGCATGAAGGGTGTCGCATCGAGCCCCATGCGGCAGATGCCGCCGGTCACCGTGCCGATATAGAAGGTCTTAATCTTCAAAAGGTTGAGATCGAGCACCGGCGACGGGCTGCGCCTTGCGTGCAGCACGTAAAGGATCACCAACGCAATCGCGATCGGGAAAAAGGCGAACCCGGCGGCCGGCGTAATGATTGGCCGACCGAGATTTTCGATGGCGAATTCCAGCAGAAAAAGGCCGAGCCCGGCGACCGCAAAGCCGACGAGATCGAAGCGCGCCGGCGCCGGCGCACGAAAATTCTCGAACAGC
>JBKOVT010000003.1:0-14240 GCA_046724035.1 Pseudomonadota bacterium | reverse complement strand
CGACCGCGCCGGCCATCCTCGCCACATTGCGGAATATAAAGCTGGTCGCCGGCCTGTCCTGGCCGAACCTGGCGCGGCCGCTCGGCCGCGACGCCGATCCCCGCCGCTGGGCGGTGCTCTATCTCGGCTCGACACAACCGGTGGCACTCGCCGACGGCCGCGACATCTTGTTGCTCGGGCGCGACGGGCAGCCCGTCGCCGAGCCAGACGCGGTGCTAAAGCATCTCGACGGGATCGTGCTGCTCGACGGCACCTGGAGCCAAGCGAAGACCTTATGGTGGCGCAACCCGTGGCTCTTAAAATTGCACCGGCTCGTGCTGAACCCGCCGCGCCCGGCACGGCTCGGGCGGCTGCGCCGCGAGCCTCGCCGCGAAGCGCTGTCGACCCTGGAATCTGCGGCGCTGGTGCTGCGGCATCTGGAACGCGGGCCGGAAGCCGCCGATGCGCTGCTCGCCGCGCTCGAACATATGATGGCAGCCGCACGACCTGACGCGAGACAGCCGGCCGGCGGCTGAGGTTGGCAGAGCCGATGGAGGATTGGGGATGGATGCGCTCGCGAAGATCAAATCGCAGATGCTGCCCTTTGCCGAGCTCTTGGGGATCGAATTCACCCATGCCGCGCCCGATCGAGTCATCGCCGAGATGACGGTGCGCGACGATCTATGCACGCGGCCGGCGGTCTTGCATGGCGGCGCGATCATGGCATTCGCCGACACGCTCGGCGGCGTCGGCACGTTCCTCAACCTGCCGGAGGGCGCCGGCACGACGACGATCGAGAGCAAGACAAACTTTATCGCCGCCGCGCCAGTGGGCACGCGAGTCACCGCCGAGGCGACCGCGCTGCATCGCGGCCGGCGCACGATGGTGTGGCAGACCCGCATCACGACAGCCGAGGGTCGCCTCGTCGCGCTCGTGACGCAAACGCAGCTCGTTCTGTGAGCCAGTCGAGGGTGGGAGGCAGCTCGAAGGAGCGCGCCTATGGCAAGCGCTCATCGCGGCGAGCTGGGAGCTGGCGCCGTAACCGGTGCCATGCGCTACCCGAGTAGGTTGAGCATCGCGGTCTGGTGCATGATCTGCGCCGAGCCGTCCCAGATCATCCGCAACGCCACAAAGGTGATGATGCCGAGCCCGACCCAGGCCAGCCAGAAGAGCCGGTCGAGCAGGCGGGCGACATAGGTCGATGCGACGCCCATCAGCGCGACCGAGAGCACCAGCCCGATGGCCAGAATGTAGGGGTGGTCGCGCGCGACGCCGGCGACCGCGAGCACGTTGTCGAGCGACATGGAGAGGTCGGCGAGCACGATCTGCGTCATCGCCTGCGCGGTCGTTTTGCTGCGCTGGTGCATCGGCGGCGCCGGCCCCGCGCTGGCATGTGCCGGAACTGGGCTCGAGGCGCGGATCTCGCGGTACATCTTCCAGGAGACCCACAACAGCAACAAGCCGCCTGCCGCGGTCAGACCGATGACGTTCTGCAGCAATTCCAGCGCGACAAAGGCAAACAGGATGCGCAAAGCCGTCGCGGCCGCGATGCCGAGCAGGATGACGCGGCGGCGGCGCTCCGGCGGCAGTCCCGCCGCCGCCATCCCGACGATAATCGCATTGTCGCCGGCGAGCACGACGTCGATGATGACCACCGACAGAAGCGCGCTCGCCTCGTTCAGACCAGGCAACACGACCGCGACATAAGCATGGACCGCGGCAGCGTCGACCCCACCCGGATGCGTATAGCGACGATGCCGCAGGATGGGATGGCAACCCGCGCGCGCCTCGGCGGCTTCTACGCTGCCAGCTTTCTCGTGGTCGGGATCCAGACCCCGTTCTGGCCGGTGTGGCTGGCCGGCCGCGGTCTCGACGCGCCAGAAATCGCGCTGCTTTTCGCTGCCGGGATCTGGGCCAAGGTGGCCGCGACCCCGCTGATCGGGGGGTTCGCCGACCGGCTCGGCCAGCGGCGCGGCGTCATGGTGGCGCTCGCCGCGCTGGCCTGCATCGCCTACGCCGCGCTTTGGCCGGAATGGAATTTTTGGGGCCTGCTCTGGCTGAACCTTGTGGCGGGCGTCGCGCAATCGGCTCTGATGCCGCTCGGCGACAGCATCACCCTGGCGGCGGTGCGTGGCGGCGGCTTCGATTATGGCCGCATCCGGGTGTGGGGCTCGCTGAGCTTCATCATCGCCGCCGTCGGCACAGGCGCGCTCCTGGGCGGCGACAGCAGCGCAGCGGTGGCGGGGAACACGGTACTGGCCCTGGTGCTCGCCGCCTCCGCCCTGGTCCTGGTTGTGTGCTGCTGGATACCACCCGGCTCGGCCGCAGCCGGCCGCGCGCGCTGGGCGGCGCTCGGCCGGTTTGCCGCGGACCGTCGGTTCTGGCTATTCGTCGCGAGCGGCGCGGCGCTGCAGTCGAGCCATCAGCTCTATTACGGTTTTGGCACGCTCTATTGGCGCGAGCTCGGTTTTGCCGATCCTGTCATCGGTGTGCTCTGGGCCGAGGGCGTCGTCGCCGAGATCGTGCTGTTCTGGTACAGCGCGCGCCTGGTGGCGCGGCTCGGGCCGCTCGGGCTGATGGCGGCGGGTGGCATCGCCGGCGTCCTGCGCTGGACCTTCATGGGTAGCGTGCCGGGGCTCGCCGCCGCCGCCGTCCTGCAATTGCTGCACGCCTTGACCTTTGGCGCGAGCCATCTCGGCGCGATGTATTTTATGGCGCGCACGGTGCCGCCCAGCGCCGCAGCAAGCGCTCAGTCGCTTTATGCGGCTATCTCGGCCGGGCTCGGCAGCGGCCTTGTCATGCTGGTGGCGGGCACGCTTTACGGCGCCTATGGCGGCCAAGCCTATCTCTTTATGGCGCTGCTATCGGCCGCAGGGCTTGGCGGAACTGTCACGCTGGCGCGCCGGCGCTGAGCCGGCCCGGCGGCCTATTTGCCGCAGCGCGGATATTGCGGCGCGGCGGCCGCCGCCTGTGCCGCGGCAAAGGCGCGGAATCTCGGCGGGTCGAGAGCGCTCGCCTGCTTCATCAAATCCGTGGCCTGCTGGCAGACGACCGTGCTCGGCATCCCGGCGCGCTTCTGCGCGGCCTGATTGGCGATCACCGTGTTCCAGCGGTCAAATCCGGGGGCGCCGTGGAAATGCGCCATCATCGCCTTTTGGTAAGCAAGGATCGCGTCGCGGTTGCGCAGCCGAAACTCGGCATAGACGGTGTCTTGGCAGGTCGTGCTGACGATCATGACATCGGTCAGAAAGCGAATCGCCTGCTCTGCCTCAATGGCGCTCGGCGTGTAGCAGTCCCCTCTAGCGCGCTCGGCCGCCGAGACCGGCTGCAGCGCCAGCGCGGCGCCAAACGCGGCAATCAACACCCACCGTTTCATCAGATCCCCCGCCCACATCCCCAGCGCGGGGCGACGATACGACAACGGGCGGCATTTTCAACCGCGCACCCCGCGAATAGTAAGCGCGATGTTCAACCGTCAACGGGTCAACTCATTCGGACGACGCGTGGGAGGCGCTCTATTGCGGCGCCGATGAAGGCAGCGGCATAGTCGCCGGCGCATGCTCGTGCTGTTCACCGATTTCGGTCTCGAGGGGCCCTATACCGGGCAAATGACCGCCGTGTTGCAGCAGGCCGCGCCCGCCGTGCCGGTGGTCTCGCTCTTTGCCGACCTGCCGGCCGGACAGCCCAAGCCTGCGGCCTATCTGCTGGCCGCGTACGCCGCATGGTTTGCGGCTGAGACCGTGTTCCTGTGCGTCGTCGATCCCGGCGTCGGCAGCGATCGCGGCGCGCTGATCGTCGAGGCCGACGGGCGGTTCTATGTCGGGCCCGATAATGGGCTCTTCGAGATCGTGCGGCGCCGCGCCGCGCGGAGCCGAGTGTGGCAGATCGCCTGGCAGCCGCCGGCGCTATCGGCCAGCTTTCACGGCCGCGATCTGTTCGCGCCCGTTGCGGCGCGGCTGGCGCGCAGCGAGACGCCCGACTCGCTCGGCCGGCAGACGCAGGCGATGCCGCAGCCGGGCTGGCCTGACGATCTCGCCGAAATCGTCTATATCGACCGCTACGGCAATGCGATGACCGGGCTGCGCGGCGAGACCGTCGCGCCGAGCGCGCGGCTCTTGGGGGGCGGCCGGGAGCTGGCGCGTGCGGAGACGTTCTCGACCGTGCCGCAGGGCGCGGCCTTCTGGTACGTCAATTCGAACGGGCTGGTCGAGATCGCAATCAACCAGGGGCGCGCCGACCGGGTATTGAACCTAACGATCGGCACCAGCATCGAAATTGTCAGCTGAGCCGTTCAGGGCGGCGGCGTGACGACCTTAGCGCCCGCGGGGACCTGAAGCGGCTGGCGCCGGCGCTGCGTTCGATGCAGCAGCCACATCCCGATCCAAACCGCAATGAAGACACCGAGCATGACCAGCCCGAACGAACGGGCGATGTCGCCGAGCACCGCTCGGAAGGCGTGCCCGAGGAAGAACCCGACCGCGACAAACGTTGCCGCCCACACGCCGGCGGCGAGGAAATTCAGCCGCAGGAAACGCTCCCATTTGACGGCGCTGAGACCAAGCGCAAAGGATGAAAAGTTGCGTACACCGTAGATGAAGCGGAAGGACAGGATGAAGCCCGTGTCGTAGCGCTCCAGCCAATGCAGCGCCGCATCGACCCCGTGCCGCCACCGCGGGAAACGATCGAGCAGCCGAACCCCGAACTGCCGGCCAAGCCAGAAATAGCATTGGTCGCCGGCGAAGCTCCCGAGCCAAGCAGCTATCAGCAGCAATAGCGGATCGATCAGCCCCTGTGCCGCGGCGAAGCCGGCAAACAGGATGACGGTCTCGCCTTCGAGAAAGGTCCAAATGAAGGCGATCGCGTAGAAGCAGGCGCCGTTATCGGCAATAAGCTGATTGATATCCATTCCGGCCCGTTTCCGCCCCGCCCGCCGGCTTAGCGCACGCCGCCACGCTGGGCGGCGGTTCTTCGCGGCCGGAAAGGCGCGCATGCTAAGATGTTGCTCAATTGCGGTCGAGCGGATTCCCGTCGCACTATCCTTTGGGGTAAAGCTCTAACCCTGCGCATCAGGCCTGAGGGGGAACAGTGGAAGCGCACGAGATCGCCGAGAAGATCCATGAGCACGGGGAACCGGAGGAGGCCCATGCCGCCCCCACCCACGAAATGTTCCGGCGCCTCACCGCGATTTATCTCGGTGTTATTGCGATGCTTCTGGCTGTCGCCTCGCTCGGCGGCGCCGAGGCGACCAAGGAAATGCTGAACGCGAATATTCACGCCTCGGATACCTATGCCTTCTACCAAGCGAAGTACATACGCCAGACTCTTTACCAAATCTCTGCGGCGGAGCTGGAATTGTTGGCAGGCGGGGGCGGCGCGATTTCGCCCAATGACAGCGCCAAAGCGGCCGAGCTGATCAAGAAATATCGCGATACCGCGGTTCGCTACGAAAGCGACCAGAAGAGCGGCGAAGGCAAGCAGGAGTTGCTCGAAAAGGCGCATGAATGGGAACACGCGCGCGATCACGCCAGCGCGCAATTGCCGAACTTCGAATATGCCGAAGCCTTGTTTCAGATCGCGATTGTGCTGGGCTCGGTCGCCATTGTCGCGGCGTCACCCTGGCTGGTCGGGCTGAGCGGCATTCTCGCGGCCGCCGCGGTGCTGCTGACGGTCAACGGCTATTTCCTATTGGTGTCACTCAGCCATGCGGTAGCGCCGGTGACGCATTAAGCGGCATTAACTCGAGGCGAATTCGGCGAGCAGAGGGTTGAACTGCTCGGCCGCCTCGAACTGCACCCAATGCCCGGCGCCGGGCACCGTCGCAAACCGCGCCGCCGGCTGAATACCGCGCAGGATGCGGGCGCGCTCCGCGACATGCGGGTAGGCGGTCGCGTCGCGCTCACCCCAGATTCCACTAAGCCGCGCCTTTACCTGCGGCAATGCCTCGATCAGCGCGCCGGAGCGCGAGAAGCGGCGGCTGCGCATGCGGGCACGGCCATGATTGGTCTTCTGGAGCCATAGCGCGAGCTCGTCGATCTTGTCCGGATCGGCAATCATCAGCTGGTTCAGATTGTAGCGGTGCGTGGCGAATTCCTCGGCCTCATCCGCATCCGGCGCCACGCGGCGGAGCGGGGTTGGCGAGCGTTCGAGGCCAAGCCCGTTCGAACCGACAACCGTAAAGCTGCGCAGGCGGTCACCGAGCTGGGCGGCAACGCTGCCGCCGATGACACCGCCAAACGAGAAACCGGCAAGGCGCAATTCGGCGTCGCGCGGCAGGATCCGCTCGATCCCGGCGACGACCATCGCGGCGAGTCCTTGGGCGGTCCACGGCTCCGGCGGGGTTGCCGACTCACCGAGGCCGGGCAGATCGGGCGCGAGGACGCGGAATTGGCGGGACAGCGGCAGGACGTTGCGGATCCAATGGCTCCAAGAGCCGTAGCCGCCATGCAGCAGGATGAGCGGCGGCCCGCTGCCCCAGCTACGCCACACCAGCTTCCCGTCGCCGCAAGGCGTCTCGAAACGCTCCGCCTCGCGCGCGACCCCCTCCACGAATGCCTTTGTCGCCTCGCTGATCACCGCCACGCCCACACCTCGCGCGCCCGTTTTCGCCCGCAGGCTGATTAGCCGGTTTCGCCGTCTCCGCCTATAGGCAAGCGGCCGGAACACGTGCGCCGGGCGCGCGTTTGAGCCGGCATCATCAGACGCAGGAGGTAGCGATGGCGGAGAAGCGCGAACGCGCCCACGATATGGCAGAAGAAGGGCTCGACCGACTGGTCGAGGGCGACAAATCGGGCGAGACACTGATCGATAAGGCAAAAAAGCTCGACCCGGGAGCGGTCGAGGAACTCGCCCGCGAAGTCGAGCGCGACAAGGAAGAAGCGGAGCAGTTTCGCGACAAGGGCTGAGCCCGCCATTCTCGACGGACCTGACCCAGCGCCGCTCGACAATCCGGCGAGATTGGCGCACTCCTCGATCCCAACGGGCGAACCGGCCGGCAGCAAGGATCCGGCAGCAAGGAAACGAGATGGCGCAGGTCCTGATCGGTAATTGGTGGGCGCTGGCGCTGCGCGGTGTGTTTGCGATCATCTTCGCCGTGATCGCCTTCGTATGGCCGGGGATTACCGCCGCAGCGCTTGTGCTGCTGTTTGGCGCCTACGCACTCGTCGACGGCGTCTTCGCGCTGGTCGCGGCATTGCGGGCGGCGCGTCACCACGGCCCCTCCGGCGCGCTGGTGCTTGAAGGCATCCTCGACCTGATCATCGCCGCGATCGTGTTCTTCTGGCCGGTCGAGGCGCTGATCGCGATCATCTATTTTATTGCGATCTGGGCCGTGATTACCGGGATCGCTCTGATTGCCGCCGGGATCGCGATGATCCGCATCAATGGCGAGTGGCTCTTGGTGCTCAGCGGCATCATCTCGATCCTGCTCGGCGTCATTCTGTTCGTGCAACCCGGCGCCGGGGTCGTCGCGCTGTCATGGTGGCTCGGCATCTATGCGCTATTTTTCGGGATTTCGCTCCTCAGCGCCGCCTTCCGGCTGCGCCATTGGCGGCCGACCTAGCCGTCCGGGAGCGAACCGGCCCGGCTGCTTCTCCCAACGCGCGATCCTCTTCCTATATCTCCGATAGCGAAGGGGATCAGGCGCGGAGCCGATCATGTCGAAACGCCAGCTCGATGCGTTGATGTGGGCCCAGGCTTGCGCAGCCATGGAGCGCGCCGAGCGCTTGCGGCGTCAGTTCTTTCATCACGGCACGCCGTACTGGGAAGCGCCGATCGACATCTTCGAGAGTGATGACGCGCTGATCATCCTGGTCGCGCTTCCCGGGGTCGAGCTGGAGACGATCTCCGTCACGATGAGCGCGGGCACTCTGACCGTCACTGGCCAGCGGCCTCTGCCGCGCGAATTGGAGAATGCGCGGATCGTTCGCCTGGAGATCCCGCACGGCCGGTTCGAGCGCCGGATCGAGTTGCCGCCGGCACCGTTCGAACTGTCGGGCCGGCACCTCGCCAACGGCTGCCTGATGCTGCGCTTGAAAAAGGGGGTGGCCGGATGATGTCTCACCAGCCGGGCCAACCCGGCCACCCCGGGGCCCGTATGGCGGACGCCGGAACGCTCTCGGTCCCGCCGGGCGCGTCACCCGGCGCGGCCTCGCTTGAGGGCGTGCCGGCGATCCCCGAAGACGCGCTGATCTTGATCACGACGCGCAACCTCGTGCTGTTTCCGAGCACAGTCCTGCCGATCACCTTGGGCCGGCAGCGCTCGATCGTGGCGGCGCAGACCGCGATCCGGCTCAATCGCCCGGTCGGGCTCGTCCTGCAGCGTGACCCGACGATGGACGACCCGATGCCGGTCGATCTGCACCGGGTCGGCACCGAGGCCAACCTGCTGCGCTATGTCACCAGCCCCGATGGCAGTCATCACGTGATCTGTCAGGGCGAGCAGCGGTTTCGCATCGTCGAGTTTCTCGATGGTTACCCGTTCTTTGTCGCGCGAGTCGTGCGCGTGCCGGAAGCCGAAACGAGCACGAAGGAAATCGACGCTCGGCTGCTCAATCTGCGCACCCAGGCAACGGAGGTATTGCAGCTCTTGCCGCAGACGCCCGCCGAGCTCGTCAACGCCGTGCAGGGCGTCACCTCCGCGCCGGCGCTGGCCGACCTCATCGCCAGCTTTATGGACATCACGCCGGCCGAGAAGCAGGAGCTTCTCGAAACTTTTGATATCGAGCGCCGGCTCGACCGCGTCTCCGAACTCCTCGCTTATCGGCTCGAAGTGCTGCGATTGTCGCGCCAGATCAGCGACCGCACCAAGGAGACGATGGACGAGCGGCAGCGCGAATTCCTGCTGCGGGAACAGCTGAAGACGATCCAGAAGGAGCTCGGCGAAGGCAACGATGCGAAGTCGCAGGAAATCGCCGAGCTGCGGAAGAAGATCGAAGACGCGCACATGCCCGAGGAGGTCGAAGCGCACGCTGAGCGCGAATTGGCGCGGCTTGAACGTATGCCCGAAGCCGCGGGCGAATATTCGATGGCGCGCACCTATCTCGAATGGCTGGCGGAATTGCCGTGGTCCGTCGAAGCCGCAAAGCCGATCGATGTCGCCGAGGCGCGCCGCATTCTCGACGAGGACCATTACGGCCTGCGCAAGGTCAAGCGCCGCATCCTCGAATTTCTCGCGATCCAAAAGCTGAACCCCGGCGGGCGCAGCCCGATCCTGTGCTTTGTCGGGCCGCCGGGCGTCGGCAAGACCTCGCTCGGCCAAAGCATTGCGCGCGCCACGAACCGTAAATTCGTTCGCGTCAGCCTCGGCGGCACGCATGACGAGGCCGAGATCCGTGGCCATCGCCGCACCTATATCGGCGCACTCCCCGGCAATATCCTGCAAGGCATTCGGCGCGCCGGCAGCCGTGACTGCGTTATGATGCTCGACGAAATCGATAAGCTTGGCCGCGGCATCCAGGGCGATCCCGCCTCGGCGCTCCTAGAAGTACTCGACCCGGAACAGAACTCGACCTTCCGCGACAATTATCTCGGCGTGCCGTTCGATCTGTCGCGCGTCATGTTCATCTGCACCGCGAACGTGATCGATAACATTCCGGGACCGCTGCGCGACCGCATGGAGATCATCGACCTCCCTGGCTACACCGAGGACGAGAAATTCGAGATCGCGAAACGATATCTGGTGAGGCGGCAGCTCACGGCGAACGGCCTGATGCCGGAGCAGGCCGAATTCACCGACGAGGCGTTACGCTCGATCATCCGCGACTACACGCGCGAAGCCGGCGTGCGCCAACTCGAACGCGAGATCGGCACGGCATTGCGCAATGTCGCGATGAAGATCGCCGAGGGCAGCGCCACGCAGGTGACGATCGCGCCCGAAGATCTTCACGAGATGCTGGGCCCACGCCGGTTCGAGAACGAGGTGGCGATGCGCACCAGCGTCCCGGGTGTCGCGACAGGGCTCGCTTGGACGCCGGTCGGCGGCGACATCCTGTTTATCGAAGCGACGCGCATCCCCGGCAAGGGCGCGCTGATCCTGACCGGACAGCTGGGCGAGGTCATGCGCGAGAGCGCACAGGCCGCGATGTCATTGGTCAAGGCCCGCGCGCAAAGCCTCGGTCTTGATCCCAAGCTGTTCGAGACGAGCGATATTCATATCCACGTACCGGCCGGCGCGATCCCGAAAGACGGGCCGTCGGCTGGGGTCGCCATGTTCACCGCGCTCGTGTCGTTGCTGACCGGGCGCACGGTGAAGAGCGATACCGCGATGACCGGCGAGATCAGCCTGCGCGGCCTCGTATTGCCGGTCGGCGGCATCAAGGAAAAAGTCGTCGCCGCCGCCGGGGCCGGGCTCGCCTCCGTGATTCTTCCGGCGCGGAACCGCAAGGATTACGAGGATATTCCCGAAGCGGCACGCAACAAGCTCGGCTTCACCTGGGCCGAACGCGTCGAGGAAGTCATTGAGGCGGCACTTGAACCGGCGGATGCTGCCGCACCCGCCCTCGAACCGGCGGCGCAATAGTCAGCGGCAATCGATCTCGCGCCCTTTCAGCTTGCAACGGGCGAGGACCTTATCGTTGACGCCATACAGCGTGCCATCCCAGCCTGCCTCGGCCCGCTCCAGGACAAAATAACCGAAACGGTCGAGCGCGACGCCGCGACGGATCGGCATCCCGTCGATCTCCGCGCCGGTTGGGTTCACGACCTCATACAGGGCGGCGCCGGCATCGCCGACGATCAGCTGAGCGGGCCGCTCGGGCCCGAATTCATAGGCGAGGAAATCGTGCAGATGGCCCGACAGCACGAGATCGAGATTGGCTGGGATATGGCCACGGAGCGCCGCCTGCTCTGTCAGATTGACCGTGAGCCCGGCAAACGGCCCGCTCGACAATCCCCAGACCGGCTTATGCGTCAACAGCCAGGCATGCAACGGCGCTGTCGCCAGCAATGGCGCGAGCTGGGCGGCATAGGCTCCGAGCTTGTCCGGCGGCACCAAAAAATCATCGGCGTCGGCGCTGTCGAAGACCAGGAGCGCCAATCCTCCAGCGGAAAGCCAGTACGGGTCAGTGCGGTCGACGCAATCGGGCCGCACAGGGTGCGGATCGAGCAAGCGAAACCAGCCACGCCCGCCGCGCCGGCACAGCTCGTGGTTGCCGCGCACCATGACCCAGGGCGAGGCCGCGAGCAGCGGCGCCGCCGGGTCGAAGAAGTCGGCCTTCCAGCTCGGCCACTTGTCGCCATGCGGGCTGCCAGCGCAGCCGGCGTGCCCGGCCGGGCAAGCGCTGACACGGTAATAATAGTCGCCGAGATGGATCACGAGATCGGGGTGCTTGGCGGCGGCGTGTGTCGCGATCGTAGCAAACGGCCAAGCCATCGGATCGCTACAATCCTGGATCGCGCGCCCTTCGAGGCGGCAACCCGTATCGCCGAACACGACGATGCGGTTCACCTGCGCCGTCAGCACGGGCAGTGCGGCTGCGCCGGCCGTCAACCGAGAGGTCGCGGCCGCCGCGCGCGCTTCGCAAACCTCGATCGGAAAATTATTGTCGGGCGCACTGCGCTTCACCGCGACGAGAGCGGCGCCATCGGCACTGACCGGGGGACACGGCGCGCCCGGCGCAACCACCGCTCGAATCGACAGCGCGCCGTCAGCTGCAAGCTCGACCCAAGGCGCGGGTAAATCGGCGGCTATCACCGGTGCGGCCCCCACCGACAGTCCCAGCAGGATCGCGGCGAGACGCCGGCGGACGACGCTCATCATCGCGTGCGGGGGGGAGGCGTGTCGCGCGTATATCAGCTTTCGAGTTTCATGCCCTTCTGCACGGCCGGACGCGCACCGACACGGTTGCCCCACGCGGAGACATTCGTGAAACCCGCGGCGTCGATCAACGGCTTGCGCCCGGCATAGATCGGGTAAAGACCGATGTCGGCGATCGTGATCTCGTTGCCGGTCAGATAGGGCGCGTGCGCGAGCTGCTCGTCGGCGGCACGGAATTGCGCGACGAGCCGCTCCTCGTAGAACTTGATCGCCGAATCCGGCACCTTCTCCGGCATGCGATTGTCGAGGAAAAAAATGTTCTGCGCGGTCGGCGCCATGTCGCTGGCAGCCTCCGCGACCCACTGGAAGGTGCGCGCCCGCGCGAGCGGGCTGTGCGCCCGCAATTTCCCGGTCTTCTCGGCGAGATAGATCAGGATCGCCCAGGATTGATAGAGCGTCAGCGGCTTCTCGTCCGGGCCTTCGGGATCGATCAGCGTCGGGATGCGGCCGGTCGGGTTGATCTTCAGATACTCCGGTTTCTTCTGGTCGCCCTGCGCCAGGTTCAGCACATGGATGCGGCAGGTGGCGCCGCATTCGTTGACCGCGATTGCGGCGCGCTGCCCGTTGCCGGTGCCGGCCGTATAAAGCTCCATGATCCCCTCCTTGTGATGCCACTCGCCGCATCTTATGCGACGATTATTTCAAGTCGTGGTCACGACATTGATCAGCGGTTCGCGCTTGACGAAGCGGCGGAGATTTTCCGCGATCTCGTCCCAGCGACGCCGCACCATGCCGGCTGTCCAGCCGGAGCAATGCGGGGTCATAATCACATTCGGCAATTCGTGAAACGAATGACGCGACCCGCGCCGTTCAGGCTCGGCCGAGTTCGGGTATTGCCACCAGACATCAATGGCGGCGCCGCCAATCGTGCCGTCGCGCACGGCGGCATAAAGCGCGTCCTCGTCGATGATGGCGCCGCGCGCGATATTGACGAGGAATGCCGTCGGTTTCATCAGCGCGAGGCGGCGCGCATCGAACAGCCGCTCGGTTTCCGGTCCGAACGCGGCGCAGATCGCGACCGTGTCGCAGAGCGGCAGCATCTCGTCGAGGAACGCGAGCGGATAGATGCGCTCGATCCCGTCGCCCGCCTCGCGCGGGCTGCGGTTCGCGGCGAGGATACGGCAGCCGAAAGCGGCGGCACGGCGCCCCACCTCGCGCCCGACCCGGCCCAGGCCGACGATGCCTAGGGTCGAGCCGCGGATCTCGCCATGCGGCGCGCCGCTCTCGACCCAACTCGGCGCCCAGGACGAACGCTCACGGAAACCGCTTTCGATCTCGCGGAAGCGGTGGCTCCAGACCAGCATGACCATGAGGACGTATTCCGCTATCGCGGTCTCGTGGCCATAGGCATTGCAGATCGGAACCCCGGTCGGCAAGGCAGGCTGCTCGATCCACTCGATGCCGGTCGCAACCGACTGCACGAAGGCGATCCGCGGCGCGGGCGGATAATCAGCGCGCCAGATATTTGTCACGAGGATCTCGGTTTCCGCGGCCGCTTTGGAGGTCAGCTCTTTTGGATCGGCGACGATCTCGACATCGAGTTCCGGGGGCAATTCGGCCCGGATGCCGTTCGCGGTATCGGCGGCGACGTTGCCGAGGAACAGCGCCTTCATGGTTTCCCTCCGGCCGCGCCTACGTCTGAGCGACGATGTGCAGCAGCTTTTCACCGCGAATAAAACGGTCGATGTTGCGCGCCGCATCGGCGCCGCGCCGCCGCGCCATTCCGTCCGTCCAAGCCGAGCAATGCGGTGTCATGACGACATTGGGTAATTCGTGAAAGGGATGCCGGGACGGTGGGCGCGCGGGCTCGGCGGCATTCGGGTATTGCCACCAGACATCGAGGGCCGCGCCGCCGATCGTGCCGTCGCGCAGCGCGGCATAGAGTGCGTCCTCATCCGCGACCGGTCCGCGCCCGACATTGATCAGGAACGCGTCGCGCTTCATCAGCGCCAAGCGGCGCCCGTTGATCAGGCCGCGTGTTTCCGGCGCGAGACCGACGCACAGCACGACGACATCGCAGCGCGGCAACATGCGATCGAGCTCGGCGAGCGGAAACACCTCCGAGATACCCTGCGGCATCTCGCCGATCGTGCGGTTTGCGCCGAGCACATGGCAGCCGAGCGCGGCGGCGCGAATGGCTGTTTCGCGCCCGACCTGACCAAGGCCGACAATGCCGACAGTGAGCCCGCGGAGCTCGCGGTGCAGCGGTCCGCCCGTGACGCCGCTGTCGCGCCATGAACCACCACGAAACGCGATGGCGATCTCGAAATAACGGTGACACCAGACCAGCACCGCCATGATCGCGTATTCGGCCATCGGGATTTCGTGACCGTAGGCGTTGCAGATCGTCACCCCGGAGGGCAGCGCCGCCCGATCGATCATGTCGGTCCCGGCAACAGGCGCCTGCAGCAATTTGAGGCGCGGCGCCGCCGGCAGGCCGGCGCGCCAC
>JBKOVT010000226.1:0-6101 GCA_046724035.1 Pseudomonadota bacterium | reverse complement strand
CTGATCCGGGCCGCACCTTATCGAGAACAACGATCGGCCCGGTCAAGCCGATATATGGGAGCCCGGGCCCAGGATCAGATGCGATCGGCCGTGGCGATCTCCTCGAGGGGTGGCGGCGCGCTCAGCAATGCGCCGGCGGCGGTCCACCACCCGGGCTCCGTGGCGGCGAGCGCACGACCGGCGGCAAGCGCCATCGCGCGATCGGCGAATAGCGCGAAACAGGTCGCGCCGCTGCCGCTCATGCGCGCCAGCAAGGCCCCCGGCAGCTCCGCCAAGCGGTCGAGCACAGCGCCGATTTCCGGCAGCAATGCGACCGCCGTTTCGGTGAGGTCGTTGCGCCGCGATGCCAGTGCCGCCGCGAGGCCCGCCGCATCGCCCGGCACCGGATCGAACCGGGCGGGTGAGGAAAACGGCCCAGCCCGGCGGCGGAACACATCGGCGGTCGGGAGAGGCCGCCGCGGGTTGGCCAGCACGATACCGGCCGCGGGCAGGAAAGCCGCGGGTTCGAGCTGCTCGCCGATGCCGCCGACCCAGACCGGCCGCCCCCCGACGCAGGCGGGGACATCGGCCCCCAAATCCAGCGCGAGCGCGAGGAGCGCTCCATCGTCGAGCGGCCGCCCCCAGAGATGCGACAGCGCGCGCAAGGCTGCGGCCGCGTCGCTCGAGCCGCCGCCGATCCCGCCGGCCGCCGGCAGTCTCTTCTCGAGATGCAGCGCGGCCCCGGCATCGATGCCGCCACGCTCCTTGAGCAGCCGAGCCGCGCGCAACACCAGATTGTCGTCGCCGAGCCCGGCGGCTTCCGGGCCATCGACCGACAGCATCAACGCATCCGCCGGTGTGGCGGTGATCGTGTCGCCGATATCGGCGAAGGCGATCAGGCTGTCGAGCAAATGATAGCCGTCAGCGCGCCGCCCGACGACATGCAGGTAAAGGTTGATCTTGGCCGGCGCGAACGCCCTGACCGCCACGCCGCCTGCCGTTGGCTCAGCCGCCGTGTGGGGTCGAGGGCGGCGGTGTCTTGAGGCCGCTTTGCAATTTCTCCTCGATCGGCTTGATCTCGTTCTCTTGCGGCCCGAACTGCAGCGCGCGCTGCCATTGGTAGCGAGCCTCGGACAAGCGCCCGCTTTGCCAGTAGGCATCGCCCAGATGGTCGTTGATCGTCGGATCCTGCGGCACCAGCTCGACTGCTTTTTCGAGCTGTTCGACCGCGCCGGCATAATCGCCCATGCGGTAATGCGCCCAGCCCAGGCTGTCGACGATGTAGCCGTCATCCGGGCGCAACTCGACCGCCTTCTCGATCATCTTCAACCCCTCGTCGAGGTTTTCGCCGCGATCGATCCAGGAATAGCCGAGATAATTGAGAACCAGCGGCTGCTCGGGCTTCAACTCCAGCGCATGCTTCAAATCCTGTTCGGCGCGCTCCCATTGGCCGGAGCGTTCGAGGGCCACGCCGCGGTCGTAAAATAACGACCAGCGCTCGGGCATGCCGACCGAGGCGGCGCGGTGGATCGCGTCGTCGTAAGCGGTGACCGCCTCGGCAAAGCGTTTTTTGTTGCGCAGGATATCGCCGAGCTGCACCTCCGTCGCAACCGATTGCGGCTGCTCGGCGGCCATCGTCTTCAGCTGAGCAATGGCCTCGTCGGTGCGCTCGAGCGTGTCGAGATTGATCGCGCTGCGCAGCCGCGCCGAGGGGTAGTAGAGCGAGTTCGGCTTGATTTCCGACAAAACCGTGAGGCTCTCCTCCGGCTTGTTCTGGGCGCTCAAAACGTCGGCCAGCAATAGCTGCGCGAGGCCGAATTGCGGCCGCAAGTTCAATGCGAAGCGAGCATAGAGCAGCGACAGATCGATCGTTTCCGCCTGGTTCAACACGCTCGCCAGATCGAACATCGCCTCGGCCAGACCATCGGCCGGCGAGCGGATCGTCGGCTGCGTCGCGCCGGTCGAACGCGCCGTCAACGCGGCGCTCGCCAGTTCGCTGCCCGCATTCTGCTGACTGAATTTCTGATAGAGCGCCTTGGCCTCTTCGGCGCGGCCATGGCGCAGCTCGAAATTGGACGCCGCATCGGTCAGGCGCCAATTGAGCTGCTCGCTCCCGGCGAGCGCCTTCTCGTAGTATTGCTGGGCCTTCTCGGTCTGCTTGGCGAAATCATAAAGCAGCGCCAGCTGAAATATCTTGAGCGGCTGAAAGCCGTTGAACTTATCGAGCCCCTGCAGCGCGGTGTCGGCGCCGGCGAGGTCGCCCGCCGCAACGCGAGTCCACGCCAGCGCAAACGGTGCGATAAAACGGTGCACCCCATCCGACGGCAGGGCGGCGGCATATTTGAGCGCGCCGGCCGCATCGCCCGCCTTCAGGCGGTCGCTGAGCAAGACCAGCTGAGCGATGGCATCGCCGGGATCGAGCTTCAACTCCTTCGGGGCGAGCGCGAGCGCGCGATCGAAATGCCCGACGCTTACTTCCATCAGGAAGGTCCGGCTGATGACCTCGGGCGAGTCGGGATCGTCCGTGATCGCCTTTTCGAACCACTTGGAGGCGGAGCTGAAGTCGCGGCGCTGCTGCGCGGCGCGGCCGGCGAGGTATTCGCCAAACAGATGCTCCGGCAGGATCGCCGATTTGTCCTGGGCTGCCGATTTGTCCTGGGCCGCCGGCTTGTCCTGCGGCGCGGCTAAAGCCCAGCTGGGCATGCCGAACGAGGCCGCGATCAGCAGCACTGCCCAAGCCGGCGCCAGATAACGCCGTCCTGACTCGACCCGATGTCCTGTCCTTACGCTCTGCACTCGCCAGACCTCGCTTCTACCCACGCTTACGACCTTGGGATTAATTACATATTGGGGTAATTGGGCCCGCCGCCGCCCTCGGGCACAACCCAGTCAATATTCTGCTCCGGATCCTTGATGTCGCATGTTTTGCAGTGCACGCAATTGGGCGCGTTGATCTGCAGGCGCGGCTCGCTGGTCCCAGGATCCTCGACGATCTCGTAGACCCCGGCCGGACAATAGCGCTGTTCCGGCGAGTCGTAGAGCCGATAATTGATCGTGATCGCCTTGGCCGGGTCGCGCAATCTGAGATGCGACGGCTGGTCCTCCTCGTGATTGGTATTTGAGATAAAGACCGAGGAGAGCCGGTCGAAGCTGATCTTCCCATCGGGCCGCGGATATTCGATGCGCGGCGCCTGGCTGGCCCGGACCAGCTGGGTGTGGTCGGGATGGTGGTGCAGAGTCCACGGCGCCCGGCCGCGCAGCAAATAGGTATCGAACGCCGAATAGGCGAGCCCGCCCCAGAGCCCGAGGCGAAAGCTCGGCCGGATGTTCCGCACATGGTAAAGCTCGTCCCAGATCCAGCTCCGCTCCAATGCCGGCCGCACCTGCGCGCCTGCATTGCCGCCGAGCCGTTCGAACACGACTTCGGCCGCGACCATGCCGGATTTCATCGCCGTGTGGCTGCCCTTGATCTTCGGCACGTTGAGAAAGCCGGCCGTGTCGCCGATCAGCGCGCCACCCGGGAAATCGAGACGCGGAATCGACTGAAGGCCCCCTTCGTTGAGCGCGCGCGCGCCATACGCGATGCGCCGGCCGCCCTCGAAGGTCGGGCGGATCGCCGGATGCGTCTTGAACCGCTGAAACTCCTCAAACGGGTTCAGATACGGGTTGCCGTAGTCGAGCCCGATGACAAAGCCGACCGCGACCTGATGATTTTCGAGGTGATAAAGAAACGAGCCGCCATACGTGCTCCCATCGAGCGGCCACCCGATCGTGTGCACGACACGCCCGGGCTGGTGCCGCTCCGGCGCGACTTCCCATAATTCCTTGAGGCCGATTGCATAGGTCTGCGGGTCGTGCCCGTCGCGCAAATGAAAGCGGCGGATCAGCGTCTTGGTCAGAGAGCCGCGGCAACCTTCGGCAAACAGCGTTTCGCGCGCGATCAGATCGACCCCGGGCGTATAGCGCTCGGTCGGCTTGCCGTCCTTGCCGATGCCCATATCGCCAGTCGCGACACCACGCACCCGGCCCGAAGCGTCGTACAGCACCTCGGCGGCGGCGAAGCCGGGATAAATCTCGACACCGAGCGCCTCGGCCTGCTCCGCCAGCCAGCGGCAGAGATTGCCGAGGCTGATGATGTAATTGCCATGATTGTGCATCTGCGGTGGGGTCGGCAGCCGCAAGGCGCGGTTTTTCGTCAGATAAAGGAAACGGTCGTCGGTGGCCGGCGTGTTGAGGGGCGCGCCGCGCTCCTTCCAATCCGGAAAGAGCTCGTCGAGTGCGCGCGGCTCAAACACCGCACCCGATAGGATGTGGGCGCCGATCTCGGAGCCTTTCTCGACGACGCAGACGGCGATCTCGCTGCCGGCCGCGGCGGCAAGCTGCTTCAGACGGATCGCCGCGGCGAGGCCGGAGGGGCCGCCCCCGACGACGACGACGTCGTATTCCATCTGCTCGCGTTGCGCGTCCGACACCGCTTGCCTCTGCCATGCTCTCGCGGCCGACTATAAAGGATCACCGCGAAAACGGCAGCGCGGCCAATTGGCGGCTGATAGGATCGGCGGCATGAGCGAACAACCGGTGCTCGACCGAGCCGCGGCGTTGGCCTTGCTGCGCTGGTATGTCGAGATGGGCGTCGACGAGGCGATCGGCGAGGTCGCGCCGAACCGGCTCGCGCCGCCTGCGCCGGCGACTGTCGCCCGCAGCGCGCCGCCGATTGCGCCTGCCGAGATGACGGCGCGTCCGGCGGCTCCGGCCGCACGCGTCGCGCCGCCCGGCACCTTCGCAGAGTCCTTGGCCGAGGCGGCGCAATCGGCACGCCGCCTCGCCGCGACCGCCGCCAGCATCGACGAATTGGCCGCGCTGGTTGCCGCGTTTGACGATTGCCCGCTGAAGCGGACGGCGACGAAGACCGTCTTTATCGACGGCAACCCCGCGGCGCCGATTATATTCATCGGCGAGGCGCCGGGCGCCGATGAAGACCGCATCGGCCGCCCGTTTGTCGGCCGTGCCGGGCAACTCCTCGACCGCATGCTGGCGGCGATCGGCCTCGACCGCACGGGAGTGCAGATTACTAACGTGATCTACTGGCGGCCGCCCGGCAACCGCAAGCCGACGACGGCCGAGATTGCCGCCTGCCTGCCCTTTGTGTTGCGGCATATCGCGCTGGCGAACCCGCGCGTCCTGGTGCTGTGCGGCGGCACGGCGGCGAGCGCGCTGTTGCCGGTCAGCGACGGCATCACCCGGCTGCGCGGCCGCTGGTTCGAGCTTGCGGTGCCCGGCCTCGACAAGCCGGTGCCGACCCTGCCGATGTTCCACCCGGCCTTTCTGCTGCGCACCCCCGAGCGCAAGCGCGAAGCCTGGCGCGACCTCTTGGCGCTCAAGGCAAAGCTGGACGAGCCGGCGGCCGGACTCTAGCGCGGTGGCGGGCGGGCCTGCGCCTCGCTACATGTGAGGCCGACGAGCCACGAATGACGGAGTAACCGATGGCAGGCCGCCTCGACCAGACCCGCCCGTTTCTGCCGGTCAATATCGCCCTGCTGACGATCTCCGACACCCGCAGCGCCGCCGATGACCGCTCCGGCAACACGCTGGCCGAGCTGGCGCAGGCCGCGGGCCATCGCATCGCCGCGCGCAAGATCATCCGCGACGAATTCGACGAGATCGCTGCGCAGCTCAAGGCGTGGGTCGCCGACCCGGAGATCGATGTCGTGATCTCGACCGGCGGCACCGGCGTCACCGGCCGCGACGTGACGCCGGAAGCCTTCCAAAGCGTCTACGAAAAGGAGATCGCCGGCTTTGGCGAGCTTTTCCGCTGGCTCAGCTACGAGAAGATCGGTACCTCGACGATCCAGAGCCGTGCGACGGCAGGGGTCGCCGGCGGCACTTATCTATTCGCACTGCCGGGCTCGCCGAGCGCTTGCCGCGACGCCTGGGAAGGCATCCTCGTCCACCAGCTCGACAACCGCTTTCGCCCCTGCAATTTTGTCGAGCTGATGCCGCGCCTCCAGGAGCACCTGAAGGGTTAGTGCTTCACTGCTCCTCCCCTCCCGAGAGGATCAGAAGCCGCGGCGCGGCGCGAGACGCCGGTAAGCATCGCCGTCATCGACATCCTCGAGGGTCGC
>JBKOVT010000273.1:0-12862 GCA_046724035.1 Pseudomonadota bacterium | reverse complement strand
GCTGCGTCCCCACTCATTGACGACAGAACGCTCGGGGTTCAAACCCATGCGTGCCGTGCCCAGCAAGTGGCCCGGGCTGTTCAATACCGTTCGGGAGCAGGAGATGTTTTTTGCGCCAGCAGCTTCGAGGATCTCCGATGCCCGAGCGATACCGTGCTCCATCATCCGCCGCGTGTTCTCGCTGATCGCGTAATCGATCTTCGGTGCCGGAATGCCGTGGCTGTCCGTCAGCGCCGGATCCAGTGTGACGCGATTGTGCTCTTCCGGCAGGTCCTCACAGGCGACGCCGATCAGCATGCGATGGTAGTGCAGCGAACGGAAGACGCGGTGATGATCCTTGCCCCAGGGCAGGCGGCCGGCGGCCATGCTCGTGATCGCCTCGTTTGCCGGGCCGGTGCCGCGCGTGAACTGCAATGTGTAACCGCGCACGAACCCGCGCGAAGGATCGGTTTCGTAGAACTCCTTGCTCCACATCACTGTCTGGGGACCGCGGTCGCCGTCCAGCTCGTCATCGACATAACCGAACACCATCGGCCAAGGGTGCAGCATCAGGTTCTTGCCAACGAGGCCGGAGGAATTCGCCAGACCGGACGGAAAGCGAGCCGCCGCGGAATTCAGCAACAGCCGCGGCGTGCCGATACCGTTCGCCGCCAAGATGACGATATGCGCCGGCTGGAACCGCTCTACTCCTGCCGCGTCGTAATAGATGACACCCGAGGCCATGCCGTGCTCGTTTGTGGTGATCTCCCGGACCCGGCAGCGTGTGCGCAGCTCCACTCGAGCGCGAAGCGCATGCGGCCAGTAGGTGATGTCGGCGCTCGCCTTTGCCCCTTGCGCGCAACCCGGCGTGCAATGACCGAGATTGATGCACCTGCCGCGCCCGTCATATTCGGTTGTGGCCACAGCGATGTCCGACGGCCACCAATGCCACCCCAGCTGGTTCATCGCCCGTGCGTAGCGCGTGCCGGTCTTCCCCAGCGGCACCGGCGGCATGTTGGGCTCATGCGGCGGATAGGCGGGGTCGCCTGCCAAACCCGCGACGCCGGTCATGCGGTCGTTCTCGGCAAAGAAAGGTTCAAGGGCCCAGTAGTCGACCGGCCAATCATCCGCGACCCCGTCCAGCGTCCGCACCCGAAAATCGGACGGATGCATGCGCGGATAATGTGCCGTGAACAGGATCGTGCCACCGCCGACGCCATTGAAGTTGGCGATCTTCATCGGCGAGTTGTCGTCGTTGACGGGGTAGTCCGTGGCCCGCGCGCGGCGATTGGGGCTGATGTCGAAATCGGCGTAGCGGCGCGCCTCCCAGTCGCGGCCGTTGCTCGGAAAATCAGTGGGCTTGATCCAGTCGCCCTGCTCAAGGCACAGAATCTTCATCCGCGTTTCGGCAAGGCTCCAGGCCACCGCCGCGCCGGAGGCGCCCGCGCCGATGATCAGAACATCGACGATGTCGTCGGTCGGGCGGGGCATGCCCACGCTTGCTTCCGCGCTCACGTCAGGTTTCCGTGCCATCGACGTCGCGCCACATTCGCGGCCGGCCGCGCACCGGGTCCAGCAACGACCAATCGCCCGGTTCCAGCACACGGCCCTGCGGGTAGGGCGCGCGCGGCTCAATGCCCAACGCGTGCATTACCCGGTCGTCACGGTAATAACACTGAAGCACGGCCCGCCCGAGCGCCGCGATGACGGGGTGTTCACGGCCGAGCAGCGTCATCGCCGCGGCTTCCGCCGACGCTTCGTCCAGCCCTGCGAAGTCGCCGCCGGCTATCTCGCGCAGGATCGCGAGCGCTTCGCGGACGTCGTCTTTATCGCTGCCGAGGGACCGGACGATATCGGCGAGGATGGCCTCGTCATCGGCACCCGGCACGCCGTATTCAGCACTGGCGGGCACCATGAATCCGGCAAGCCTACGCAGATCCCTTAATTGCTCGGGTGTCAGCTCGGCACTGGGGTTTTCTACAGCGGTCATCGTACTGCGCCGCATCGTGAGGCCGCGATCGATGTCACGCAACGGCCGAATGCGGGTGCCCCGGCAGTTCCTCGGGATCGGGAAAGGGGCTAACATTCGGCCAGCCCGGAGGATGTCATGACCCTCAGCTTGCCCGATCAGCGCATGGCCTGGCGCGGCGTCGATCTCAGGAAGGACGACATCGCCTTCGACCTGACTCGAAGGCACGCCGCGGCTCTCGAGGAGTTGCTCGACGCCTTCCATAAACAGAGGCTCGGGCTTGCTCAGATCCGGCCCGAGCATTGCCGCCACCCGGCGCTCGACGCCGATCTCGGCCGGGTTTTCGACGAGATCCAGGAGGGGCGCGGCATCGTTATCATTCGCGGCATCCCCGTCGCGGGTCATTCGGACGACGACGTCAGCACGATATTCTGGGCGCTTGGCGCTCATTTCGGCCGGGGCGTGTCGCAAAGCGCGCGCGGAGATCTGCTTGGCCTGGTCCGTGACGAGACGCCGCCGGGTGAGCCGGAGAGTGCTCGCGGCTATACAAGCCGGCGCGAACTCTCGCTTCATGTCGATCTCGCGCAGATCGTCGGCCTGATGTGCGTGCGCCAAGCGCGCAGCGGCGGCGCGAGCCAGTATGCCTCCGGCCTTGCGGTGTACGAAGAGATCCGGGCGAAGCGGCCGGATTTATTGCCGATCCTCGAACGGGGCTTCCCGTATCATCGGCGCGGCGAGGAAGCTCCGGACCAGCCGCAGATCACCCCCTATAACATTCCCGTCTTCTCCCAGCGCGACGGCCGGATCAGCATTTTCATGGTGCGCGAGATCATCAATGCCGCGTACCGCGAATTGAAGCGCAGCTTCACACCGGAAGAAATCGATGCGATCGACACGTTCCGCGCGACGGCGAGCGATCTGCAGTTCGAAACCCGGCTGGAGCCTGGCGAGGCGAGTTTTCTGAACAATTACACGATCATGCACGCGCGCTCGGAGTTCGAGGATTGGGGCGACCCGCAAAAGAACCGCCTGATGCTGCGGCTCTGGCTCGATGCCGAGCGGCAGGTGCGGCCCGTCGTGCCGCATATCCACATTTATCAAAACGACGGCGGCCGAAGCGGGATCGATCCGCAACCGGGGCGGCTTCCGGCTGTCGCAGCCTATCGCACACCGGACGAACTCGTGCGACAGCCCGCGGCAGTCAAATAACACCGGAGCCGAACAGCGCTGCACGGATGCAGCGCCGAGGGCGCCGGAACACATCAATATCGAAAGGGGTGATGCTCCATGGCCGATCAACCATCCTTTGTGTATCTCGGCTTGGCCGGCGAAACCGGACCGGGCCGGCCCGTGCATTCCGGGCTCTTCCGCCTAAAGGACGGCGCCAACGAGTGGGAAGCGCTGCAGAACGGCCTGCCGGAGAGGCCGGCGGTGCGCGCTCTAGCGGTCCATCCGGCAAAGCCGGAGATCATCTATGCCGGCACGCAAACCGGGCCCTATCGCAGCGCCGACCGCGGGGAGCATTGGGAGAAGGTCGAGCTGCCCGATCATGGGCTGCCGGTCTGGTCGATCCTGTTTCATCCGCATAACCCGGATGTGATCCTGGTCGGATGCGAGAATTGCGAGATTTACCGCAGCGATGACGCTGGCGAGCATTGGATTCGTCTGCCGGTGAGCGTGCGCTTCCCCGAGATCACGACAGCATCCGGCGCCAACCCGGCCAAGCGCATATTGATGCTCGATGCCAGCGCCAGCGAGCCCGATTGCCTCTACGGCGCGATCGAAGTCGGCGGCACGATCCGCTCGACCGATGGCGGCGAGCATTGGGTGAATTTGAGCCACGGGCAATACATCAACGACGATATGGTCGACATGCACGGTGTGCTTGTCAGTCGCTGGCGGCCGGGCACGGTGTTCTCGATTGCGCGCGCCGGCATGTTCCGGAGCGACGACGGCGGCGAGCATTGGAGCCACGTGCCGCTGGAGCCGCTCAACATGAAGGGGCAAATCTATTGCCGCGACATTCGCGAGGTGCCCGGCAATCCTCGCCATCTCTGGCTCGCCGCCGGCTCCGGCTTCATCAGCGATCTCGGCATATTGCTGCGCAGCCGCGATGGCGGCGATAGCTGGACCCAGGTCGATCTCGGCGCGCCGGTGCCACACACGATGTTCAAGGTGGCTTTCGACGAACATCAGCCGAACCGAATGTCGTGTGCCACCAATGGCGGCGAGGTCTGGAGCAGTCATGACGCGGGCGAGACCTGGACGCCGTTGCCTCCGCCGCCGGGCGGCACGCAGATCTATGCCCTGGCACGCGGCTGAGCGGTAAGCAATCGGCGACCAGGTGAAGTCCTGGATCGCCGAACGCAGGATCCAGGCATAAATTCCCTCCCGGCGTTCTGTTAACAAGTCACCTCTGCGAGGCCCGTGATGTCGCTTCCCAATATTCCCGATCCGGCGGCGCGTGATGCCGTCGTGCGGCAGGATCTCGGCAACGTCCTGCACCCCATCGTTCAGCACAAGGTGCTGGAGGGCAAACAGATCGTCGTTACGGGCAGCGAGGGTTCGACGGTCGTGGACGCCGACGGCACCGAGTATCTCGACGGCATGGCCGGGTTGTGGTGCGTCAACATCGGCTACGGCCGCACCGAGCTGGCCGAGGTCGCCGCCGATCAGATGCGGCAACTGTCGTATTTCCCGCACACGGCAATGAATGTGCCGGCGGCGGCGCTTGCGGAGAAGATCAACGGCCTCATGGGTGGCGGCTATCACACCTATTTCGTCAACTCTGGGTCCGAGGCGAACGAAGCCGGTTTCAAAATCGCCCGGCAATACATGAAGCATGAATATCCGGGCGAATATCGTTTCAAGACCGTCAGCCGCTATTTCGCGTATCACGGCACGACGCTGGCGGCCCTAGATGCCGGCGGCATGGGCGAGCGCAAGGCGAAGTTCGAGCCGTTTTCGGGCGATTTCGTGCATGTCGCGCCGCCCTATTGCTACCGCTGCCCGTTTGGCTTGAGCTACCCGAGTTGTGGGCTCGCCTGCGTCAAGAACATGGAGGCGGCGATCGTCGGCGAAGGACCCGAGACGGTGGCCGAAGTGATTGTCGAGCCGATCATGAGCGGCGTCGGCGTCGCGGTGCCGCCCGACGAATATCTGCCCGAGGTCGAAGGCCTATGCCGCAAATACGGCATCCTGCTGCATGTCGACGAGGTCATTAACGGGTTCGGGCGAACCGGCAAGATGTTCGCGCACCAGCATTACGGCGTGTCGCCGGATATCATCGCCATCGCCAAGGGGATATCGAGCGCGTATCTGCCGATAGCGGCGACAGTGGTGAAGAACAACGTCTTCGACAGCTTCTATGGCGACCCCGCCGAAAACCGGCAGATCGCCCAGGTGAATACTTACGGCGGACATCCGGTCGCGGCGGCGGTTGCGCTACGCAACATCGAGATCATGGAGGCCGAGCGGCTCGCCGACCGTGCGGCGGAGATCGGAGCCTATCTGCTCGACGGGCTGCAGGGATTGACGAGCCACAAGGCCGTGGGCGACATCCGCGGAAAGGGGCTGCTCATCGGGGTGGAGCTGGTCAAGGACCGCGCCACGAAGGAGCAGCTGGACGGGGCGCAGTTTGCCGGTGTTGTCGATTTCTGCCGCGATCATGGCGTGCTGGTCGGCCGCGCCGGTGGCGGACGACAGTATGGCACGACGATCGCGCTGTGCCCGCCCTTGGTGATCACGCGCGCGGAATGCGACCGCATTGTCGACACGCTGGGCCGGGCTTTGAAAACACTCGAGGTCCAATAATCTAACGGTCGCTCATGCCGCTTGGGGGCATGAGCGACCGTTTGAGCGCAAAACCGGGAGCGAGCGATCTCCAGCCTGAGCTTCCGCTACGCCCCGATAGCAGTCGTCGTGCACGGCCGCGACGCATTCGTTGAAAGTCGTCGGACCCCACAGCAATGGCCGAGTCCGCCCGCACCCAGGCTCAGCATCGATACTGGCCACAACGATCCGAAGGAGCGCGTTTCCCTGGCGATCACTTCGCTCGCTGCGTCGCTGCAACCAGCACCGGCGGCGATTTGTACAGATCGGGGAAGAGCCGCGCCAGCGCTTCGACCTTGGGAATATCGTTGATCGCAATATAAGGTTCGCTCGGGTGCAGCGTCAGGTAATCCTGGTGATACGCCTCCGCCGGGTAAAACTCCTTGCCGGGCTCAATCGTGGTTACGATCGGCGCGCGAAACACCCCCGCCTGGCTTAGCTGGGCGATATAGGCCTTGGCTATGCGGGCCTGCTCCGGCGTCTGCGTAAAAATTGTCGAGCGGTACTGCGTGCCCGTATCGGGCCCTTGGCGATTCAGTTCAGTCGGGTCGTGGGCTACCGAAAAATAGATTTGCAGGATGCGGCCGTAGCTGATCCGACGAGGATCGAAAGTGATCTGCACCGATTCGGCGTGTCCGGTCGTGCCGGTGCCGACTATGCGATATTGGGCGGTGTCGTGGGTGCCGCCGGTATACCCAGAGACCGCGGCGCTGACCCCGTCGACGTGCTGGAAGACGCCCTGAACGCCCCAGAAGCAGCCGCCCGCCAGGACCGCCACTTCCGAGGACAATGCCGGGGCCGTTTCGTCGACTACGGGAGGCGGGACGATTCGCGCCGTTTCGGCTGATGATGAGGTGGCCCAGTAGATCGTTCCAATCAAGAGTAACAGCACCGCGGTCAATGCGCCGGCAAAGTCCGGCGCAAACGAACCCGTTACCACCTTTGTTCGCATCGCGATCACGCTTTTCTCGAATCCGATACTCCTGATGTAAGCGTCGCCGCGCCCGATGTCACGTTCAGCACGCTCCAGCCCCCGGCGCTGTGCTCCTGGTGATCTCCACATACCGATGTCAATGGCAAATCGTGACGGAGCTAGGGTGATTGCCCCTGCTCGATCGCCAGTTCCGACCACGACAAGCTCGGCGGTGAACCGATGCAGCGTGTCGAGCCGGCCGCTTCGGAACTCCATTTACTGGTTGCGGTACCCCGCATCATATCGCACCCTTAGGACCTTAGGGGAGCAGAGCCGATCCTCGGCACGCCCCACTATCCGAGGCCAGCTATGGCCAGCCACAAATCCGCATTAAAAACCGCATCTTACGCCTGTGCTCTAAAACGGGCGCGCGAACGGGTCAGCCAGCTGTTGTCTAAGAGAAGCGCGATCGGACTGACGATCACGGTAACCACCCTGTTCGCTGTTGGCGATTTCGTGGCACCAGGGGAGATGAACGTCTCGATCTTCTACGCATTGAGCGTAGCATTGGCCGGGCGGGTTCGATCGCGTCAGTTTCTTTGGGGGATCACCGGCATTTGCGTGCTGTTAGCGTTCGCTGGGCTTGCGGTGGGACCACAGCCAAGCGCGCCCGTCCTGTTGGACATGTATATCAATCGCTCGTTCGTCGCTCTTGGGCTGGCGATGGTCGCAGCCATTGTTCATCAACGCATCCGGATACTCGAGCGATTAGAGCAGGCCCGCGATTTGCAGCGCCGGCAGAACGAGTCTCTTCTAGATGCCGAGACCGAGCTGCGGCGCGTTAACGAGGAGCTGGAGCATCGGGTTGACCGAGAAGTGCAGCGTCGACTTGAAGTTGAGCAAGAGCTGCACCAAGCGCAGAAGATGGAAGCGATTGGCCAACTGACCGGCGGGGTCGCGCACGACTTTAATAATCTCCTCACGATAGTCATCGGGAATCTTGAACTCATTGTAGCTCGTTCGAGTATCGACGAATCCTGCCGCCGGCTTGCCGAAACGGCCCTCCATGGGGCCGAAGACGGTTCCCGCCTTACCCAGCAACTGCTGAGTTTCGCTCGGCGCGGGCGCCTTGATTCGGAAACACTCGCGATTGAACGCGTGCTCGACGCGGTGATGGCGCTGGCGCGTCGAGCGATAGGCGAAACCATCGAGGTCTTCATCGAAGTCGGCGATGACCTCTGGAGCTGCTGCGCAGACCAGGCACAGTTGCGATCCGCCCTTCTCAATCTGGTGATCAACGCGCGCGATGCGATGCCAGAAGGCGGGCGCGTCGTAATCGCGGCGCGCAATGTCACGTTCGGCGAAGACGCGGTTGATCTCGCCCGCGGCGAGTATGTGCATATCACCGTGCAGGATACCGGGGCCGGTATGCCGCCGGATGTCGTGAACCGCGCCTTCGAACCCTTTTTCACCACCAAGGAAATTGGCAAGGGATCCGGTCTTGGTCTCTCGATGGTTTATGGTTTTGCCAAGCAATCGGGCGGCACCGTGCGCATTGAGAGCGCGCCAAATTGCGGCACGACCGTGCATCTCTACCTACCACGGACAACGCTGTCTTCGGTCGCAGAACCCGCACCCGAGCGGCCGATCCCCTTTCAGAAGAAATCAGCAACCATTCTGGTCGTGGAAGACGAGCCGGGTGTGCGCCAGCTCACCGCGGAATCGCTTGAAGGTTGCGGCTATCGGGTCATGCAGGCGGCCGATGCGCGGGCGGCGGTGCCCATGTTGGAACGCGAGACCATTGACCTGCTGGTCAGCGATATTGTGATGCCAGGGGGCATGAGCGGACTGGATCTTGCTGAGGAAGTGCGACACCGGTATCGGAATCTGCCGGTCCTGTTGACGACGGGATATGCCGAGGCGATTGACCGCGTAACCGCCCAGGGTCAAAGGTTCGAACTGCTGCAGAAGCCTTTCCGGCCCAAAGACCTTACCGCCAAAATCCATCAGATGTTGAATATGGGCGGAGAGCGGCAAAGCGCCTGACGCCAAGCCGGATAGCCTGATCCGGCGAGCGAACGAGATTCGCGGAAGGCAGCGCTACACCTTCTCAATCGCTGTGCGGATTCGCGTCACGGCATTGGCCCCGTTCCATTGCCGTAGCCCGAGCGCAAATCGGCGACGGCAAGTCCGCCATCGGCACCGATCTTGAATGTGGGCTTTCGCTCCGCGCCGTAAGCGGCCTTCCTAAATCAGGCCGAACCGCTTGCGATAATCCAATATCGTCGCCATGAACGACGATCCGCCGGTCAAAGCACCGCGGCAATTCCCGTAACGGGAACGCCAACGGCACCCGGCCTCCTCATGCTGAGTAGATGCCGTGCTTCCTCCAGGCGATGGGTTTCGATATAGGCCTTCAACAATGTGAACTCGATCAGATCGTGCTGTGCGCGGCTACCGCCGATGCGTTCGTTTTCGGCTGCGAATTGCGCAAGTGCCGCAATCGCATCCGTATAATCTCCGCGCTCGACGGCCGCGAAGCCGCGCGCCAGCGCGGGAAGGTAAGAACCAGATGGGTAACGCCCATCTCGCGCCAGGTCCTCGATTTGGCGGGCGCGCGCATCATCTGCCATCACGGCCTGCGTTAAGATGACGTGTAAATCGGCGAGCCCATTACCTGGCCGCGGCAGTGCGCTGCTTGCATAGTCGTACAGCGTGCGCCAAGCCGCGGCGTCCCGGGGATGGCCGGCGAGCTCAGAACGCCACAAAAACGCTGCCCCATCGGAGATTTTCTGCTGTGGCCCACCGCTGTGTCGGTCGAGCACGATCGCGTCCTGGTACAACTGCAACGCTTGCGCCCAATTACCGGCCTGGATTTCGCAAAGCGAGAGATGCCAGCTTAGATGGCCATAGAAAAAGCCTTCGCGCGGATATGTGCTGAGCCATGACGAGAGGAATGAGCGGGCCGTGTCCAGCTCGCCGCTCTCGTAACAAACATGAGCGTAGCCATGGGCACCATGCGCGTTGTTCGGGTTTGCAGCGACGGATCTCTCGATCTTCTCCCAGGCCGCCGCAAGCTGCCCATCCTCAGAGAGCGCCATTGCATGATAAGCCGCGAACCAAAAATCATCGCCGTAGTGCGGGGCCAGGCTGTCCATCAGCACCGCGATCTGGCGCTTCTGTCCGATGCGACCGGAGCCGCCAATCAGGCCGTTAGGGTTTGCGGCACTGGCGACTACCAGCGCGTCGCGCGGCCATGACGCCAGATGTTCGTGCAATGCCGCGATCGCTGCGTCTGTTCGGCCCGCGAACACAAGGTCGAAGAACCCGATGTGACTGGCCTCGCGCTCACACAGACCGGCAGCCACGTCCTTGGCTGCCCCAAGGGCACCACGTGCTGACGCGACATCACCTTGGCGCATCAATAGCTGGGCCTTGCCGGCGTAGGCTAAGGCAAATCCGGGATCGGCGGCGATAGCACGGTCATAGGCCTCCGCTGCGCCGGGATAAAAAGTCAGCGCCAAATCGGAGGCCTCAATGTAGGCATCTCGCGCGGCGGCGGACGTGGTGGATAAGGAAAGCTCATAGCGATCTGTCAGCATGAGAGCCCTCACCTTCCTTCCGCGACGGCTGGCGAATTGAAAGGCAGTTCAATCTGTTCAAACACCAAAGGTGAAACGGCTACCGGTATTCCAATCGACGAGTTGCTTGGGCATTTCGGCGGACATCTTCGCGATGAACGCGCGCCCGGTGCAGTGCATCGGGATCACCACATCGGGCGTCATCGCCTTCAACTCCGCTATCGTGTGGTCGATATAATCCGGCGCCGCCACACCAAGATGAAACCCGCCCAGCACTGCATGCAGTTTATTGACGCCGGAAACCGCCATGGCCTGCCTGATGGCGTTAAGGACGCCGCAATGGCTGCAGGATGAGATCACGACCAGCCCCCGGCCCTTTACGACATAGCAGGTGGCGTGCTCGTCGGGATGGCGGTCGGGGACGAGCCTCCCGCGCCGTTCGGCCTCGGTAAAGTGGTCGGTAGGATTAGGCTCGACCAGGGTATTGGGCAGGACCTGCTCGAACGATCCGCGCGCGATATTGCCGGTCGTGAACGGGCCATCAAGCGCGTGCGCGGCCTCGCAGCAAACCGTCTCAACACCTGCCGCATGAAGCCCATCGCGGTCGAGCGTTCCCCAGGAGGTCGGCTCTTCATCGCGAGAGCCGACCCATTTCTCGCGAAAGGTCTCCTTGCCGCCAGCAAACAGTCGGATATCGTCGCGCATGCGCTCGCGATAATGTGCGATAAACCCCGCCAGTCCACCGTAATGGTCGCGGTGACCATGGCTAACAATCAATCCGTTCAGACGCTCGGGTTCGATACCGAGCAGCGTAAAATTGCGTATCAGGATCTCGGGCGTGTAGCCAAAATCGAGCAGGTACTGCCCGGTCGCGCCGTCTGTCCGTGACTCCAAATGCAGCGACAGACCCCATTCGCCGGCGAGCGTCGAGTTCAAATTATGGCGGATACGCCCGACATGCTCGATCGTGCACATCGGGTGCGTCGCCTTGGGCATGAACTGGTCGAAGACAGAATCAACGACCACCCGCACAGATAGCGAGTCAACCACAGGTGCCTTGAACGGCGCGTTCATCAAAGCTGGTCCTTTGTTCGCAGAGACTAGACAACCAAAGCAGAAGAGGGAAAGCCGGATTATGATGCCGCATTATCGGCTATCGCCACCCCTAAACAGCGATGCGCCTTTAGCGAGGCGACGCGGACCGAGGGTCTTGAGCAGACTTAAGGAAGCATTTCATGACCAATGAGCTCTGGCGGATGTCCGCGGTGGAGGCCGTGGCGCGGCTTAGGAAGGGCGAGATCTCGCCGCTCGAGCTGGTCGAAGCCTCGGCCCAGCGCATCGGAGAGATCGAGCCGGCAGTAAACGCGCTGCCGACTCTCTGCCTCGATCGCGCCCGGGAGCATGCCCGGCATATCATGCAGGGCGGCGCGGCCTGCGAAGCCGCCGGCGAGGCGGGTTGGCTCGCCGGCCTGCCGGTCTCGATCAAGGACCTCACCGACGTCGCGGGCGTGCGGACCACTTATGGCTCGCCGCTCTTCGCCGATCACGTGCCGGCAAAATCGCATCCGCTCGTGGAGCGCATTGAGCGCAAGGGCGGCATCGTGATGGCAAAGTCGAACACGCCGGAGTTCGGCGCAGGCGGCAGCACGTTCAACGAGGTCTTTGGCCGGACCCGGAATCCTTGGAACACCTCATTGACCTCGGGCGGCTCGACCGGCGGCGGCGCGGTATCGGTCGCGACGGGTGAGGTGTGGCTGGCGCAGGGCACCGACCATGGCGGCTCGTTGCGCGGCCCGGGCAGCCACTGCTCGGTCGTCGGCCTGCGGCCATCGCCCGGGCGTGTGACGCGCGGCACTGTGCCCAATCTCTGGAGCCAGCTTTCCGTGCAGGGGCCAATGGCACGCAATGTGGCCGACCTCGCATTGTTCCTTGACACAATGGCGGGCTTCTGTCCGCTTGATCCCCTCACGTTTGATGCGCCGGCCATCTCCTTCAGCGACGGTCTGGCCCGGCCACTCCCTCCCAAGCGCGTCGCGTTCACGGCGGATTACAACGGCCGGATGCCGATCGACCGCGAGGTGCGCGAGATCTGTACAAAGGCCGCCCGGCGCTTCGAGGAGCTGGGATCCATTGTCGAGGAGATTTCGCCCGATATTGGCGCGGCCGATGAAGCCTTTCACATCCTTCGCGGCCAGCATTTCGTCGTGGATCGCGAGCTGCAGCTCCGGAGCCACCGCGATAAGCTGAAGCCCGATATCATCTGGAACACCGAACGCGGGCTTAACCAGACACCGTCCGACATCGCCCGCGCCGAGCGCGAGCGTGCCGCGTTTTACCGGCGCATGGTCGAGTTCTTCAGCACCTACGATCTGCTGGTGACACCGGGCGCGTTGACGCCTGCCTTCGATGTCAATCTGCGCAATGCGCCGACAATCGGCGGGCAAAAGCTCGACAACTACATGGGCGGCTCGACAGCAACGGCCGTGATCACGCTCTCGGCCTGTCCCGCCATGGCCGTCCCGTGCGGCTTCGATCAATTCGGGAGGCCGGTTGGCCTGCAGCTCGTCGGCAAACCGCGTGGCGAGGCGG
>JBKOVT010000142.1:0-8089 GCA_046724035.1 Pseudomonadota bacterium | reverse complement strand
GGGCGTTCGAGAGCGGCGATCCGCCCCTCCAGCTCGTCAAGGCGGCGCGCGAGCTCAGCCACAGCAGGATCGCGCTCAGCAGATGCGCCGGCAGCGGCCGCGGGGCGAGACGGCGATCGGGACCGGCCGGTTGTGTCCGGCTCACGCGCCGGCGGGTCCGGGATCGCCGCCGCGATGAGCCCGAGCCAGCGGCGGATCGGCTCGGCGGTTTTCGGATCGGCGGCGAGGGCGGTCAGATAGTCGCCCCAGAGCGCGACGAAGCGGCGCGCCACATCCTCGGCTTCGCTCATGGGCGCGAGTATAGGGCTGCGCGGCAACCCCGCCAGCCCCACTCAGGACGGACGCGCGTCTTTGAGGAGGCAGGCGGCGCGAAACGGGGTATTGTTGCAAAGCAGCATCTTTGCTTCCGCGGGATACCGGGCGCATGAGCAGTTCCAGCAGCGGCCAACCGGGCGATAAGCCGCCGGTCATCGTGAAGAAATACGCCAACCGGCGGCTCTACAATACCGCGACCAGCAGCTATGTGACGCTCGACGACCTCGCGACGATGATCAAGGAGGGCGGCGATTTTGTCGTGCAGGACGCCAAGACCGGCGAGGATCTGACCCGCTCGGTCATGACCCAGATCATCGTCGAGCAGGAGCAGAAGGGGCAGAATTTGTTGCCGATCAGCTTCCTGCGCCAGCTGATCAGCTTTTATGGCGACAGCATGCAGTTTCTCGTGCCCGGCTATCTCGAGCAGACGATGGTCGCCTTCGCCCGCAACCAGGAGCAGATGCGCAAGAATCTGCGCGCGACCTTCGGCATGTTCCCGTTCGGCCAGTTCGAAGAGATGAGCAAGCAGAACATGGCGCTCTTCGAGCAAGCGCTGAAGATGCTGTCGCCCTATGGCCGCGACGCGAGGCGCGCGGGCGCCGAGACGCCGCCCGCATCAAACGCGCCCGGCGAGGCACGCGGCGAAACGGAGAGCGAAGACCCCCGCCTCAAGCGGCTCGAAGCGCAGATCGAGGCGCTGCGTGAGCAGCTCGACGCGATCGGCCGCGGCCGCAAGGAAGGCTGAGCTAGTCCCCGGCGGCGGCGCGCCTGAGGACGTGGGTGTTCAGCTTCGCTGCGGCTTCCGCCTGCGGCTGGAGCCACGGCCGGTCGAGCGACGGGCGTCCGTAATAGTAGCCCTGCATGTAGCCGATGCCCTCGCGGCGCAGGATCGCGGCCTCAGCGGCGGTCTCGACACCTTCGGCGACGGTATGGAAGCCGAAGCTCTTGGCAAGCCCCAATAAATGGCGGAGGAAAACCTGGTTGTCGGGGCTGCCGCCGAGATTGCGGACGAAGGAGCCGTCGATCTTGACGGTGTCCACCGCCAAGGTTTGCAGATGCCGGAGCGAGGTGTGGCCGGCGCCGAAATCGTCGAGCGCGACGCGACAACCGGTCTCGCGTAACGCACAGACAAAGCGCGCGGACTCTTCAATGTCGTAGAGCGCCGCGGTCTCGGTAATCTCGACCACGACGCGGCTGGCGATCTCGGGGCGGTTGCGCAATTGCGAGGTCAGCGCGCGCAACCACGGCCGATCAGCGGCGGTCAAGCCCGAGATGTTGAAGCCGAGCCGAACATCGGGATGCAGGGTCAGCTCTGCCAGTGCCTTATCCAGCACGTAGCGGTCGATCAGACGGATAAAGCCCAGCTGCTCCAGTACCGGCACGAAATCGCCGGCGGCGACGATCTGACCGTCCCGACCGCGCATCCGCAGCAGGCACTCGTAGTAATCGACATCGCCCGTTTCGGCCGCAACGACCGGCTGGAACGCAAACAGGATGCGCTCCTCGCGCAAGGCCTTCTGCACCTCCTCGCCGATCGAGAGGCTGCGCCGCTGGCGTTCGCGCTGTTCCTGACTCATTCGGTAATGCGTGTAGCAGTCGCGTCCGGCACGCTTGGCTTCGGCGAGCGCCGTCTCCGCGCGTGTGATCACATCATAGGATGTCAGGCCCTCATCGGGGAAGGAAACACCGCCGATCGACACCGTGGCATAAATGGGACCACGGCTCGTCATGACCGAGGCCGAGTTGACAACGGCGAGGATCTTTTCGGCGACGGTCTGGATGTCCTCCGGCGGACACAGTGACAGCACGATGCCGAAGCGGTCGCCGCCGAGCCGCCCGATCAGGTCGCTGACCCTGAGGCAGGAATCGAGGCGGCGGCCGATCTCGATCAACACCGTGTCGGCGGCCTGATAGCCGAACAGGTCGTTGATCATCGTCATGTTGTCGATGCCGACCGACAGAAAAGCGGCCGGGCTGTCGGTCCGCTGATTGGCGGCGATGATCTGATCGACCGCCTCGCGCAGCCTGCTTTTGTTGAAGTGCCCGGTAAGCTCGTCGTAATTCGCGAGCTGTTCGAGCCGGCTCTGCCGCGCCTTGCGTTCGCCGATCGCGCGGATGATGCCGAGCATCTTCTTCGCCCGGCCGGCTTCGTCGCGCTGCGCGCGGCCGCGCTCATGCACCCAGATGAAGATGCCGCCCGAGCCGCGCACCCGGTACTCGCAGTCGAACGCCGCTTGGCGATCGAAATGGTTCGCCAGCATCAGCTGCCGGTGCACGAGATCATCGGGGTGGATGCGGCCGGCAAAGCGCCGCCCGCTCGTCAGATCCTCGGCGAATTCATTCAACGCTTCGGGAAACCGGCCGGACCAGTCGAGGCGATCGCCGTCGAGGTCCCAGGAATAGGCCATATCGCCAGCAGCTTCGAGGGCAGCGATCAGACGGCTCGACGGCTCTTGGTCGCTTAGGGACATCCGACCCAACTCTGCTTTGGTCAATGCGACCGGCTCGCCGCGACGCCCCCAAGACACGGCGACAAGATCGTGCCCAACTTAAGCCGGATACGTTGAAGAATTCTTAAATGCGACCCTGTTTCGCGAATGTTAACGCGTCCCGGCGCCACGGCTTCTCCGAGCCTTGGAAAGGACCGCTAAACTATTCCGGCGTGTGGGAGGCGAGGAAGGGCAGGACGGCCTGGTTGAACTCGCGCGCCCGCACCTGGGTCAGCGCGTGCCCGCCGCGCGGAAAGATCTTGATCTCCGCTCCTGGGATCAAGCGAGCCAATTCCTCGGAGAAATAAGCCGGCGTAATGATGTCGTCCTCAGCGCCGACGACGAGGGTTGGGGTCTTGATGCGGCCGAGCTGCTCGGTGCGGTCGAAGGCGAGGATCGCATCAATCCGGCTGGCGGCGATCTCGGTCGGCGGAAACACCGCGAGATGCTGGGCTTCGAGCTGGCGCAGCCGCTCATTGTTCCGTGCGACGAACCAGCTCGGGTAGAGATACATCGTATTCGCCTGGACATAGGCGCTGGGCCCAAGGCGCAACAGGATGTCCTTGCGGAAATTGAACAGCCGCCGGAAGTAGGCGTCGGGTTTGGTCCAGCTCGCCGAGAGCACCACGCTGGCGAGGCGCTTTGGGTGCTCGATCGCGAGGATTTGCGCGATGGCACCGCCGGTCGAATGGCCGACGATGTGGGCGCGCTCGATCTCCAGCGCATCCATCAGGCCGATCACATCGGCCGCCATGCGGTCGACCGTAAAGCCGCTGCGCGTCGGATCGCTCTGTCCGATGCCGCGATGATCGTGGGTTACGACGTCGAACTTTCGCGAGAAAGCCGCGACTTGCTCCTGCCAAAACGAGGCAAAACCGCTGAGTCCGGTGACGAACAGCACGGGGAACCCGACCCCTTGCCGCTCGTAATAGAGCGCGCCCTCGCCGGTAACGATTCGCGGCATCGACCTGCCAATCCGACCCGAATGGGGGTCGGTATCACCGCCATTGGGGTCTGTCAAACGGCAACGCTGCAGGCCACCCCTGCGGCTTTATGACGGCCATAACGACCGCTGCCCTTGCCTCAAATTCGACACACAACCTCGATTGAATTTGGGGCAAGCAGCGGTTGATTGGCGATGCCTCCGCTATACTTTTGCGTCCGGAACGCCGATATATCGTCCTCAGCAAACCGATCGAGTGGACCGACATGAAACAGCAGCAGACGACCCGGCCCGGCCCGACGGAGCGTAGCACCACCGCCGTTTCGGCTCGCGGCGCCGCCCCGGCGCGCCGTTCGACCGGGCGGACGCAGGATATCGACCGCCATGTCGGGGCGAGGGTCCGGGAACGGCGGATCATGCTGGGCCTCACTCAGCAGCAGCTGGCGGATTTGATCGGCGTCACCTATCAGCAGGCGCACAAATACGAGCGCGGCATCAACCGGGTCTCAGCCGGCCGGCTCTATGAGATCGCGCAGGTGCTGAGTGTTCCTGTCGGCTATTTCTTTGATGGGCTGCAGGAGGAAAACACCCGGGCCATCAGCCCGCGCGAGCGCATGTGCCTCGAACTGGCGCGGAACTTCGCGCAGATCCCGAACGAGCGCCATCAGGAAGCGCTGAGCCAGCTCGCCCGCGTGCTGGCGGCGGACTAAGCCGCGAGGGTTGCCCCAAAAAGATCGAGAGCCCGAGCGAGGCTCGGGCTCCCAAATTGCGTCAGGCTAGCGTCAGACCTTGCGGTCAGACGGGCGGTCCCGAACGGCGGGCCACCAGGCCCATGACCAGCGCGACCACGAACACGATCAGGAAAATGAAGAACAGAACCTGCGCGATGCCCGCGGCGGTCGACGCCACGCCGCCGAAGCCGAGAAGCCCGGCGATCACGGCGATTACGAGAAATACCAGAGCCCAATAAAGCATAACCCTCTCCGTGCCTTCTCCGTAAGCGGTCGCCCGCGCAACCGCACCAGTTTTCACACGGGCGTCTTTGTCGCGAACGGGTTGGAAAGCCGGCGAGTTCCGGGGCTAAGGCTTAGAAGCGGAAGCCGAGGCGGGCTCCGACATCGTTGATGCTCTGGTTCTGCTTGGCAAAGCCGGCGTTCGAGACGTGATCGATAAACGCCGAGATCTGGATGACCGGATTGATCCAGTAGCCGAGCTCCAGCTCCTCGCGGAACAGGATGTGGGAGCCGAGGCTCTTCCGGTCAGGCTTCGAGGTGACGATCTCGCCATCATTGGCGGCACCGCCGAAGAAAATTCCGGCGCTGAACCCGTCACCGGGCTGGAGGATGTTGTTCGCCAGCATCCAACTCCACTTTGCACCGAAATAGAACTGGTCGGTGTAACGGCCGCTGTTGATCTCGGCGCCAAAGGTCGGGCGCGGCTGCACGAGCCAGCGCAAATAGGCCGGGAGGCTCGCAGCCCAGGCGTCCGCGACCGGCGAGGGCATGATCAGCTCGGGATTGAAATCGACGCCGTGCTCTTTCCCCCCGAGGAAGTGCACATCATGCGCCGCCGCCCCGAACTTGATCTCGCCGAACGTCAGGTTGGTGACATTCTGCGCGCGCAACACCGCAGGCGATAAGGCGAGCGCGGCGGCGATGCCGGCCGGCGCCAAACGCCCCAAAAGCCACCGCGCCATCCCGCGCAATGAAAGCCGCCGCGATGCCCGCATTCGGATGCCCCAAGCAGGGATTGCCGGCGCAAACTACAAGCCGCCGGGCCAGAACCAAAGAGTTGACGCCACCCGGCGACGCGCTGCCGCGCTGCTGTTGCAAAAATCCAACACTATCGGCTCAGCCCGCCGGTTGGATCAGCAAAACCGGCCGATCGGTGACCGCCAGCATGACCGGAAGCTCACCCACGATCTCTCCATCGGCCTGGACCGGCAGCGCGCGATTCGCGGCAACACTCGCCTGTCGCGCGCGCAGGATCGCGATATCGCCGAGCCGCGTCACGCGGCCGAGAAACAGCGCGGCTGCGTAACGCAGCATCGCCCATCTGCCGCATCGGCGGAGCAGAACCAATTCGAGCATCGGCTCAGCAAGATCGGCGCCCGGCGCGACGACAAACGGGCCGGCATAATGCCGCCCGTTGGCGGCAATGACCGCGGCAGCGCGATGCTCGACGCCATCCGCCCGGACTGTCAGCTCGCAAGCGCTGCAATGCCACAAGCGGACCAGAAACCCCCAGGCGAAGGCGAGCCGGCCCACGCGCCGCTTCAGTCCAGGGCTGATGCCGGCCACGATCTCAGAATCGAAACCGGCGCTCGCCATCATGACGAAGGTCCGCTCGCCCACTCGGCCGGGCCAGATCGGCGAGACCGGGCCAGACGCAACGAGCAAGGCAAGAGCCTCGGGAGCGCGTGGCAACCGGATCTCGCGCGCGAGAACATTGGCGCTGCCCAGCGGCAGGAGGCCGAGCGGCACCGCTCGGCCCGCGAGGCCGTTGACAACGGCGCTGACGGTGCCGTCGCCACCCGCCGCAACAATCGCATCGAAACCAGGCTCCGCCTCACGGGCCAGGCGTTCGATCCCACCTAGCGACGGACCGGCGCGGCGCAGCACGACGGTGCAGCCCTGTTGTTGCAGGGCCGTAATAAAGCGACGGAGTCGGCGCTCGGAGGATCGCGCCCGTCCGGCCGCCGGGTTGACAATGATCAGGATATTGGGCCGCACCAACCCGCCTTTGCGCGCGGCAGGCAGGGGCCGCTATGCTGAGTCCCCGCCCGGCGCATCCGCCGACAAGAGGCGGATCCGCTTCGGATGGCAAGAATGTTGTGCTTGGTTACCGGCTGCGCCGGCTTTATCGGGTTTCACGTCACGCAATACCTGCTCGACCGCGGCGAGCGGGTCATCGGCGTCGACGATCTGAACGCCTATTACGACGTCGCGCTGAAGCATGCGCGGCTGGCGCAATTGCAAGGGCGGGCACGGTTCGAGTTCCACCAGATCGACGTGGCCGATCCGGTGGCGACGACCGGTCTCGCCGAACGGCATCCCGATATCGACACGATCATCCATCTCGCGGCGCAGGCCGGCGTGCGCTATTCGCTGACGCAGCCGCTTGCCTATGTCGAGGCGAATGTCAAAGGCCAGGTCGTGCTGCTCGAGACGGCGCGCAAGCTGGCGAAGCTGAAGAGCCTGGTCTACGCCAGCTCATCCTCGGTCTATGGCGCCAGCACAAAGCAGCCGTTCAGCGTCGACGAACCGGCCGATCACCCGGTGTCCCTCTACGCCGCGACGAAGCGCGCCGGCGAGTTGATCACCGAGAGCTATTGCCGGCTTTACCGGCTGCCATGCACCGGGTTGCGCTTCTTCACCGTGTACGGGCCCTGGGGACGCCCGGACATGGCCGCCTTCCTGTTCACCGATGCGATTGTCGCCGGACGGCCGATCCAGGTCTTCAACCAGGGCCAGATGGCGCGCGATTTCACCTATGTCGATGACATCGTGCCGGCGATCGTCACGGCAGCGGAAACGGCGCCAGCCGCCCCCGGAGAGCATCGGCTCTACAATCTCGGCAATAATCATCCGGAAGCGCTGCTCGACTTTATCGCGGTGCTCGAAAGCGCCCTCGGCCGCAAGGCAGTCAAAGAGATGCTGCCGATGCAGCTCGGCGACGTCGCGACAACCTACGCCGATATCGGCCCGGCGCGGCGCGATCTCGGCTTTGAGCCGCGCACGCCGATCTCGGTCGGGCTGCCGCGCTTTGTCGCGTGGTACCGGGAATATCACGGCCTCAATAAGGCGAGCGTCACGGCAGGATCTTGACCGCAGGAGCCGCTTAGGCGCCGCGGCGCGGTGGGCCGCCGCCATGCTTTGCCGCCACGCCCTTTACCATGTCGAACAATTGCTGCCGCATGCCGGGGTCAGCGATCGAATAAAAGAGGCTTACGAGTTCGATTTCGTCGTCGGGCGGACCGCCAGCAGCATTTGCCTCGCCGTCTTTCGGGAAGAAGTAGGCTACCGGCATACCCAAAATCCCGGCGATCTCCCACAGTCGCGACGCAGCGACCCGATTGGCGCCGCTCTCATATTTCTGCACCTGCTGAAAGGTCAGGCCGAGCCGTCGGGCGAGCTCCTCCTGACGCATGTCGAGATAGATGCGCCGGGTGCGGATTCGGCTGCCAACATGGATATCGATGGGGTCGGGTACGCCGGTGCCCCGGCCGAATGCCGGGGCGGAGGGCGGTTTGGCGGATTTGCGCACGGTGCTTCCTGTAGCGCGTTGCGTCGCCATCATCCGTGAGCGAACCAGGCGGCGCAATCTTTCCCAGGGTTAATTT
>JBKOVT010000109.1:0-10910 GCA_046724035.1 Pseudomonadota bacterium | reverse complement strand
TGCTCCACCTTCATGGGTCAATTCGAGATCCTGGTTTACAAGGCCTGAAATGCTGGAATTTCCGGTCGCGGCGCCGCCGGCGCCGGGCGAGGCGAGGCCGATCGCGCCCGGCGTGTTGTGGCTGCGCATGCCGCTGCCCTTTGCGCTCAACCACATCAATCTATGGCTGCTCGAGGACGGGCCGGGCTGGACGATCGTCGATTGCGGCTTCGCTGGCGAGCAGACGACCGGACTTTGGGAGCAGCTCTTTGCGAGCTATCTCGGCGGCCGTCCGGTGCGGCGGATCATCGTCACGCATTACCACCCCGACCATATCGGTCTCGCCGGCTGGCTCGCCGAGCGCTGGCAGGCGCCCTTATGGATCACCGAGAAGGAGTGGCTGCACGCGCGCATGATGACCGGCGACGGCGCCGCCGATTATTCGCAGGCGGCGCGCGCCTTTGCCCAGCGGGCCGGGCTCGACGCGGAGGCCAGCGACGTCTTTGCGGTACGGCACGCGGGATATCGGCGCGGCGTGCCCTCGGTGCCGCCGACCTATCACCGGATCGGCGATGGGAGCGAGATCGAAATCGGCGGCCGGACGTGGCGGGTCATTATCGGCGAAGGCCATGCGCCGGAGCTCGCCGCGCTCTATTGCGCCGAGACCGGCGTCCTGATCGCCGGCGACCAGATCCTGCCGAAGATCTCGCCGAATATCAGCGTGCCGCCGCATGAGCCCGAGGGTGATCCGCTCGCCCGCTATCTGCGCTCCCTCGGCAAGTTCCGCGACGCGCTGCCTCCCGACACGCTGGTGCTGCCGTCGCACAATCTACCGTTCCGCGGTGTGTATCATCGCATCGATCAGCTGGCGGCGCATCATGAGGCGCGCTGCGCCGAGACGATCACCGCCTGCGAGCGGCCGCACAGCGCCGCCGATCTCTTGCCGGTCATGTTCCGCCGCAAGCTCGACCGGCATCAGACCGCCTTTGCGCTCGGTGAGGCATTGGCGCATCTGCACTATGTGGCCAATCAGGGCGAGATCGAGTGCATGACCGGCCCGGACGGCGTTGCTCGCTTTCTGAAGAAAGCGGCCTAGCACGCCTTGACATTTGTAGGGGCAGGCCCACCTCATCCCGCGGGATTCGAATGGGATGAGGACAAGCGGGCGCGCAATCTCGCGAAGCACGGCGTCGATTTCATCGACATTGTTTCGATGTTTGGCGGCGAACTCCTCGAAAACATCGACAATCGCCGCGACTACGGCGAGACCCGGATTGGGTGTTTGGGAGAACTAGACGGTCGCGTATTTAGCGTCGTGTATGTCCGGCGTGATGAAAACCGCCGGATCATCAGCGCGAGAAAGGCCAATGTCCGAGAGCAAAGAGCGTATTACGCGCGTCACGCTTGAGCAGGCGAAGCGAATGAAAGGCGAGACGGATTATGCGCGCCTCGATGCGATGACCGACGAGGGCATTGCGAAAGCAGTCGCCGAGGATCCGGATGCCGCGCCGCTCGATGTCGACTGGTCCAAAGCCAAGCTCGTGCTGCCACCCGGCAAAGAGAACGTCACGCTGCGAGTCGATCGCGACGTGCTGGCGTGGTTTCGTGCCACCGGCAAAGGTTTCCACACGCGCATGAATGCGGTGTTGCGCGCCTATATGGACGCGAAGAAGCAGCAGCGGCGCTGACCAGCGGCGCGCTTAGAACGCGACGTCGTCGCCGCCTTTCAATGCGAGGAGCTCGCGCGCCTCGTCCGGGGTGGCGATCTCCAGCGACAAATTCTCCAGGATCGTGCGGATGCGGCTGACCTGGTCGGCATTGCCCTGCGCGAGCTGGCCGCGGCCGAGCCACAGCGAGTCTTCGAGGCCGACCCGGACATTGCCGCCCATGATCGCGCCCATCGTCACAAACGGCATTTGGTGCCGCCCGGCCGCGAGGATCGACCAGGCGTATTCGTCGCCAAATAATTTGTCGGCGATGCGCTTCATGTGCACGAGGTTCTCATGGTCGGCACCGATGCCGCCCAAAATGCCGAAGATCGTCTGCACAAAGAGCGGCGGCTTTATCAGCCCGCGATCGACGAAATGCGCCAGGTTGTAGAGGTGCCCGACATCGTAGCACTCGTGCTCGAAGCGGGTGCCGCACTCCTCGCCCAGCCGCTTTATAACTTTCTCGATGTCGGCAAAGGTGTTCCGGAAGATGAAGTCGCGGGTCATCTCCAGCGCCTTCGGCTCCCAGTCGTATTTCCATTCCTTGTAGCGGTCGAGCATCGGGTAGAGCCCGAAATTCATCGAGCCCATGTTCATCGAGCACATCTCGGGCTTGGCGCGCAGCGGCGCGGCGAGGCGCTCCTCCAGGGTCATGCCGTGGCCGCCGCCGGTGGTGATGTTGACGACGGCGTTGGTCGCCTGCTTGATGCGCGGCAGGAATTGCATAAAGACGTCGGGATCGGGAGTCGGCCTGCCATCCTTCGGGTCGCGCGCGTGCAGATGCAGGATCGCGGCGCCCGCCTCGGCCGCGGCAATCGCGTCGCGCGCCACCTCGTCCGGGGTCAGCGGCAAATAGGGGCTCATCGTCGGGGTATGGATCGACCCCGTCACCGCGCAGGTGATGATGACCTTGCTGCGCAACGGCATGGCGTTCCTCCGCTATCTCGCTGTCCCGGCGCCTGAGCGCGCGTCGCGCATATTGCACAAAAATCGCGTCCCGGCGAAAGCCGGGACCCACCGATCCGCATCCGAGTCGTTGCCGGGATGGGTCCCGGCTCTGGCCGGGACGCGTAGATTGGCTAGCTGTGGGCGCGGATGAAGTCGCGAACCCTGGGATAGGCCTCGGTCCGCCAGCGGCGGCCGTTGAAGACGCCGTAATGGCCGACGCGGGGCTGCAGGTGATGCAGCTTTTTTGATTCCGGGAGATTGCGGCAGAGACGCTGGGCGGCGGCGGTCTGGCCGGGGCCGCAGATGTCGTCGCGCTCGCCTTCGACCGTCATCAGAGCAGTCTGTTCTATGGCGCCGGGATCGACCAATTCGCCATGCACCCGGAACGTGCCGTGCGCCAGGTCATGACGCTGAAACACGCGTTCGAGGGTTTCCAGGTAGAACTCCGCCGGCAAATCCATGACCGTGCTGTATTCGTCATAGAAGGCGCGGGTCGCCGCGGCGCTGTCGTCGTCGCCCTCGACGAGCTGCTGAAACATCCGCCAATGCGCGGACACATGGCGGTCGAAATTCATCCCGAGAAACCCGGCGAGCTGCAGAAAGCCGGGATAGACCCGGCGGCACGCGCCGAGGTAAGGCGCGGGCACCGTCGTGATGACCGTGTTCTCGAACCAGGAGAGGCTGTGCGCCTCGGCGAAGCGGTTGACCTCGGTCGGGTTCGCGGCGGGGTCGATCGGGCCGCCCATCAGCACCATCGAGCGCGGCTGGCAGGGATCCTTCGCCGCCGCGAGCAACGAGACGGCGGCCAAGACCGGTACGGAGGGCTGGCAGACCGCGATGACATGCGCGCCGGATCCGAGCAGGCGGATAAAGTCGATAGTGAGATCGACAAACTCGTCGAGCCCAAAGCGCCCGCGGCCGACCGGCACGTTGCGGGCATTGATCCAATCGGTCAGGTAGACGTCGTGGTCGGGGAGAGCGGCTGCGACCGTGCCGCGCAGCAATGTCGCGAAATGCCCCGATAGGGGCGCGACCATCAACAATTTTGGCTGCTCGATCTGCACGGCTTTGCGGAAATGCACGAGCCGGCAGAAAGGATGGGTGGAGACGATTTCCTCAGTGATCGGGATCTCGGCGCCGTCGATCGTCACCTGGTCGAGGCCGAAGGGCGCACGCTCATGCGACAGCCCGCTGCGCGAGAACAGGTTCAAGGCGGCCGAGGTGCCACGCATCAGCGGCAGATTGCCGATAATAGGCCAAGGCTGATCGATCAGGCTGCGGGCGGTCTCCGCCAAGAGCCGCAGCGGGGCCAGCGCGCCGCGGTGGGCCTCATAGGCGTAATAGAGCATCGCTCCTCATCTGCCGGCCATTGCCCTGCATAAGTTGCATATAATGCCCGATACGTAACCAAAGCTATCGTAAGTTCAACAACATAAAAACGCATGGCCGCCGCGCCGAGCGGGCGCGGCCGATCGGGAACTTCGGTTTTCAGGAGGCGAAGAGCGCGCCGGGGAGGGACGAATCGAACCCGGTTTGCAGGGGGCTCAGCGGGGCGGCGCCGCGACCCCGCCGCGCAGCTCGTGAACGACCGCGCCGAGACGGCGGGGCGGCGGCGCCAGCCACAGCGGGTGGGCGAGGCTCGTGGTCACGTCGTTTTCGCCGGCCTGCCAGCGCCGGGTCAGCGCCGGCATCGAGAAATCGGCGCTCTTCGCGGCGAGCTCCGCAGGGTTCCCTTCATGCACGAGGTGCAGGATCGTCATCGTCGCGCTGCTCGCCTCGGCGAGGCATTTGCGGATGTCGGGATGGCTCTGCTGCGCCGGCGGCACGCGCTCGCCCAACAGCGCGATCATGCGACGCAGATCGTGGTTGCGCCGCAATGCCGCGATCTCGCGCGCCGACCGGCTGACGCCGCCGCGCGCGCCGGGGATGGGGTCGTAGCCGTCGATAACAAAGCACAGCGTGTCGGCCGGCCGCGCCTCATCGAGCGCCGCGACCGAAACCGCGCTGCCCGCGTAGTGTTGGCGGTCGATCGCGACCGGCGGCAATCCGGGAAGCGCGGTGCTCGCCAGCACATGATCGATGCCGACGACGTGGCGGTCATTATCAAAATAGGTCTCGGCGCCGGTCACCAGATTGACGGTGCCCAGCACGAGCCGTACCGCACCGGAATTGAGCCGCTCGAAATCGACCGCTGCCTGCACGAGGTCGCGCAACTCGCCGGGCTCGATGACCGCGTCTTCGGGCAGCGGCGGAACCAGCGTTGCGCCGAGCGGCACGGCGCAGCGGCGGACAAAGCGGCGCAGCGAGCGCGCCAGCCCCGAAATCCGCCGGCCGGCGGCGCGGCGGCTCAGCTGCTGCCAAAATTGGCGCAGTTTCAGCACCCGCTCGTGCGGCAGATTGCCGGCGATGATCGCCGCGTTGATTGCGCCGATCGCGGTGCCGGCGATCCAGTTCGGCCGCACCCCGCGAGTCTCGAGCGCGGCATACGCGCCGGCCTGATAGGCGCCGAGCGCGCCACCTCCCGACAACACCAGCGCGATCCGGTCGAAACGGGCCAAGCTCTTGTCCGATCGCGCGCGCGCCAACACAAGCTCCCTCGCTCGGCCCCTCACAACCCTGCTGCGCCGCGGCGGAGCAACGTATCGGGGGATGCCGCCAGTCGAACACAACGACGCGCGGCTGTCTTGGTTCACGATGGTCGCCACTGCGTTCGCGCGGGGTTGCGCGCCGCAAGGTTGCATCATAAGCGGTCGCGACCGAGCGTCCAGCACCGAAACGGAATTTCGATTATCTCTTTTCGGGTTATGGCTTAGCCGGGATTGAGCGGAGGTAGACCGCGATCGCGCGGCGGTCCTCGTCCGTGAGGTGCGAGGTACTCTTCACGACCTCCTTCATGGCGCCACCGACGGATTCGCCATCCGGCGTGTGGCCGTCGAACAAGAGGCCGATGATGTCTTCCTCGCGCCAATTGCCGATGCCGCTTTTGGGATCGGGCGTGATGTTCGGCACCGGCTTGCCGTCAGGCCCATGCGCTGTCCCGGCGAGAAACCGGCTCGTTTCCATCGCGCCGAACCAGTTGCGCGGGGTATGGCACTCGCCGCAATGCGCAACAGCGGTTACGAGATAGGCGCCGCGGTCCCAAACGGCGTCCCGCTCCGGAGCCGGGCGAAACGGCCCTGGTGTAAAGAACAGCCATTTCCAGGGGGTTTGTAACCAGCGCCACGAGAACGGGAAGAAGACCTCGTGCTCCTTGTTGGGCTGCTGTACGGCTGGCTGCGCGAACAGATAGGCTTTGATCGCGAGCGCGTCTTCATCGGTGATCCCGGTGTAGCTCGGGTATGGGAAGACCGGAAAGAGATTTGCTCCGTCGGCCCGAACCCCGTCGCGCAATGCGTGCAGGAATTGCGCGTCGGTCCAGCGCCCGATCCCGGTGTCCGGTTCCGACGTGATGTTCGGCGTGTAGAATGTGCCGAACGGCGTCGCGAGCGGCAGCCCGCCGGCATAGGGCTTGCCCCCGTGCTCCATGTCGGTATGGCAGCCGGCGCAATCGGCCGCATTGGCGAGATATTCGCCGCGCGCGACGACGTCGAGATCGGCGGCGACGGCCGACGCCGTAGTGAGCAGGACGGCACCCGCCACCGCCCCTCTCACGGCTTGTTTGTTCAGCAAACGTCGCGGCACGCGGTGCCGACCTCGAAATGTCACAGCCCAAAGCGGCGGCGATGCACCTGCTCGCCAGTGAACGCCAACAGTAAACCAGAACTACTGCAGCTTTGCCCGGAACGTGTTGTGGCAGGCGTTGCAGGTGTCGAGTTCCTTAAAGGCAACCTCGGCTTTCGCTTTGTCGCCGGTCTTGAGCGCCGCGCCCAGTGCCGCGACTTGCTCCTCGACCTTCTTGCCGGCCGCCAGGAACTTGTCGTGTTCGGTCCAGACTTCGGGTTTTGTCCCCCATTTGCCATCGGGCGCGGGGCCCGCCGTCCCCGGCGGAAAATAATTTGGCACGGTCGGAACCGATTTTGTTAATGCGTCCGCGGCAGCAACGGCTGTTTGTTGATCGGCATTTCCTGCCAGATAGTTTCTGATGGCGATCCAATCGCGGACCTGCTTTTTCATCAGATCCTGCCGCTCGGCGATGACCTTTTCCTTGTCCTGCGCCCATGCGGCAGTTGATGTCGTCGCGCCGATCGCGACGGCCGCGCCGATTAAGAGAAGTCTTGCCGCCTTCATCCTCCCCTCCGCCCGGGTTTTTTTAATGCCTGACCCAGGATTACGGAGGCAATCGAGGAAAGCAATCGCGATAGTGACTACTCACTACGACGTGAATGGTGTGCTAGGATTCAATCGCTTAGGGGGAAATGCTTGGTAACGCCGCTCCGGCGGGCGCCGCCCAGTCGCGTCGAGCAAGCATATTAATGCAGGGGAATTGCCGTTGAGGATTGTCGAGTGAACTCAGTTCACCGGGACGCGGCGGACTCGCGAGAGGGGGGAAGAGGCGACTCGCTAACGTCCGGCTGGGCGGCGCTCGTGCGGCGCGCGCCATCGATCGCGCGCCGGTCTCGACTGGGCAGCGGACTCGTCTTGTTTTCCTATGTGTTTCTGCATTTCCTCAACCATAGCCTCGGCAACATTTCCTTCGAGGCGATGGAATGGGGCGGCGTCATACACGAATGGATCTGGCGCAGCCAGATCGGCACCGCGTTGCTTTACGGCGCGTTCACGATCCATTTCTCGCTCGCTTTCTGGGCGATCTACATCCGCCGGCATCTTCGGATGGGCTGGATCGAGGCGCTGCGGCTCTGCCTTGGCTTTCTCATCCCGCTGCTTGTGCTGCAGCACGCACTCGCCGAGCGCGCCTCATACAGTTTTTTCGATATTCACATCGTTTATCGGCACGCTCTGCTTAACTATTGGGTGGGCGACCCCTGGAACGCCGGTCTCCGGCAACTCGCGCTGTTCACGATCGCTTGGCTGCACGGTTGCATCGGCCTGTATCTGTGGCTGCGGGTGAAGCGCTGGTTTCACCGCGCGGCGCCGTTTCTGCTCATTGTCGCCGTGCTGTTGCCGACCGTGGCGCTGCTCGGACTATTCCAAGGCGCCCGCCAGGTCGAGGCGAAAGCCAAGAGCGATACCGCCTGGGCGGCGGAGCTGCGCCGGACGGGGGTTCGCGCCCATCCAGCGGTCCAAGACGCGCTTTGGGACATCGCCCTGTGGTCCTGGGTCGGCTATGCCGGCGCTCTCATCCTCGTGCTGGGGGCGCGCGGCGTGCGCGCCACTGTCGAACGCCGCCGCGGCGTCGTTCGTGTCATTTATCCCGACGGCCGCTCGGTGCGGATTCCGAAGGGGCTCAGCGTGCTTGACGCGAGCCGCCGCGCCGGCATTCCGCATGCCTCATTGTGCGGCGGGCGGGCACGCTGCTCGACCTGCCGGGTGCGCGTGCTGCTCGGTCTCGAGCGCCTGCCGCCGCAGGCGCCGGTCGAGGCGCGGGTACTGGCCCGGCTTGGCGCCGATCGCGCGATTCGCCTGGCGTGCCAGCTGAAGCCCGTCGCCGATGTCAGCGTCTGGCCGCTGTTGCCGCCGCAAGCGACAATGACAGACCAGAGTGTGTTGAACCTGACCGACAGCGGGATCGAGCGGTTTGTCGCGATCCTGTTTGTCGATATCCGCCGGTCGACCGAGCTGGTCGAGAACCGATTGCCCTACGACGTCGTGTTCATCCTCAACCGGTTCTTCGAGGCGGTCGGCAGCGCCATCACCGCGGCCGGCGGCACGCCCAACCAATTCATCGGCGATGGGGTGATGGCGATCTTCGGCGCCGAAACCGGCGCGGAGGCGGCCTGCGCGCAAGCCTTGGAGGCGGCTCGCCTGATCGATTGGCATGTCGGCGAGCTGAACCACGCGCTCGCCAACGAATTGCCGGAGCCGCTCGAAGTCGGCATCGGTATCCATGGTGGCGAGGTCATCATCGGCACCCTCGGCTATCGCGAACATGCGACCACCACCGCGATCGGCGAGGTCGTCCACATCGCCTCGCGATTGCAGGACCTCACCAAGGAATATGATTGCCAATTGGTCGTATCGGATGTCGTCGGCACGACAGCCGGCGTTTCGCTCGACGTTTTCCCGATGCGCGAGGTGCAGGTGCGCGGCCTGCGCGCGCCATTAACGATCCGGGTCATCGACAGCGGCGCGGCTATCGGCGGCGACAAGTTCCGCTCGCTCCCCGCCGAGCCGGCTCACGGATCCAATCCCGTGTCGCCGACCCTGGTGGAATCGAGCTAGACCGGATCGGCTTCCTGCCTCACCCGGCTCGCCGGGCCGAGCCGCGTCACGTGATCGGCGTTTCGATATGCGTCTTGAATCCCGGGCGCTGGCGCAGCCGGTCGTACCAGGCGTGCAGATTGTCGAGTTGGGGCCGCTCGATCGCAAAGGTGAACCAGCGATAGATCTGGGTCCCGAGCACGATTTCGGCGAGGCTCAGTTCGGCTCCAGCGAGATAGGGCCCGCGAGCCCTGATCTCGTCGTCGACGATCATCCAAGCCGACAGCGCACGGCGGCGCGCTCCTTCGATCGCGGCAGGATCGCGCGCCTCGGGCTTTGTGCGGATCAGCCCAAACAGCAATTGCCCCATTGGCGGCCCGACGACGGAGAGCTGCCAATCCATCCAGCGCTCGACATGGGTGCGCGATGCCGGGTCCTTCGGGTAAAGCCGCTCGCCATTACGGGTCGCCGCGAGATAGCGGCAGATCGTGTTGGATTCCCACATAACGAGATCGCCGTCGATGACGGTCGGCACGAGGCCGTTGGGGTTGAGCTTGAGATATTCAGGATCCTGATTGCCGCCGAACGGCCCTCCCCAATCGGTGCGCTCATACGCGATGTCGAGCTCGGCGCAGCACCACAACACCTTTTGCACGTTGGAGGAGCTCGAGCGTCCCCAGATCTTCAGCATGGCATCTTTCTCCCGGATCGCGCCGGCGATAATAATGGAGCCGCCGTTCAGGGGAAACCGGATGAGCCGCATCGTTTTGCTGTTGCCGATGATCTTTGCCGTGGCGCTCGCCCTCGCGCCGGGTCTTGCCGCGGCGAGCCAGCCGGGCGTTCAAGTCATCAAGAACTGGAAGAGCTCGGATAAATGCGCGCAGCAGGCGCAAGCGGCTTTTCCCGACTTCACGCCGGAGGCAAACGCCAAGCGCGACGCCAAGCTGAAGGAATGCCTCGAAGGCCAGCGGCTGGCGCCGCGCGCGCCGAGCACGCCGTCACAGTAGGGCTCAGACGCCCCACCCCTCCGCCAGCCGCGGTGGCCGATAACCGGAAGATGCGGCGGCGCTGAGGGCGGGCTCGACGCCGCGGTCCTCGGCTGCCGCGAGCCGCGCCTCGAGATCGATCGGAAAGCTCGAGGTGATTTCGAGCCGCGGATCTTCGAAAACATTGCTGCGCCGGCGCCACCGCCATTCCGTGACGGCGCGATCGCGGTGGCGCAGCAATACCGCGATCTCGGGCTGGAACAGCTGGACCATCGCGCTGAGCCAGCGGTTCAGCAGCTGGGTAGATCCCTCGCCGCTTACCTGAAACCGGTCGAGCATTCGGACCACATCCTCGGCGCGGTACCAGGTCTCGCCGGTCACCCAGCGATTGGTTGTGAAAAGTCGGACCGGCTCGCCCTGCGCGTCGAGCGCGAGAGCGACCAGATGCACGACCTCGTCACGGCCGCCCCGCTTCAAAGGCGCCGATTGCGGCGGCAATGGCGCATCGGCAACCGCCAACTCCGGCAAGACGAGCGGTGTCATCCCGGCGGGAAGGCCGTCGGCGCGCAGGAACAGGTGAAAATGGCCGTGCTCGCGGCGGCCGTTGCTGTCCGCCGGCTCCGGCCCGTGCGAATGATAAAAATACTGGCAGTGGGTCTGAGGGTCGTAGACCTCGCCCTCCGGATAGCGGCGCCACGCGGCGATGTCGCCGGCCGCCCCGGTCGCCTGGTGCAGGATCGTGCTGTCGCCTCGCGCGAGCGCATCCCGACAGTCGCGCAATACCGCCGCCGCTATCCGCTGCCGTTCCCGCAGGCTCACCCGCCCCCCGGCCTCATTTGGATGAACAAAAGGGAGTCAGGATACCGAGGGGCGCGATGTCAACAAAGCGGGAATGCCGGCGGTCCACCGGACGGCCTCCTCGACCGCCCCCGCGAGCGCCCCGTTGAAGGCCTGGATAATGTCGGGAATCGCCGTTCCTGCCGCGGGTTGCTGCCGCAAGACCGTATGTTGAGCCACGATCTTCCGGTCG
>JBKOVT010000325.1:0-14693 GCA_046724035.1 Pseudomonadota bacterium | reverse complement strand
GACGATCAGGATCCCGTTCTTCGCGGCAAGGCCGATCAACACGACCATGCCGATTTGCGCATAGAGATCAAGTGTCAGGCCGGCGAGCACGATCGACCCGACGGAACCGACGATGCCGATCACGACCGATAGAAGCACCGGGACGGGGATCGTCCAGCTTTCGTACAATCCCACCAGGAACAGATACGCAAACAGGATCGCGAAACCGAGAATGATCGCGGTTTTCCCTTCCGCTCGCTTCTCCTGGAACGCCGTATCGGTCCATTCGCCGGCATAACCTTGCGGCAATGTGCGCGCCGCGACGGCGTCCATCGCCTGCAGCGCCTGACCCGTCGAGATGCCGGGCGCGGGGTTCCCCTGTATGGTAACGGCCTTCAAATTGTTGTACCGGATCTGCGATGGCGGACCGACGACAACCCGGGTTTCGACGAGGCTGCGCAGCGGGATCATCTTGCCCTCGTCGCTGCGCACGTTGATACGGTAGAGATCATCGATTTGCGTGCGGTCTTGCGCTTCCGCCTGCACCTGGACCTGCCAGGTCCGCCCGAAAAGATTGACGTTATTGACGAAATATCCGCCCAGCGAGGCTTGCAACGCCTGAAACACGCTGTTGAGCGGAACGCCGAGAACCTGCGCCTTGTCGCGGTCGATATCGAGGTAGATCGATGGGTTCGTTGCCGAATAGGTGCTGAACACACGAGACAACTGCGGATCCTGATTGGCGGCGACGGTGAGCCCGCGCACGACCTGCGCGAGCGCCTTCGAATCACCGCCGCGCAGATCTTCCAGCACGTAGGTGAAGCCGCCGCCCGTACCAAGGCCGATGATCGGTGGTGGTGCTAGCGGCAGGACGAGTGCGCCGCCGACCTTTTGCCGGAATTCGGCACTCAATCTCGTAATGATCGCGCCCGCGCCGAGCTCGGCGCCTTTGCGCTCCTCGAACGGCTTCAGCGTGACGACGATAAACGCCGAGTTCGATTGCGAGTAGTTGTCGATGAAGTTGAGGCCGATGACGGAGGTGTAATCCGCGATGGCCTCCTCGTGTTTGAGAATCTCCTCCGTGCGGCCGACTACATCGAGCGTTCGCCCGACCGACGCGCCGCCGGGCAGCTGGATGACGACAAAAAACGCCCCCTGATCGTCCTCCGGCAGGAACCCGGTCGGCGTCACCTTTAAGAGACTGACGGTGCCGAACGCGGCGACGGCAACCATGATGATGCCGATGATCGAAAACCGCACGATGCGCGCAACGGCAAGCCCATAGGCGTCCCGCACTCGATCGATCGACCGCATGACGACGCCGATCGGCCCCCGCCGGGGGCCGTGATGCGGCCGCAGAAAGACCGCGCACAATGCCGGCGACAGGGTTAGGGCATTGATCGCCGAGAGGAACATCGAGACGGCGACCGTCACGGCGAACTGTCGGAACAATTCTCCGGAGATGCCGGGAATGAAAGCGACGGGCACAAACACCGACAGCAGCACCAGCGTAATCGCGATAATAGGCGCCGTGATTTCGGTCATTGCGCGCTTGGTCGCCTCGCCCGGAGAGAGCTCCGGATGCTCTTCCATAATGCGCTCGACATTTTCGACGACGACGATCGCATCATCGACAACGATGCCGATCGCAAGCACGATGGCCAGCAACGAAACGGTGTTGCCGGAATATCCGATGGCAACAAGAACGATAAATGTGCCAATCAAGCTGACCGGAACCGCCAATGTCGGGATCAGCGTTGCGCGCAGGCTGCCAAGAAACAGGTAAACGACGAGCACGACCAGCACGAAAGCTTCGATCAGCGTTTTTTGGACTTCATGGATTGTGTCCGTGACGAACAACGTGGGATCGTACGTCACTCGCCACGTAAGGTCATCGGGAAAGCGCGCTTCTAGCTTTGCCAAGCGCGCTTTGACGGCATTCAGTGTTGTGATCGCATTTGCGCCGGGTGTCTGGTAAATCGCGATGGCGCTCGCGGGCTTTCCGTTGAACCGCGTCTCGCGATCGAGGTTCGCCGCGCCCAATTCCAGCCGCGCGACATCGCCGAGGCGGAGGATCGAACCGTCCGGATTCGTTCGGATCACGATGTTCGAGAACTCGTCCACCGAGGCAAGCCGGCCCTTGGTCTGGATGTTCAGTTGCAATCGTTGGTCGTCCGAGATCGGCCGCGCGCCGATGCGCCCGACTGCCGCCTGAACGTTTTGCCCCTGAATCGCCTTAATGATATCCCCGGTCGTGAGATTGAGGCCCGTCAAACGGTCCGTGTGGACCCAGGCTCGCATCGCATAGTCCTGGGCGCCCCACAACACCGCATCGCCTACACCCGGCGTGCTTTTCACCTGGTCGAGCAGGTTGATGGTGACGTAGTTTGACAGAAACAGCGGATCATAAGTGCCCTTGGGCGAATAGACCGCCACGACGCCGAGCAGCGCCGACGATTTCTTCTTAACGGTGACCCCTTGCCGCTGAACTTCATCCGGCAGGGTCGGCAGCGCAATCTGCACGCGGTTGTTGACATTGACGGCGTTGATATCGGGGTCGGTGCCGAGCTCGAAGGAACAGATGAGCGTATAGCTGCCGTCATCGCCGCTGACGCTCTTCATGTAGATCATCTTGTCGACGCCGACCACCTGAGCCTCGATCGCCTGCGCGACAGTCGCCTCGACTACCGAGCCGCTTGCCCCGGGATACATCGTCGTAACCTGTACTTGCGGCGGCACGATGTCCGGGTATTGGGCCAGCGGGATCACGGCTAATGCCAGCATCCCGGCGATTGTCGTAACCAGGGCGATCACGATTGCGAGCCGCGGCCGATCGACAAAGATCGCTGAGAGCATGGGCTCAACCCTGCTTCACGGCCGGTGACACGGGGGTGGCCTGTACAGCCATTCCGGCGCGAACCGACTGCAGTCCCTCCACGATAACCTGCTCCCCGCCCGACAGACCTTCGGTCACGACGATGTCCTCGCCCGCCGGACCACCGGTCTTGATGCGTCGGATCGCGACCTTGCCGGCATCGACGATGAAGACGTAAACGCCTTGCTGATCCGTAATCAGAGCCGATTGCGCGACAACGACCCGGTCCTCAGGCTGTTCGGTCTCGAGGTTGACCGTTACCAACTGCCCATCGATTAGCTGACTCTTTGAATTCGGAAAAACCGCACGGACCTGTACAGTGTCCGTCGCCCGGTCCACCGTCACATCAACGAAGTCAATGCGCCCGATCGGGTCATAGATCGATCCGTCAGGAAAATGCAGCCTCACCTTGACCCCGGTGATGTCGTCGAGGTGGCCCGCTTGCCGTGCCTGCATGAGCTGGCGCTGGCTGACCGGAAACAGCACATACATTGGGTCCTGGCTGACGATCGTCGTCAGCGTGCCGCTTTGCGGGCTGACGACGTTTCCCTTTGTGATTGCCGTGCGACCGATTTTCCCCGAGATCGGCGACAGAATTTCGGTGTAGCTGAGATTGATTTTTGCGGTGTTGAGGTTCGCCTGATCGATCATCATCTGAGCATCGGCGGCGCGATCTGCCGTCAGCGCCTGATCACGGGCCGTTACGGTTCCGGCGCTCGTTTTCATTAATTGCTCGGCTCGCTCGTACTGGATTGCGGTCAAAAGCTTCTTCGATTTGCTGGCGGCCAAAGCGCCCTGGGCCTGGTCGGCGGCAGCCTGGAACAGATCTTTCTCAATGCGGAAGAGGGGCTGGTTCTCTTTGACAAATTCACCCTCCTTGAACAGCACATTCTCCAAATACCCGGTGATCCGTGCTTGCACCTCGACACGGTCGATTGCCTGAATGCGCCCGACGAACTCGGCCGTCTTTGCAATTGCTTTGCGCTGAGCGACGACGGTCCCGACCGGTACGGCTGCAGGGGCAGGCTGCTGTGCAGGGCTCGAAATGGCGAAACCGCAGATCAGGAAGGCGGCAGCGATCAAAACGCGCATCGCGGTTCCCCTCTTGGCCGAACGGCCCTGTCGGGCACCGGCAACCGTGTCATTAATCGCCAACTTCGACCTCCGCCCGGCCGTCATCCGGATCGCCTTCACCGCCCATACGATCGCTGCGTCATCGGACCGTAGCCCAGCGCGCGCTCTCCACAGTCGGGGCTCGTGTTGCCCTCAATGGAAGGCTAGGTTTGCAGGATCGGCGGCGCTTTGTGCCAACCCGGACCTTGCTTTCCCTTGTTGTAGCCATGTGCGAAAAGCGCACGCAAATAGGCGGGATCAAACTCTTCGTGCTTGGTATCCGGAAAGTCGGATTCGATATAAGCAAGGTTGTAATCGACCCCGTCGCGTTTCGTGGTCGCATAGATGCGCAAGATGTCGTTGTAGCCGCTGTAGTGAATCATTGTCGAAATGGCGCGGCCGACGATCTTTAGAAAGCGCCGGTCGACAGAGGCCCAGTCCGGGTCCAGCCTGCCGTTGCGAATAATGTACGCATGCCGCTGTCTTGCATGCTCGGCTGATCGCAAATCGACCCGCAGGCCCGTATCCGGCGGGTAGAGAAACGTCTGAACCACGGCGCCGCCGTCGACATTCATTTCCTGGTACCGTCGGCCCGCAGCCTCGACTTCGATCATGACCGGCGGAAAGGCACCGGGTATCGAGGCCGAAGCAAGCAACACCTTGCGAGTGAGATCGAGCGCTCCAGGATGACCTGAGGCCGCTATTGCACCCATGTTCCAGATGACGGGCCGCTGCTCGTCCAGACTCGTCGTGCCAATCAGAAGTAGACGGCCGCTGCCGTACCCGCGCGCAATATCGGCAAGCATCTGCTCGTCGACATAGCGAGAGATCAGCTGGTACAGGGGCTTGGTATCAGCGAGCGCCTCGCCGAATAGCGCTCCAAAGAGGCCCCTATCTTCCGAAATATCATCAGGCTTGATCGTCGTGTAGAGCGTGCGCAAACGGTTGATGTAGGAGCCGCCGAGAAAGGCGAACGGGGCGATCATTGAACCGGTGCTGACGCCAGTCACCAGTTTGAAGTTCGGCATCTTGCCGCTGTCAGACCAGCCGCAAATCAATCCGGCGCCGAATGCACCGTCGTCGCCGCCGCCGGACAGCGCCAAGAAATTTGCCGGCGGAAGATTGCCGCTCGGACCGCGATTCGAACTGCCGGTCAGACCCGCTGCCGCACGTTCCCGATCGAGGGCCTCGATCCCTTCGCGGACGAGCTCATCACCATGCGTATCAGGCCAGAAGCGTGCGTTTTGGATGCCGAGCACCGTGACTTGGTCCGCTACGCCTGGCGGCATCGGCGCGACCCGGTCGAGCGTCGAGCAACCGGCCCCCAGTGACAGGGTCGACGCACAGGTCACGAGGTTCATAAAGCCTCGGCGGTCGAGCCGAAAGATGTCGCGACGGTCTGCGCCAGCCGGTTCCAACGCCTCGAACTTCATATCTGAAGCTCCGAATGTGAGGTTCGGGTACGATTTGGTGGCGGGCAGAGGCCTCAATCTCCAAAGAGCATTGAGGCCCCTGTCTCGTCTCCAGCGATCGGCTATTTATCCTGGATTACCACGACGACCGCGCGGTTCGTGCGGAGCCGCACATTGTTGGCGGTGCGCGTGATTTGCGGGTCCTCGCCCTTTACCTCGGTGAAAACCCGCGTCGGAACAACGCCCGCGCCGACCAGATAATCGCGTACCGCTGCCGCGCGTTTGCCTGCGAGCTCGAGGTTGGTGTCTTCCTTGCCCACCGTGTCCGTGTGACCAAACAGCCAAACATTTGCGTAGCGGCACTTCCAAGCCCTGAGCACCTGGTCGAGAACGGCGCGGCTGTCCTGGTTGACCCAGGTCTTGTTGAAGCCGAACTCGACGATATAGGCCCGCGGTGCGTTGACGGGCGGATCAGCAAGCTTGATCGTCATCCCTTGCGCGCCGAAGCCGAGGTCAAGTCCCGTCGTTTCGGACTTCAAGTTCATGACCACATCGTTCCGGCGGTTCTTCATCGAAATGCCGCCGGCGCCCGCGAGCAGCGTGACATTGGCCTCGGTGGCGCCGTAATCGCCGGCCAAATCTGCGATTCTGGTCATGCCGGCGACCGGCCCCGTCGCGCGTGCGTGGGATATGCCTACCTTTATGCCCCCACCGAAGCCATCGACCTTGAAAGCGTAGGCACAGTTAGTGCCCAAATTCGGCAGCCTTAGCACACCATCGCCTGATGAACCGCCAAGACCGAGGCTCACGGAAGTCGACTCTAACTCGATCCAGGGCATGTTTTCGGCGGACGCCGTTTGGGCGATCGCGGGAGCGCCGCTGGCGAGTCCCAAGATCACTGCGGCTGCAGAGAGTGGCATCAAACGCATGATTGAAATCTCCTTTGCTTCGGGGGCCGAAATTCGCCGGCGCTGGGCGCGTGAGGGACCTTCTTGTCGACGCCTTGCAAAAATCTTGATCAAGATCAGATCGGTCCGGTGCTGCGGCATTGATTTATCTCAATGGGCCCGTGCCCCGGGCGCCGACGTATGCTGACGGTTGCAGCGTCAACCGGTGCCAGCCGCCGTTGATACAAATCAATGCGGCTTTCGGCCTCGGAAGGAGGGTGGACGATCGGCACACGCGAAGACTTGCTCGGGCCGGATTTCACGAAGGCTATCAGACCACGATGAAACGCAAGAACTACACCGAAGAGCTTCAGCGGCTGCAAAGTGGCCTATGCAAGCTGCAGGAGTGGGTCAAATTCAAAGGCTTGCGTATTGTTATTGTGTTTGAAGGCCGCGACGCCGCCGGCAAGGGCGGCACCATCAAGGCGATCACCGAACGCGTCAGCCCTCGGGTGTTCCGCGTCGTTGCCTTGCCGGCACCCTCTGATCGCGAAAAATCGCAAATGTACTTTCAGCGGTACATGCCGCATTTCCCGGCCGCTGGCGAAATCGTCATCTTCGATCGCAGCTACTATAACCGTGCCGGCGTAGAGCACGTTATGGGGTTCTGCACACCGGAGCAGCACCGCGGATTTCTCGCGCTCGTGCCGTTTGTCGAGCGGGTTATGGTCGAGGGCGGTCTTATCCTGATCAAATACTGGCTCGAGGTCGGCAAGGACGAGCAGGCGCGCCGTTTCGCGGCACGGGTCGATGATCCCCTGCGGCAGTGGAAGCTCAGCCCGATGGACGTCGAGGCATGGCAACGTTGGGACGATTACACCCGCGCTCGCGATGAGATGCTGCTGGCGACCGATACGCCGCATGCCCCATGGTACATTATTCGCTCGGACGACAAAAAGAAGGCGCGGCTCAATTGCATCGCGCATCTATTGAGCCTTGTCCCGGCCGAACATGTGCCAAGCGAGAAGGTGAAGCTCCCAAAACGGTCTGCCAAGGACAAATACGACCCCGAAGCCGGGCTCGCAGGTCGTAAGTTCGTGCCGGAGCGGTACTGATCGCCTTCGTAGACCGCCGGACGAGTTCACAGACGAATTGATCTATGTCACTGCGTCGGAGTTTCAGACGCGGCACGTGCATGCTTTTCAATTAGCCGGTTGGGAGGAGAACATGGTTGAGGTGATCCGGCCCGATGAGCTCCGAAAAGCCGCCCAGGCGAAGGAAATGGAGCGGGCACGGCAGATTATCGAGGCCGACCAGCGTCGTGTTGACGAACGCCAGCAGCTGCAGGAAGCGTTCATGAATCGGCAGATTCAGCCTGACGGCAAAGAGCGGCTCAAGAAGGCGCTGCTGCTGGCGGCCGAGCGCGGCGAGACTCACCTGCAGGTTTTCACCTTTCCGAGTGAGTTGTGCACCGATGGCGGGCGCGCGATCAACAATGGCGACCCGAACTGGCCTGAGACGCTGGTCGGCTACGCCAAGCGGGCATACGACTTCTACAAGGCTGAGCTTCAGCCGCAGGGCTATAGGCTGCGCGCGGAGATCCTCAATTTTCCGGGCGGCATGCCGGGCGATGTCGGGGTGACCCTGGCGTGGTGACGCCTGGTGCGGCGATCAAATCTCCGGTCAGTGAGGACCGGCTGATCTGGTCGACACCGCCGGAAAATTGATGCCTATCGTGCAGCACTTCTGCTCGGCACGGCTCATCGCGATGCTCCTGGCCTGCGCAGCCGGTTTAATAGCGTTCGCGAAGACGCCGGTGCTCGCCTTCAGCCCCCATCCGGCACAGGTTTATCGCGAGATCCGCGCCGTCACGGATAACGCGGGCAGGCTCGATCGCGCAGCTCTCAAAACTGAGCGCGGATCGGACCATGTCGTGCAGGCGCGCCAACTCAACGATTTAGCGCTGCTATACCAGAAGCAGGGCCGGTACGCCGACGCCGAGTCGCTATATCAGCGCAGCTTGGCTGTACTTCAGAAGGCGCTCGGGCCGAACGATCCGGCTGTCGCGGCAAGCCTTGGCAACCTCGCAGCCCTGTATCAGGAAGAGGGCCGATACACAGAGGCAGAGGACCTGTCCCGGCGCAGCGTGGAGATCCTGGAACGGGCGCTGGGCCCAAACCATCTGGCTGTAGCGATCGAACTGCACAACCTGGCGCTGGTCTACGAGCGCGAGCATCGCGATTCTGAGGCGGAGTCGGTGTACCAACGCGCCCTCGGCATTCTCGAACAGAGGCTGCCCGCGACATATTTCGGTGTCGCCAGCATCCTGAACAATCTAGCGCGGCTCTATTACCGCCAAGAACGCTACACCGATGCAGAACCGCTGTACCGCCGTAGCCTCACAATCCTGGAAAAGACGCTCGGGCCGGCGCACCCGGCCGTGGCGGAGAGCTTGCGCAACCTTGCGGATCTCTATCGCGCGGAGGGCCGTAGCGCCGAGGCTGACGCATTTTCCCAGCGAAGCGACGCCATCCGTGAAGCCGCGCACGCTCCCGAGGGCCGATGATGGTTACAGGTGACATGATGGAGCCTCGGGCGCCGGCGTAACGGCCCATTCAGCGGAGAGCTGCGCATGCCGATCGCCTGTCCGTCGCTGATCGGCAGCTCCTATCCGGAGCTGTGCGCCGCGGTCGATCACTACTGCGAGCGAACCAGTTCGGCCTTCGATGCCGAGCCCGTCAATGCGCTGACGAACGCAGCGTTCTTGATCGGTGCGTGCATTGCGTGGCGCATTCGCTCCGGTCGCCGCGGCAGCGAGGGAAGACTTGTCGTCGCCCTGATCCTGACAATGGCGCTCGTCGGCCTCGGCAGCTTTCTGTTTCATACCGTCGCAACCCGCTGGACAGAGTGGGCCGACGTTCTGCCGATCATGCTGTTTATGCTGTTGTATCTATGGCTGGTCCTGACGACATTTTTTGACTGGCCGCCTTGGCTCAAATTAATCGTGCTGGCAATGTATTTCGCGGCGACCTTTTATGCCGAGGCGTCGGTTCCCGCGAGCGTGTTGTGGGGTGGCGCACTTTATTTGCCGACCGTTTTGTTAATGCTCGTCATCGGGGCATCGCTCTACGTACAGCAGATGCCGGGAGCGGGCGCATTCCTCACCGCGACAGCGGTGTTCCTTATCTCGTTCGCCGCGCGTACTCTTGACGCCAGAGTCTGTGCGGCGTTTCCGTTAGGAACACATTTCCTGTGGCACCTTTTGAACGCCGCTCTGCTCTTCATTCTGATCAGAGCAGCCATTGTCTATTCCGCCCCGGCCCGCGCGGCGCGCCGTAGCAGGTCAGCCGCGGAGCAACTCCTGCAGTGACGACCGCAACAGAGAAGCACGAAAGGAGCCGATTTGAGGCTTTGCGGCTGGCTAATCCTTCTGCTGAGCGCCGCGGCGCTTGCGACCGCGATCGCAGAGGACACGCAATCCGAGCGCCTGTTGTTCGTGTCGACGCAACTTCGTCCGATCGCCGAAGCGCAGAAAATGCGCAATGTGGTCTTGAAGGATTTTTCACGAGAGGTCGAATTCGTCACGAGCCCGCCGCTGTCGTTTTTGGAGCGCCTGCAGGACGAGCCTCAGAGCGGCGCTACTCCACCGGATGTCATCGGCGCCCTGCACGGCGAGCTGCAGCCGCTTGCGGAGATGGGCGCATTGATACCGCTCGCCGCACTCGCGGAGAAGGCCGTCGGCCGGGGCATGGCCGGGCCGTTATTGGCGCTCGGCCAATTCGGTTCGGCGCAGCAGCACTACATACCGTGGATGCAGGCGGGTTATATCTTTGTCGCCAATAAACGTGCGCTCGCCTACCTCCCAAGCGGCGCCGATATCGATGTTCTCAGCTACGACCAGCTATCCGCTTGGGCCGGTAACCTCCAACAAAACACTGGGAACCGGCTGCTCGGGTTTCCGGCCGGCCCGCAAGGACTGATGCATCGTTTTTTGGAAGGCTTTCTCTATCCCTCATTCACGCGCGGAGTCGTGCGCCCCTTCCGGTCGGTGGAAGCCGAGGCGATGTGGGCTCAGTTCTCGGCATTGTGGAAGACCGTCAGCCCGAACTCGACCAACTACAATTTCATGGCAGAGCCGCTGCTGTCGGGCGAGGTTTGGATCGGCTTCGATCACATCGCCCGCGTGCTCGACGCGCTCCGGCAAAAGCCGGGGGAATTCGTGGCGTTCCCAGCGCCGTCAGGACCAAGAGGGCGCGGCTATATGCCAGTCATCGCCGGTCTTGCCGTGTTACGGACCGCCCGTGACACCGCTGGTGCGATGGCATTGATCGATTATCTCACTCGGCCCGAGACGCAAATCGCTACCGCCCGGAGCATTGGCTTCTTGCCGGTTCTGGACACGCAATTGGCGGCAAATCTCGAACCGGGGCTGCGGATGGGCGCTGCCGTGCTCACCAAGGTAGAAACCTCGACGGACGCATTGCCGGCGCTGGCGCCCGTCGGGCTTGGCCGCCGCGATGGCGAATTCGACAAGGTCTTCACTGATACATTCAAGCTTATCGTCCTTGACGGTCAGAGCCCCCGCACCGTACTCGACCGCCAAGCCGAGACTCTGAGGCGTTTGTTCACCGAGGTTGGCGCGCCATGCTCACCACCTGACGCTCCGAGCACGGGCGCCTGTCAGGTTCCGTGACTCGCGCGTTCTTCCCCAACCGTCCCGACCAGTTCGTACACGCGGGTCTCGGCGGTCATGCCCTTGACCAGCGTGGAGCCGAGGCTGTTGAAGCGGAACCGATCCGCGATGCGGTTCCGGATCGCCTCGCTGACGAGTATCGCGGTGCCGTATTCCTTGTTGAGCCCTTCGAGCCGCGCTGCCAGATTCACGCTGTTGCCGAGCACTGTGTACTCCATGCGTTCAAGCGAACCGACATTTCCGACGACAGCGTCACCGACATGCAGACCAAGTCGAATGACGAAGGGCTGCCAGCCCTCGGCTTCGAATTCACGATTCAACGCATCGTTCGCCGCTTTGGCCGACAGTGCCGCGCGGCAGGCGCGTTCGACATGGTCAGGCTGCCGACGTGGAGCGTTCCAGAACACCATCACCGAATCGCCGATAAACTTGTCGACGGTGCCACCTTCGGCGAGGAAGGCTTCGGTCAGCGCGCTCAAGTGACGTGACGTCTGTCGCATCAGCAGGTTCGGGTCTGCCGCCTCGGCAATTCCGGCAAAGTTCTGGACGTCGGTGAATAGGATCGTGACTTCCTGCCTGACGCCGCCCAGCTCGGTGGAAATCGAGCCATCAATGATCCCCCTGACAATATCGGCGGCTACAAAATGGGCGAAGGACCAGATCGTACGGTGAGCGATGGCCAGAGTCCGGCCGAGCTCGTCCATTTCCGCGATGCGAGATGTAACCGGCGCTTCCTCCGGTGCGGCCAATAGCTGTAGCTGGGCTGTCTGACGGGTCAGGCGCTTCAACGAAACGGCCATTCGGCCGCCAAATAGCCAGGCCAGCGGTATAAAGCAGGCTCCGGCAAATAGCCCGACGAGTAACCCTCTGATCTGAAGTTTCCGAACTTCAGAGGCGAAGTCACCCTCAGCCGCGATCAGAAGCGAATAACCACTATAGCCGTCGCGCTGAGAAAATTTGCGAATTCGAAAGAGGTAGTTTTTCCCGTCTTCACCTGGGATGCGTCCTTCAAAGTGGTCGCGTCCATCCCATTTGCGCATGACGGCGCTCACCAAACCGGTCCGGATCTCTGCCACGTTCGGAAGTTGTGGCCGGGTGGGATTTATGCGCGAATCCTCCACGAGCCGTGCGAAATCAGGATGCGCTATCAGCGTGCCGAACGAGTCGAAGATGATTGCCGTGCCGTGTTCTCCCGGTCGTTGGGCGTTAACCAGCTCGCTGAACGTGTCCAGCTTCAGGTCAGCCGCGATGACGCCCCGCATCCGCCCCCGAAGCGGCGCGCTGATGCTGATCATCGGCGTGGTGATGCTGAAAGACCGATACGGCGGCGAAATTGTGGGCTGGTCTGCGCGGATCGTATTCCGGTACCAGTCTCGATTACGCGCGTCGTAGCCGTAATGCGGAAGATCAAGCTCTGAAAGCGTTTTACCATGCTCGTCCTGGAATATGCGTTTCATCGACAGCGCGCCATCGACGCCGGGACGGGTGAGATTGATATTGTAGGCCGCCCCATCGGGAGCCTCGAGCCGTCGGCGCTCAGAGCGGTCGAGGACAGCGAGGCGCCGGGCCTGCAACCAGCGGCCGTTCTCAAAACCCACATGGATACTGTCGGTCTGCGGCTGCTCGCGCAGCGCAGCCTTGAACAGCGCGACTATGCCGTCGAATTCGCTGTCCTCGTCGACTTCCGCCAGGGAGGGATGGATTGCCAGGATACGAACGAGGGAGCTCAGCGCGGCGACATCCGCCTCGAGACGGCCGAGCGTGTTGGCGCTGGCGGCGTCCATCCCGGCAGAGGCTGCTGCTTTCGCCGAAGCATCGAAGGTCACAATCTGGATCACAATGAGACAGGCGGCGAGCACTGCGATGAATGCGATGACGGCCCCGGTTATCGCAATTCTGAAGCTCAACATGCGAGAGTGCATTGCCGCCACACCCGAGTTCCGGAGCAGCGCCGGGCTCTACCTTGGGCAGCTGCGGTGGTTTTAAGCGCTGTCGCTCATCGGGTTATTGCAGATGTGTTCTGACGCCAACGTATTCGCTCGATATCAACATTGCAGCCAGTCCGCATGCCGCTCGCCCGGAGCGAGACCGATTATCCGGCTGCTCCCTCCGGAAGAGCGTTGACGTGGGTCAACGCACCGCCCCTAGCTTTGGCGCCGGAGAGATGCCGCGCGACCAGCACTGAGCGCGAGCGCCCCGGAGCTTGCGGCATTGAGCGATCCAGCTGCGGATGAGATTTTGACGGAGCGCGTCTATGTCGATGGAGCGGCGCGCTAACGTGATTCCCTCGGCCGTCGCTCCGTCTGGAAGCGGGGCTGCAAGCCGGCAGCGAGCCCCATTCGCACCAGTTCCGACAGGCTGTGCGCGCCCATCTTTTCCATGACCCGCGCACGGTGGATTTCGACCGTTCGGGGACTTATACCCAGCTCATACCCGATTAACTTATTGGACAGCCCGGTGAGAAGCCGCTCGAGCACCTCCCGCTCGCGCGGTGACAGAGCTTTGAGGCGAGATGTCGCTGTGGCCGATAGCACGTCTATCGGCTGCGGTGCACCGAGATTACTGAGTAAACTTTTGATCCGGTTCAGAATGGTGTCTGGAGCGAACGGTTTTTCGATGAAATCAAGAGCGCCAGTCTTCATTGCAGCTACCGCGAGCGGAACGTCACCATGGCCGGTGATGATGATCAATGGAAATGGAAGACCGCGTTCGACCAACCGCCGTTGCATTTCGAGCCCGTCCATTCCGGGCATGCGGATATCGGCAATCAGGCAGCCTGGATCGAGGCTTGGCGCTATTGTGAGGAATTCCTGCGCGGACGAGAAAACACGGCTGCCGTACCCGTTGGCTTCGAACAGCATCGACAGCGAAGCGCGGACCGCCTCGTCATCATCGACAATGTAAACGTAGCCGCAAACCATGAACCGATTCTCGCCGGATGCGATCAGCAGCTCCGGTGCCCTAATTTAACTGAAGCGCAGTGCCGTCCTCGCCAATTATTCATCTCAATTCGACTAGAAACCAGCCCTCGTGGGATTGCGGCAATGAAGTGCCGGAGCCCCTCTCATGTCTCGCAGAGCGCCTCGAGAAACTCTCGGTCGCAGAGCTCAATCCGATGCGGCGTCGGAATCGCGATGGCCCCGTCGCGCCGAAAACCGGATAGGACGCGGCACACTGTCTCGATCGTAAGTCCGAGATAATCGGCAATGTCGTTGCGCGACATCGCCAATTCGAGCGCGCGCGGCGTGTCCTGCCGCTCCGAGATCTCCAGAAGAAAGCTTGCGACCCGCTCGGAAGCGGTCATCCGCCCAAGCAACAGCATGCGGGTCTGCGCGTGTGTTAGCTCGCGCAGCATCCGGTCATACAAATCGCGGACCAGCAGAGGGTTCTCGTCGATCAACCGTTCCGCGGCGCTTCTCGGGTAACGCATCACGACGACGTCTCCGATTGCCTCGGCTGAAGCGATCCGGGTGCCGGATGCGGGCAGGCCGAAGCAATCGTCGGTGAAGCAGAAGGCGGAGATTTGGCGGCGGCCGTCGGCCAGCAATTTGCAGATCCGGACGCTGCCGGAGACCACCCGGTACCAACCATCGGAGAGGTCACTCTCCGCGTAGATCTCATCCTCGCGGGCAAAGCTGCGGCGCGTACCGATCCGCTCCAACGCGAGCAGCGCATCGAGGCTGCCGGCATTCAGAATCGCCGGGTTTGACGTGGCGGGGTGATCGAGGATGCCG
>JBKOVT010000209.1:0-4565 GCA_046724035.1 Pseudomonadota bacterium | reverse complement strand
GTGACGTGGGAGTTTCAGCTCGGGATGCGCTCGTGGCTGTTGCCCGGCTTTGTCGCGGTCATTATGGAAGCGGCGCGGCTGATCGGCGATGGGCCGGATATTTACCTGCCGGCCATCGCCGCTGTCCTGGCTCTTTTGGCGTGCGCGCCCGTGATCTGTTGCTTTCTGTGGGCGCGCAGGTGGTATGGGCTGCCAGCCGCTTTCGCTGGCGCCGCTCTTGTCGGAATTGCCCCCGAACTTGTCTATTTTGGTGCTCGGGCGCTGAGTGAGACGGTTGCCGCTCACCTGCTCGTTATCGGGTTCTTTCTATTGCAGACCGGCGAGAGAAGCCGGGCGCGGCGGCGTCTCTTCGCCGCTGGAGTCCTACTTGGCGTCGCGTGCCTTCTCCGCATCCACGTGGCGCCAGCGGTGCTGGTCCTTGCGCTATGGTCAAGCCCTGCCTCGTGGCGCTCGCGGCTGCCGCTGCTGATTGCCGGCGGCTTGCTGGCGGGCGCGTGCGGCGCGGCGCTCGATTGGGTGTCGCTCGGTTACCCGCTGGCCTCGCTGTGGCGGAACCTGCAATTCAACATTATCGACGGCGTCAGCGCGGATTTCGGCACCGAGCCGTGGAATTATTATCTGCTCGGCGAGTTCGGCCTCTGGGGCGCTGGAGGGCTGTTCATGCTCGTTGCGGCCGTATTTGGGGCGAGGCGACTGCCTGCGCTGCTCGCCGCGGCGCTCGTGATCCTCGCAGTGCATTCCGGCTTCACCCACAAGGAATACCGTTTCATCTATCCGGCCGTTGTGTTCATCACGGTGCTTGCGGGATTAGGACTTGCTCAGCTTACGCAATGGGCTGTCGAGTGGCTCGCCAGACAGGGCATCGAAGGTCGGCTCACCGCGACCCTGTGCGCCGCGCTGCTGTTCGCCTATTCGGGGAGCCTGATGTTCAAAGCATGGACCAGCGAGACAATGACCGAGCTGCGCTCGCGGGCGCACGACAGTTTGCTTGCCGCCGCTTACGTAAGGCACACGCCTGCCTTTTGCGGTCTAGGGCTTTATGGAGCAGAGGGTCGGGACTGGGTGATGTATGGCGGCTACACGTACCTCCATCGCCTCGTGAGGATCTATTGGCCGGCAGATGAGACGGAGCTCGCCAGGAGCGCGCGGGCTTTCGATACGCTGATCTACACCACGGCGCCGCCCGCAGAGCTGGGTTTCACAACGACGGCGTGTTTCGGCAAGACCTGTGTCGCGCAGCGCTCGGGCGCCTGCACATCCCAACCCATGCCGATGATGCCGTTTCCGGAGCCCGTGCGCGGGTTGCGGCCGCAGCATGAAGATTTCGAAGCAGTGCCAGCGCGTGCGTCTCGAACCGCTCTTTAAATCCCGAGTCTAGTGTCGACGGGGCGCCCGTCGGAGTCCGACAGCATTATTTCAAAACGGATGATTTCAGGCTGAAGCGGATGGAACTCACGCCCTATGCCGGCACTCCCGCGAGACCGCGTCCGCTCCGCTTTTTCGAAGAGGCACGGCTGGAGGCATACGGCTATGCGCTGGCGATAATCTATGCCGTGATTTTGGTGCACTTTTATCGGGCCGGCTCGTGGATTGTCGATATCGCCGGCGCGCCAGTCTATACCGACTTTACGACGATTTGGGTCGCCGGGGTCGAAGCGGTGCGCGGCGAAGCGGCCCGGCTGTACGATTCGGCGCAATTTCTCAAAATCCAGGAGCAGATTCTCGGAACAAGGCCATATTTTTACCCGAACTGGCCTTACCCGCCGACCATGCTGTTGATCGCCGCGCCTTTCGGTGCGCTCCCGTACCTCTACGCATTTCTGTCGTGGGATAGCCTCACGCTCGCCACCCTGCTCATCGTCGTCTATCGCATCGTGCCGCTTCCGTCGGCGATCCCGCTGGTATTGGCATCGCCATTCACGGCGTGGAATTTCCTCGCCGGGCAGAACGGCTTCCTGACCGGGTCGCTGCTTGGGGCTGCATTGCTGTGCCTGGAGCGGCAGCCGGTGCTGGCGGGTATTTTTATCGGCTGCCTCAGCTACAAGCCGCAATTCGGGATCCTGTTTCCGGTAGCCCTGATCGCCGCCCGGCAATGGCGCGCCATTGCCAGCGCCGCGGTGACGGTCGTTGCCTTAGCCGGCTTGTCGGCCGCGGCGTTCGGAATCGGTACTTGGGAAATGCTCCCCACCGGCTTGTGGGCCCAAAAAAACGTCGTCCTACTTGCCGACGGCGCCGCCGAGGCCAATTGGGGCCATATCCAGACGATCTATGGCCTGGTCCGCGAGCTCCACGGCGGTGGCGTTTGCGCCGCGCTGCTGCATGGTGCCGCCGCATTCGGTGTCGCGGTAATTGTCTGGCGCGTCTGGCGCTCACCGGCCAGCTACGATCTGAAGGCGGCGGCGGTCTCGGCGGCGGCGCTGATCGCGACGCCATACGCCTTCAGCTACGACATGGCAGCTCTTGCGGTCCCGGTCGCGTTTCTTGCCCGAGACCAGCTGCGCAACGGATTACTGAGACGGGAACAGGCGACGCTGTTGGCGCTTTTCGGCATTGCTGTCGCAGCCTTTGGCGCCTTCTGGATCAATCAGGAGAAGCTCGATTTCGGCATGATGCCGCTCGGGCCCATCGCCCTGATCACGGTGATTGTCCTGATCGTACGTCGCGCCGCGATCCCGTTTTCCCAAAAACGTCAGTGGAGGTGGATATAGCGGCCGGGACGCTCGGACCGGAGGCGCGCCGCTCTGCGGATAAGGCGTCCGGCAGCTTTGCTGATATTTTCAGCAACGCATGCCGTGAACGAACCCGATGACCAACTTTGGCGTCGTTTTGACGCCTGATCGCGCTTGCTTACGACCGCTCGCGCGGTGGAAATTTTTGTCCTTCGTATCCGTCGCGCTGCTCTTTCAAACCGGCATCGCGATGGTCGGTTTTGCCGAGACGCCTGCATGCACGCAGAACACGCGCCTTGTCGGACAATGTTTCACGGTGCGCGGCCGACTTTCGGTACATGCCAACATGCGCCCCTATCTTTGGCCGATCGGAACCCATCGCCTGCTTGGGATCGCAAGTCCAGACGGCGCAATCATCATGCCGCCGGAGATCGAGCGCATCTTCGCCTCGCCCCCATTCGACCGACAGCTCGTGGCGGATTTCGAAGTCTGTCCATTCACCCGGCCTCGACCCGGCACCATGCAGATGGTCTGTATCGCGGCGGCGCGGAATCTAAAAATCCGCAAGGCCGAGTAATCGGGGCCGCTACGACGGGCGGGCTGCTATGATCGTCGGCACGGAATGCCGAACGCACCGCTCGTTTCACATCGCACATCGGATAAAGGTTTCGCGCGGCTGATCGATGAGATCCGCGCCTGCCGGGTTTGCGCGGCCGAGTTGCCGCTCGGCCCGCGCCCGATCGTGCGCGGCCGGCCCGAGGCGCGGCTCCTGATCATCAGCCAGGCGCCGGGTATCCGGGTGCACGAGACCGGGCTGTCCTTTGACGACAAGAGCGGCGACCGGTTGCGCCTGTGGCTCGGCCTCGACCGCGACACCTTCTATGACGAGAGCCGGGTCGCGGTCATGGGGATGGGCTTCTGTTATCCGGGGCGGGACGCAGGGGGCGGCGACCGGCCCCCTCGCCCGGAATGCGCGCCCTTATGGCATGCGCGGCTGCGGCCGCATTTCCGTGAGGTCGCGTTGACGCTGCTCGTCGGGTCTTACGCGATCCGGTATTACCTGCCCGACAGAAAGCGGCACTCGATGACGGCCACCCTGTCGCGCTGGCACGAGTTTCTGCCGGAGTATTTCGTTCTGCCGCATCCGAGCTGGCGGACCACCGCCTGGGAGCGTAAGAGCCCGTGGTTCACGACGGAGCTGCTGCCACCATTGCGCGCGGCCGTCGCGGAGGCGCTCGGCTGAGCCTATCAACTACCCGGGCAATCCACCCGCTCAATCCTCCTGCTCGATGCGCTCCATATCCTCGTCGCTGAAGCCGAAATGGTGGCCGATCTCGTGGATTACGATGTGGCGCACGACATCGGCGAGGTCCTCCCCGGTTTCGCACCAGTAATCGAGGATTGGCCGGCGATAGAGAAAGATCGCGTCGATCCCGGGCTGCGGGTCGCTGACGCTCTTTTGCGGCAGCGCGACCCCGCGATAGAGGCCCATCAAATCGAACGGGCTGTCGAGCCGCATCGCACGCTCGGTCTCGCGGTCGGGAAAATCCTCGACCCGGATCAGCACATCGCCCAAATGGCTCTTGAAGCGTGGCGGCAACGAAGCGAGCGCGCGTTTCGCGAGTGCTTCCAGATCGGCGAGCGAGGGCGGCAGTTGGGGCATCGCGCTACGCACCGTTGCCTTACACAGCGAGCCCGACTTGACCGCGCCGCCGCCCCGGCGCACTTGTGAAGTCGGGCTGAACAGGGAGGTCCGCATGGTCGAGAGGCTGACGGGCGCGGCGCGCCAGGCGGCATTGCATGGGCTGCACGGCTGGAGCGAGGTCGACGATCGCGACGCGATCCGCAAGAGCTATCACTTCAGCAATTTCTCCGAGGCCTGGGGCTTTCTGTCGC
>JBKOVT010000145.1:0-6763 GCA_046724035.1 Pseudomonadota bacterium | reverse complement strand
TCTCGCGGGGTTTGCGATCTGCCATTTGGGGCCGACGAGCGAGGCCGGCGACGGCGTCTGCTTTGTCAAATTCGGCGCGGTGCGCCCTGGCCCCGGGAGCGCCGAGCGCTTCGCCGCGCTGCTCGACGCATGCGGCGGGGTCGCGATCGCCGCCGGCATGACCACCGTCGTCGCCGGGGTCAACACCGCGCGCGAAGAAGCCTACGGCGCGATGCTCGCGCGCGGCTTCCGCACCCACATCCAGGGGGTCACGATGCACCGCCCGAACGAGCCCGGCTACAGTCGGCCCGGGCTCTTTGTGCTCGACGATTGGCGATAGGGGACGGCAATGAAAGCGGTCGTCTGCGAGGCCTTCGGCGGTCCCGAGGTCTTGGCGTTGCGCGAGATGCCCGATCCGGCGCGGCCCGGCCCCGGCGAGGTTCAGGTCAAGATCGCCGCGCGTGGGGTTCAGTATGTCGACGTCTTGATGCTGGCCGGCAAATATCAGTTCCGGCCGGAGCCGCCTTTCATTCCAGGCAATGAAGCCGCCGGTGAAATCGTCGCGGTCGGCGAGGGCGTCATGCAATTCAAGCCCGGTGACAAAGTCATGAGCCGCCACCGGCTCGGCGCCTTCGCCACGCTCGGCAATTCCCGCGCCGAAAACTGCAATCCGGTCCCCGCCGGCTTCAGCTTCGAGGAGGCGGCGGTGTTCAGCGGCGCCTACCACACCGCGTATCACGCGCTGTTGCAGCGGGGCCGGATGAAGGAAGGCGATTGGGTCATGATCCACGGCGCTGCCGGCGGTATCGGCATCGCCGCGATCCAGGTCGCCAAATTGTTTGGCGCGACCGTCATCGCGACCGCCAGCACCGAGGAGAAGCGCGCCGCTTGCCTCGAAGAAGGCGCCGATCATGCGATCGACTATCGCGAGGGGCTGCGCGACCAGATCAAGGCGCTGACCAACGACCGCGGCGTCGACATCGTCTACGACCCGATCGGCGCCAACGTGTTCGATGAGTCACTGCGCTGTCTCGCCTGGGGCGGGCGCATCCTGGTGCTCGGGTTTCTCGGCGGCGGTCCATCGACGCCTCGCACGAATTACCTCCTGATCAAGGGCCTGGAGGTCATTGGCGTCCGGCTCGGCGGCGTCACCGAGCAGCAGCCCGAGATCGGCCGCGCCAACATGAAAGCGCTCGTCGAGCTGGCGAGCCAGGGCAAGCTTCGGCCGCGCATCTCGCACCGCTTTCCGTTGGAGCAGGCCGCCGACGCGGTTCAGGCGGTCATTGACCGCAAGGTCATCGGCAAGGCCGTCCTGGGCGGATGACCCCGCTCAGTCGTAAGTGACGCCGATCGTCTCGGCGACGAGCACTGGGCGGTCGCTGCCTTCGAGCTCCATCGTGCCCGACGATGTCGTGCGCACGCCGCCCTCGACCGGCTCGACCGACTTGATCGTCAGCCGCAGCCGGATCCGCGAGCCGGCAGGCACCATCCCGGTGAAGCGCACTCGGTTGGCGCCGTAATTGATACCGCGCGACCGCTTTTTGACCCGGTACAGCGTCGACGCGAGCCGCGGCACCAACGACAGGGTCAGCCAGCCATGCGCGATTGTCTTGCCGCCCGGCATCTCGCGCTTTGCCCGATCGACATCGACATGGATCCATTGGTGATCGCCGGTCGCGTCGGCGAATTTGTTGATCTGCTCTTGCGTCACCGTGAACCAATCGCTGACCCCGATCTCCTTCCCCTCATAGGCTTTGAGATCGGCGGCCCGTTCCACTTCCAGCATCGGCTTCTCTCCTCTGTTATTACGGGCGCATGCAGAATTTGCTCTCACCGGGCTGGCGCAATTTCTCGGCGTACCCAGCGAACTCGACGAGCAGTTTTCTTGTGTCGCGCGGGTCGATGATCTCCTCGATCCAGAACGGCTCGGCGGTGCGGAATGGCGAGCGCAGCTTTTGCAATCGCTCGTCGATTTCCGCGATCTTGCCCTGCGGATCGTCGGCGGCGTCGATCTCGGCGCGGTAGGCGGCTTCGATGCCGCCTTCGAGCGGCAACGAGCCCCAGCGCGCGGATAGCCAGGCGTAGCGGATCGAGAACCGGCCCGAAGGTTGGTTCACGGCGCCGGCGACCCCAAACACGTTGCGCACAAGAAAGGTGCACCACGGCACAGTCGACTGGTTGACCGCGGCCATCGCGCGCACGCCTTTCCTGATTGTCGCGGCCTTCTCCGCTTCGACCCCGACATGGAAACCGGGGCAGTCGCACAGATAGACGATCGGCAGGTGAAAGGTTTCGGCCAGATCGACAAAACGGATGATCTTGTCACAGGCGTCGGCGGTCCACGCGCCGCCATAGAAGAACGGGTCGCTTGCCATGAGCGCGACTGGCAGCCCATCGATGCGCGCGAAGCCGGTAATGATCGGCCGCCCGAATAGGCGGCCCATCTCGAAGAAGGAGTCCTTGTCGACAACGGCCTCGATGATCGGCCGCATTTTGTAGACCTTGCGTTTATCGCGCGGGATAGCCTCGAACAGAAATTCCTCGCGCCGTTCCGGATCATCGCTGCGCGGCCCGCGTGGCGCCACCTCGAACACCGAGGAGGGCAGATAAGACAGAAAGCGCCGGGTGCATTCGAAGGCTTCTTCCTCGTTGTCCGCGGCGTGATCGACCGCACCGCAACGCGTCTGAATCTCCCAACCGCCCAATTCGAACCGATCGAGATGCTTCTCCGGATCCTTGATCAGCGCATTGACAACCGGCGGTCCGGCAACAAACAGCGCCGAGGTCTCCTTCGTCATGACCGAATAATGGCTCGCCGCCATCCGCGCCGCGCCGAGCCCGGCGACGGAGCCCAGCCCCAAGGCCACAACCGGCACCCGCCCGAGATTGGCGGTCGTGTAGTAGTAAGGGAGGTTCGAACCGACCCGGCCCGGCAGATTGGCGCGCCCCGTCGTCTCGATCGTCTTGACCGAGCCGCCGCCGCCCGAGCCCTCGATGATGCGGATGATCGGCAGCTTGAGGTCATGCGCCATCTGCTCAGGCATCAGCGCCTTTTCGCGGATCGCCGCATCGGCCGAACCGCCGCGCACCGTGAAATCGTCACCTGCGGCGACAACCGGCCGGCCGTCGATGGTGGCCCGGCCAAACACATTGTTCGATGGCGTCAGCTCGACGAGGTTCCCCTGCTGGTCATAGCGGGCCCTCCCGGCGATCGCGCCGATCTCGTGAAAGCTGGTGGGATCGACCAGAGCGTCGATGCGCTCGCGCACTGTCAGCTTGCCGGCGTCGTGCTGGCGCTTCACCCGCTCGGCGCCGCCCAGCTCGCGAGCCTGCCGCTCGCGCTCGCGCAGCTCGTCCAATTCCGGCTGCCAGCCCATGCCCGCTCGTCCGTTCGGTTCGTCCCCGGCCAGTCTATTGCGCCTTGCGGCGCGCGGCCATCGCGGTAATGCTGCCCGCCGCCTGCCCCCTTGCGAATAGGAGACCGTCGTCGATGAGCATCGAATTGTGGACCTGGAATACCCCGAACGGCCGCAAGATTTCGGTCGCGCTCGAAGAGATGGGCCTCCCCTACACGGTGAAGCCGGTCAACATCTCGAAGGGCGAGCAGTTCGGCGAGGCGTTCCTGAAGATCAGCCCGAACAATAAGATCCCGGCGATCATCGACAGCGAGGGCCCCGGCGGCAAGCCGATCAGCATCTTCGAGTCCGGCGCGATCCTGATTTATCTCGGCGAAAAGACCGGCAAGTTCTGGCCGAAGGGCGACATGCGCCGCCAGGTCCCGGTGCTCGAATGGCTGATGTGGCAGATGGGCGGCTTTGGCCCGATCCCCGGCCAGGTGCACCATTTTCTGCAGGTTGAGAAGGAAGAGGACAAGCGCTACGGCCTCGAGCGCTACATGAAGGAGACGCACCGGCTCTACGGCGTCTTCGATAAGCGCCTCGGCGAGGCGCAATACGCTGCCGGCAACGATGTGTCGATCGCCGATTTCGCGATCCTCGGCTGGGCGTGGCGGCACGAGCGGCATCAGGTCAGCCTCAACGACTACCCCAACGTCAAGCGCTGGTACGAGGCGATGATGGCGCGCCCCGGTACAAAGCGCGGGTTCGAGGTCGCACTCAGTTAGCGGCATGTCGACTCCCCTCTCCGCCCCGTTGAATCTGATGGGCGGGGCGGAAAGGGATTTTGAAAGGAGGCTTCCTATTCCCCTGCTCCGCAGTTTTCTTTTCGCGCCGGGCAATCACGCGCGCCGTGTCGAAAAGGCGCTGACCCTCGAGGCGGACGCGGTCATCCTGGACCTCGAAGACGCGGTCGCGACCGCCGAGAAGGTGGCGACCCGCGCCACCATCGCCACGGCGCTGACGCAGCCGCGCACCGGATTTTTGTATGTCCGCGTCAACGCCGCCGATACGGAGTTCTGTTACGGCGATCTGGTCGCGGTCGTGCGACCGGGGCTCGACGGCATCATCCTGCCCAAGGTGGAAAGCCCGGCAACGCTCACGACGATCGATTGGGTATTGCGGCAGATCGAGCGTGAACGTCGCGTCTCGGAAGGCGCGATCGATCTGATCCCGATCATCGAGACCGCCCGCGGCCTGACCCATCTCGACGCGATCCTCGCGACGGGCACTCGGGTCAAGCGCATCGCGTTCGGCGCCGGCGATTTCACGCTCGACGTCAACATGCAATGGAAGCGCGACGAGGCCGAGCTGTCCTATGCCCGCGCCAAGATCGTCACCGCCTCGCGCGCCGCCGGCCTCGAGGCGCCGCTCGACACGGTCTGGGTCGATCTGCAAGACGCGGAGGCGCTCGAAGCCTCGGCCCGCGCGGCGCTCGCCTATGGCTTCCAGGGCAAGATGTGCATCCACCCGAACCAGGTTACGGTGGTGAACAACGTGTTCACGCCAAGCGAGGAAGAGGTCGCTTTCGCCGAGCGCGTGGTCGCGGCGTTCGAGAAAGCCGAAGCAGAGGGTGTCGCCTCGATCCAGCTCGACGGCAAATTCATCGATTACCCGATCGTCTATCGCGCGCAGCGTCTGTTGGAGAAGACCGCCGCGATCCGAAAGCACGAGCGCCGCGCATGACCAGGGAGCCTGCCGGGCCGCTCAGCGGGGTCACCGTGCTCGATCTGTGCAGCTATCTTGCCGGACCCTATGGCTGCACCTTGCTCGCCGATCTCGGCGCCGATGTTATCAAGATCGAGTCGCCGCAGGGCGACATGCTGCGCCAATTCCCGTCCAGCTTGCCGGGCGAAGCGCGCTTTTTTCTGGGCACCAATCGCGGAAAGCGAGCGGTTGCGCTCGACCTGAAGCAGCCGGAAGGGCTCGCGGTGTTGCATCGCATGGTCGAGAGCGCCGATGTGCTGGTCGAGAATTTCCGGCCCTCGGTGCCGGCCCGGCTCGGCATCGACTATCCGCGCCTCAAGAAGATCAACCCGCGCCTCGTCTACGCCGGGCTGACCGGTTATGGCGATAAGGGCCCGCTCAGCGAGAAAGGCGGCTTCGACCAGGTCCTGCAATCCCTGACGGGCATCGCGGTGTTCCAGGGCGGTGGACCCGACAAGCCACAGCTCGTGCTCGGCTCGGTGCTCGATTATTTCACCTCGGCGCTGCTCGCCTATGGCGTCGCCGCGGCGCTGTATCACCGCGAAAAAAGCGGCACGGGTCAGTATCTGAGCCTGTCATTGTTGCGCAGCGCGTTGACGATCCAGGCAGGCCGCTTTGTCTGGGCCGAGAGCGAGGGCCGCGACGTCGCGCGCGATTCCGGCACGGGCGGCTTGACCGGCATCCACCCAACCAAAGACGGCGCGCTCTACATCTCGGTCCACTCCAACCATTTCTGGGCCGCGCTGTGCGAGCTGATCGGCCGCCCAGAGTTGGCCACCGATCCGCGCTGCGTCTCGATGCGCAGCCGCGCCGAGCATGCCACCGAGCTGGTCCCTGAACTGCGCGCGTCATTGGCAGAGCGCAGCGCCCGCGAATGGGAAGAGATTTTCGGCGAGCGCGTGCCCTGCGCGGCGGTGCGGCGGATCGAGGACATGTTCGATCACCCGCAGGTGCTGGCCGAGGAGCTGGTCACGACACTCGATCATCCGATTGTCGGGCGTTACCGCACGATGACAAAGCCGATCAAGCTCAGCGACACCCCCGGTCCGGTGCCGACCGCCGCGCCGATCTTCGCGCAACACACGGATGAAGTGTTGGCTGCCTACGGCTACTCGGCCGAGGAGATTGCCGCGCTGCGCGAGCGCGGCATCGTGCGTTGAATGCCGCCGAATGCGGCGATGCGTCAGGCGCGCTTGGCCGGGGTGCGGCTCAGGAAGGAGTGTACGAGATCGACAAAGCCGGTGATCTCGATCGGCGTCGGCATATACGCGTCGCAGCCACTCTCACGCAGATCGTTTTTGTCGGCGTAGGGACCGTAAGCTGAGGTCACGATAATCGGGATGTTTCGCGTCTCGTCCTCGTTCTTGAGAGTGCGCGTCGCTTCGAGCCCGGACATCCCCGGCAGCCGCACATCCATGATGATCAGATCGGGCTCTTCTGCGCGCGCCAATTTCAGCCCGTCATCCGCGTTGCCGGCCTTCAGCACCTCGTGGCCCTGCGACTCGAGGAGTGCGCCGAATAGCGCGGAGTCGAGATGATTGTCTTCGACGATCAGAACGCGCTTCTTTTTTGGCTTCCAGCGGTCCGCCCCGCCAAACGCCGGTGTGTGCACAGACATGCCGCGATACCATTCCGTGATCGGGGCATCACCATAGCGGCGCCGCCTTGTCGAATGGTTAACC
>JBKOVT010000123.1:0-15486 GCA_046724035.1 Pseudomonadota bacterium | reverse complement strand
CTCAGCTGCGGTAACTGCCGTTGATATCGATGTAGCCATGCGTCAGATCGCAGGTCCACACGGTGGCCCGGCCGGAACCAAGCCCGAGATCGACCGCGATATGGATTTCGCGGCCCTTCATGTGCTCGCTGACCGGCCCCTCGCGATAGCCCGGCACCGGACCACCCTCGGCGGCGATCTGGATACCGCCCACCGAGATCGACAGCCGGTCGCGCTCGGCCTTCTCGCCGGCCTTGCCGACCGCCATGACGATGCGGCCCCAATTGGCGTCCGCCGCCGCGATCGCCGTCTTGACCAAGGGCGAGTTGCCGATCGACAGACCGATGCGACGCGCCGCCCGATCGTTCTCGGCGCCGGTGATCTCGATCGTGACGAATTTCTCGGCGCCTTCGCCATCGCGCGCGAGCTGTTGGGCGAGATCGACCGATACCACATCGAGCGCGCGCCGGAAATCCGCGAGGCGCGGGTCGCGGGCATTTGTGATCGCGGCGTTCTTCGCCTGGCCGGTCGCGCAGAGCAGCACCGTATCACTCGTCGAGGTATCGCCATCGACCGTGACGCAGTTGAAGGACTTGTCGGCGGCTTCCTTGAGGAGCGGCTGCAGCACGGTGGCGGGCAAGGCCGCGTCGGTGAACAGGTAGGCCAGCATCGTCGCCATATCCGGCGCGATCATGCCCGAGCCTTTGCAGAAGCCGTTGATCCGCACGGTCGTCCCCTCGATGACTGCCGTGGCTGTGGCGCCCTTCGGGAAGGTGTCCGTCGTCATGATCGCGCGAGCCGCCGGCTCCCATGCCTCTGCATCGAGCAGTGGTGCGACTTTGGGCAGCGCCTCGACGATTTTCTCTGCCGGCGGGGGCTCGCCGATAACGCCGGTCGAGGAGATGAAGACCTCGCGCGGACCGCAGCGGAAGAGCTCGGCCACGGCCGCGGCGGTGCGCTCACAGACCTCGCGCCCGGCCCGGCCGGTGAACACGTTGGCGTTGCCGGAATTGACGACGATCGCCCGCACCGAGCCATCCGGCAGACAGGCACGGCACCAATCGACCGGCGCGCCGGGCGTCTTTGATTGCGTCAAGACGCCGGCGATCGTCGTACCCGGCGCCAGCTCGGCCAGCATGAGATCGTTGCGCCCGGCATAGCGCACCCCGGCGGCATATGCCGCCAGGCGCACGCCCGCAATCGGCTTCAGATCGGGAAAACCGGCAGGGGCAAGCGGGGAAATCGCGGGCATCGGCGGTTCGTCTCCGGGAGGTGCGGGCAGGGGACCGCGTTGATGTCGCATATCGGGCCGGCATGAACAAGTCGCGCCCAAAATTGTATGTTCAAGGGAAAGCCGGCGGGCGGGCAGGCCGAATTGACACCCCCGCAGCGCCGGCCTATCTGTCAATTGTCGCCGTGCGCTCGCTTTCTTACTCAGACATCTCCCTCCCGAGGTCCTCATGTTAGGCGCCTTAGCCCGGCGGCTGTTCGGCACCGCCAACGATCGTTACGTCAAGAGCCTCGGGCCGTTGGTCGAGCAGATCAACGATCACGAGGCGGAATTGGAGCAGCTCTCGGACGAGGCGCTGCGCGCTAAGACCGCGGAGTTCAAACAACGGCTCGAAGATGGGGCGGAACTCGACGATCTGATCCCGGAAGCATTCGCGACCGTGCGCGAGGCCGCCAAGCGCACCCTCGGACAGCGGCATTTCGACGTGCAGATGATGGGCGGCATCGTGTTGCATCGCGGCATGATCGCTGAGATGAAGACCGGCGAAGGCAAGACCCTCGTCGCGACGTTGCCGGTCTATCTCAATGCGCTGACCGGGAAGGGCGTCCACGTTGTCACGGTCAACGACTATCTCGCCAAGCGCGATGCGGAGTGGATGGGACAGATCTACCGGTTCCTCGGCATGAGCGTCGGCGTCATCGTGCACGAGCTCGACGATGCCGAGCGTCAGCAGGCCTATCTGTGCGACGTCACCTACGGCACCAATAACGAGCTCGGCTTCGACTATCTCCGCGACAATATGAAGTTCCGGCTCGAGGAGATGTGTCATCGGCCGTTCCATTACGCGATCGTCGACGAGGTCGACTCGATCCTGATCGACGAGGCGCGCACCCCGCTGATCATCTCCGGCCCGACCGAAGACAATTCCGAGCTCTATATCCAGGCTGACAAGCTGATCCCGGCGCTCGTCGCCGAGGATTACGAGAAGGATGAAAAGCAGCGCACCGTCACGCTGACCGAGAGCGGCCAGGAGAAGATGGAGCGGCTGCTGCGGGAAGCCAATCTCCTGAGTGCCGGCTCGTTGTACGACATCCACAACGTCTCGCTCGTGCATCACGTCAATCAGGCGCTGCGCGCCCATAAGCTCTTCGCCCGCGACACCGACTACATCGTCAAGGACGATAAGATCGTCATCATCGACGAGTTCACCGGCCGCATGATGGAGGGTCGCCGCTACTCGGAGGGGCTGCACCAGGCGCTCGAAGCGAAGGAAGGCGTCACCGTCCAGAACGAGAACCAGACGCTCGCCTCGATCACGTTCCAGAACTACTTCCGCATGTACCCCAAGCTCGCCGGCATGACCGGCACGGCGATGACCGAGGCCGAGGAGTTCGGCGATATCTACAAGCTCGACGTCATCGAGATCCCGACCAACGAGCCCTGCATCCGCGCCGATAATGATGACGAGGTCTACCGCACGACGCGCGAGAAATACGACGCCGTGGTCGAGCAGATCCTGGAGTGCGTTGGCCGCCGACAGCCGGTCTTGTGCGGGACCGTCAGCATCGAGAAGTCCGAGGCGCTTTCCGAGCTGCTGAAGAAGAAGAAGATTCCGCACCAGGTGCTGAACGCGCGATACCACGAGCAGGAGGCCTACATCATTGCACAGGCCGGCCGCCCGGGCAGTGTGACGATCGCGACAAACATGGCCGGCCGCGGCACGGATATTCAACTCGGCGGCAATCTCGATATGCGGCTCAAGACCGATCTGGCGGAGATCGAAGATCCCACCCAGCGCGAGGCGCGCGCGGTTGAGATCCGGGCAGAGATCGAGGCGGCGCGCGAGGTGGTGCGCCAAGCCGGCGGGCTTTTCGTGATCGGCAGCGAGCGGCATGAGAGCCGGCGCATCGACAACCAGCTGCGCGGCCGCTCGGGTCGCCAAGGCGACCCCGGCGCTTCCAAATTCTTCGTCTCGTTGCAAGACGATTTGATGCGGATCTTCGGGTCCGAGCGGATGGATTCGATGCTGCAGCGCCTCGGCCTCAAGGAAGGCGAGGCGATCATCCATCCTTGGGTCAACAAGGCGCTCGCCAAAGCACAGCAGAAGGTCGAGGCGCGCAACTACGATATTCGCAAGCAGCTGCTGAAGTACGACGACGTCATGAACGACCAGCGCAAGGTCGTTTACGAGCAGCGCCGCGACATCATGAGCGCCCGCGACGTCGCCGCGACCGTTGCCGATATGCGCAATGATTCGATTGCCGATGCGGTCGCACGCGCCATTCCTGAAAACTCATTGCCCGAGCAATGGGATCTCGCCGGGCTGCATGCCGAGTGCCTGCGCCTCCTGGCCGCCGATCTGCCTTTGACGGAATGGGCCAAGGAAGAGGGGATCGACGGCGAAACAATCGAGGAGAGGGTCGTCGCGGCCGCTGATCGCAAGATGGCGGAAAAGACGGCGAACTACGGCGCCGAGCTGATGCGGATGGCCGAGAAGAGCCTGTTGTTGCAGCTGCTCGATCAGACCTGGAAGGACCACCTCCTCTCGCTCGACCATCTGCGCCAGGGGATCAACCTGCGGGCTTACGCGCAGCGCGACCCGCTGAACGAATATAAGCGCGAGGCCTTCGATCTTTTCGAGGAGATGCTCGTCAATCTGCGGCAACAGGTGACCTCGGTTTTGAGCCATGTCGAGCTCCGCATGGAGCCGCCGGCACCCCCGCCGCCGGGCTATGGCGAGATGGTCTTCGGCGAGCCGATGCCGGCGGAGCAAGAGATGGCGTTCGCGGATGCCGGCGCGCCCGCGGCGATGCCCGCCGGCCGATCGCGGCCGCAGCGCGGCAATGGCCGCGCGAATGGCGATGCCGGCGACGGGCGGCCCCGGGAGCGGGGAGGGGAACGGCTCGGCGCGCCTCGAGCACCCTGGGCCGGCACGCCGCGCAACGCGGCCTGCCCCTGCGGCTCGGGCAAGAAATTCAAACACTGCCACGGGCGCATCTGAACCGGCGGCCGGCATTTCTGGGACGGTCTGGAACGGCAGCGATGCGGGCCCGGCAGCTTGCAGTTGTCGGCGTGGTCTTCTTGGCGCTGATCGGCCCGGCTCTGCCGTTGTCGGCCCAGAACTTCGCCACCGACATCCCGTTGCTCTCGGGCGGGAGCGAGCGGGTGTTGTTCGCCGCCCCGGCGGCGCCGCGCGCCACCCTGATCATGTTCCCTGGCGGTGCCGGAACCGTCGAGATCAGCGCGAACGGGACCACGACCAACCGCAATTTCCTCGTGCGCACGCTGCCGCTCTGGGTAGCACAGGGTTTCGCGGTCGAGGTCGTCGGCTCGCCCAACGGCGCCCCGCTGCTCGGCGAGCGCCATACGCCGGCCTATGTGGCCGCGATCGATCGCGCGGTCGATTTCGCGCGCTCGCGCGCCAATGTGCCGATCTGGCTCGTCGGAACGAGTCAGGGGTCGACGGCTGCGGCGAACGGCGCCGCGCATCTCGGGAGCAAGATCGCCGGGGTCGTGCTGTCCTCGTCCGTGACCCGGCCCAATCGCTCGGGCGAGACGGTGTTCGACAGCGATCCCGGCTTGATCGCGGTACCCGCTCTGATCGTCGCGAACCAGGGCGACACCTGCAGGGTGACGCCGCCGAGCGATGCCCCGAGCGTGGCCGCGGCCCTCGCCCGCTCGCCGCGCAAGGAAGTCATCATTGTGGCGAGCGACCAAATCCAATCGGATGCTTGCGAGGCGATGTCGCCGCACGGATATCTCGGCATCGAGCCCGCAGTCGTGCAGCGCATCAGCGATTGGATCCGCGCCGCGCCGGTCCGGTGATGACGCTCCCCTCGGGTCTTTGTCTCGTGACCGGAGCGACCGGGTTTGTCGGCTCGGCGGTAGCGCGCGTGCTGCTCAAGGCCGGACATCCGGTGCGCGTATTGGCGCGCCCGCGCAGCGATCGGCGCAATCTCAAGGGGCTGTCGGTCGAAATGGCGCAGGGCTCGCTCGAGGACAAGGCTTCGCTCGCGCCGGCGGTCGCGGGCTGCCGGTATCTGTTTCATGTGGCAGCCGATTACCGGCTATGGGTGCCCGATCCCGGAGCGATGTTCCGCGCCAATGTTGGGGGAACCCGGGAGCTGATGCTGGCGGCGCTCGCCGCGGGCGTCGAGCGCATCGTCTATACGAGCAGCGTCGCGACGCTTGGCATCGTCAAGGGCGGGGCGGCCGATGAGGAGACGCCGAGCCGGGCCGAGGACATGATCGGCCCCTATAAGCGCTCGAAATTCGAGGCTGAGGCCGTCGTCCGCGAGTTCGTCGCCGAGCGCTCGCTGCCGGCGGTCATTGTCAATCCGTCGACGCCGATCGGCCCGGGCGACATCAAGCCGACGCCGACCGGCCGCCTGATCGTCGAGGCGGCGCGGGGCCGCGTGCCGGGATTTGTCGATACCGGGCTCAACGTCGTGCATGTCGAGGATGTGGCCCTCGGGCATCTCTTGGCGGCGGATGCCGGCGAGATCGGTCGCCGCTATATCCTGGGCGGCGAGAATATGGGCCTGGTCGAGATCCTGAGCGAGGTAGCTAGGCTGACCGGGCGGCGCCCGCCCTCCTTCCGGATCCCCTATGCCGCGATCCTGCCGGTCGCAGCGGGCGCCGAGGCGCTGGCGCGGTTGACCGGCCGCGAGCCCTTCGTCACGCTGGATGGCGCGCGCATGTCGAAGAAGACGATGTTCTTCAGCTCGGCGCGCGCGGTGCGCGAGTTGGGTTATGCGCCGCGCCCGGCGCGCCAGGCGATTGCCGATGCGGTTGCCTGGTTCAAAGCCAACGGGTATCTCGGATGACCGCTCTTGCCGCCGAGACTCCGCCGTCCGAAGAGGGCACCGTCGAGACTCCGTCCGGTAAAGGGCGAGGCGGCGAGAACTTCCCGGTCGGCTCCTGGTTGATTCGGCGCGACCTGCGGCCGCATGTGCACGCGTTTTACCGTTTCGCCCGCAACGCCGACGACATCGCCGACAACCCGGCATTGAGCCCCGACGACAAGGTGCGACGGCTCGATCGCATGGCGGCGATCCTGGACGGCGCCGATAACGGGGCATCGGCCCAGGATTCGCCGGCCGCGCTGGCGATGCGCCAAAGCCTCGCCGAGACCGGTGTTACCGCGCAGCATTGTCACGATGTGCTGCATGCCTTCCGGCTCGATGCGACAAAGCTGCGCTACCGCGACTGGGACGATCTGATGGGCTATTGCCGCTATTCGGCGTCGCCGGTCGGACGGCAACTGCTCGATCTCCATGGCGAAAGCCGCGATACGTGGCCGCCATCCGATGCGCTCTGCTCCGCCCTGCAGGTGCTCAATCACCTGCAAGACTGCGCCGCCGATTACCATGCGCTCGATCGCGTCTACCTGCCGCTGGACGATCTCGCGAGGGCCGGCTGCACCGTCGAGGCGCTGACGGCGCCCGCAGCCAGTCCGGGGCTGCGGCGCGTGATCGATTCGCTGCTCGACCGCACCGAAGCGCTGATCGTCACCGCGCGAGACCTGCCACCCCGCGTCGCATCGCGCGGACTGCGCTGGGAATCGGCAGTCATCGTGGCGCTTGCGGGCCGGCTTGCGCGCAGGTTGCGGCAGGGCGATCCCTTGGCAGCCCGGGTCAAGCTCTCGAAAAACGATTTCGCGGCAGCATTCCTGACCGGTATCCTCGCCCGCAGAGGATGACCGGAACGGTGTGGCATACCGTCGGGCCCGCCCCCGACGCGGAGTCGTTGCGCCTGGCCATTCGCCAAAGGGTCGAGGCGGCCGGAACCTCGTTCTATTGGGCGATGCGGCTGCTGCCTCGCCAGCGCCGCGATGGCATGTACGCGATATACGCGTTCTGCCGCGAGGTCGACGACATTGCCGACGACACCGCGCCGCCGGCCCAGAAGCAGGCGGCGCTCGCCGCCTGGCACCGAGAAATCGACGCGCTCTATGTCGGCACGCCGCACGAACTCGTGGCCCGAGCGCTCGCCGGACCGGTCGAGCGCTATCGCCTGCGCCGGGAGGACTTCCATGCCGTTATCGAGGGTATGGAAATGGACGCGGCGCAGGATATCTGCGCCCCCGAGCTGGCGACGCTCGATTTGTATTGCGGCCGCGTGGCGGGCGCGGTGGGACATCTGTCGGTGCACGTCTTCGGCGATGCGAGCCCGTCGGCGCACGACGTCGCCGATCACCTCGGCCGGGCGCTGCAGCTGACCAATATCCTGCGCGATCTCGACGAAGATGCGCAGCGCGGACGGCTTTATTTGCCGCGCGAGATCCTCGAGCGGCACGGCGTCGCCACGACCGACCCGCCGGCGGTATTGCGGCATCCGGCACTGCCGGCCGTGTGCCGCGAGGTCGCCGCACTGGCCCTGACGCATTTCGATCGTGCAGCGGAAGCCATGGGCCGGTGCTCGCGCCGGGCGATGCGGCCGGCAGCGGTCATGGGCTCCTTTTATCGCGGAATGCTCGAAGCGCTGCTGCGCGAGGGCTGGCGCGATCCGAGCCGCCGTGTCGGGTTGTCGAAACCACACAAGCTATGGCTGGTGCTTCGCCACGGTCTCCTATGACCTCGCCCGGCCGGGTGCACATCGTCGGCGCCGGTCTCGCCGGTCTTGCCGCCGCCGTGACGTTGAGCGCCGGGGACCGCCGCGTCGCGCTCTACGAGGCCAGCCAGCACGCGGGCGGCCGCTGCCGGTCGTTCTTCGACAGCGAGCTTGGCTGCCGCATCGACAACGGCAACCATCTGCTGCTCGCCGGGAACACGGCGGCGATGGCCTATGTCGAGCGGATCGGCGCGCTCGACACCTTCGAGCGGCCGGAGGAAGCGGCGATCCCGTTTGTCGATCTCGGCAGCGGCGAGCGTTGGGAGTTACGGCCCAACCCCGGCCCGCTGCCGTGGTGGCTGTTCGATCCGCGGCGCCGTGTGCCGGCGACGCGGCCCAGAGACTATCTCCAGGCGCGACATCTACGCCGGGCGCCGGCGGACGCAACCGTCGCCGGAGTGCTCGATTCGGGAACCCTGCTGTTTCGCCGGTTATGGCAACCGTTAGCGGTCGCGGCGTTGAACACGAGCGCCGAACAGGGCTCGGCCAGGCTTTTCTGGCGGGTGTTGGTCGAGACGCTCGGCCGCGGCGGCGCGGCCTGCCGTGGCCTGATGCCGCGTGAGGGTCTGTCCGAAAGCCTGATCGATCCGGCCTTGGCGCTGTTGGGCCGGCACGGCGCCGAGATTCGCTTCGGGGCGCGGTTACGCGGGATCGACTTCGGCAATGAACGGGCCGCCGAGCTGTTATTCGATGCCCACGTCGTCTCCGTCGGGCCGTCCGACAGCGTGATCCTGGCTGCCCCGGCGAGCGTGGCGGGGCGTCTCGTCCCCGGCCTCACCGTACCGGACGACCATGCGCCGATTCTCAACGCCCATTACCGCTATGTCGCACCTGCCGAGGCACCGCTTTTCGCCGGGCTGGTCGGCGGCACCGCCGAATGGGTGTTCCGGAAGCCTGAGGTCGTCTCGGTCACGGTCAGCGCCGCCGACCGGCTTGTCGACGACCCGGCCGATAGCCTGGCCGAGCGGCTGTGGCGCGATGTCGCGGCGGTCTACCGGATCGCCGCCCATCCGGTCCCGCCCGCCCGCATCGTCAAGGAGCGGCGCGCCACCTTCCGGGCCACGCCACGCCAGCTCGAACGGCGTCCCGCGGCGGCCACACAATGGAACAATCTTCACCTTGCAGGCGATTATGTCGATACGGGGTTGCCTGCTACGGTTGAAGGCGCTATTCGCTCAGGCCTCATCGCAGCGGCCCGCGCCGGCCGAGATCACAACGCCTCTGCCGCCGTTATCCCGGTCACGATACAGCGGACGCAAACCCCGGAAACCACAGAGGATCGCCAGCGCGCTTTGCCATGACCCACGGAATGACGGCGAGAGCCAAAAACCAGCCGATCGTCAGCCCGGCGTTGCATGTGCCCGGCCTCAACGATGCCATCGGCCGCGCCGTCGCCTCGCTGCTGTCCTTGCAGCACGAGGACGGGCATTGGGTCTTCGAGCTGGAGGCCGATGCGACAATCCCGGCCGAATACATCCTGCTCCAGCATTATCTCGGTACGCCCGAGCCGGCTCTCGAGCGGCGCATCGCCCGCTACCTCCAGGGCGCGCAAGGCGAGCATGACGGCTGGTCACTGTTCCATGGCGGCGAGTTTGACCTCAGCGCCTCGGTCAAAGCCTATTTCGCACTGAAAGCGGCCGGCGACCCGATCGATGCCCCGCATATGGAGCGCGCCCGCACGGCGATCCTGGCGCGCGGCGGCGCCAGCCGCTGCAATGTTTTCACCCGGATTTTGCTCGCTCTGTTCGGCGAGGTCCCGTGGAACGCGGTTCCGGTGATGCCGGTCGAGATCATGCTGTTGCCCAGCTGGTTCCCGTTTCACGTCGACAGAATCTCCTATTGGTCGCGCACGGTTCTGGTGCCGCTCCTCGTGCTGATGGCGATACGGCCTCAGGCGCGCAATCCGCAGGGCATTCGCATCCCCGAGCTGTTTGTCGAGCCCCCGGAGACGGTGCGCAATTGGATCGCGCCGGCGACGCCGTCGGCGACCGGCTACGCCTTCACTTTGCTCGACCGCATCGTGCGCCTGGCCGAGCCGGTCTTCCCGACGGAACCACGGCGGAGGGCTATCGAGAAAGCAGTCGCGTTCGTGACCGAACGCCTCAATGGCGAGGACGGGCTTGGCGGCATTTTCCCGGCGATGGCCAACTCGGTGATGATGTTCGACTGTCTCGGCTACCCGGATGACCATCCCGACCGGGTCACCGCGGCAGCGGCGTTGCGCAAGCTCGTCGTCGAGGATGGCGAGCAGGCCTATTGCCAGCCGTGCCTCTCGCCAGTGTGGGACACCGCGCTCGCGTGCCACGCGCTGATGGAGGTCGGGGAGACGCGGCTGACGCCCGCGGTACGTCAGGCGCTCGATTGGCTGGCCGACAAACAGGTGCTCGACACCATGGGCGATTGGGCAGTCGCGCGTCCCGGTTTGCGCCCGGGCGGCTGGGCCTTCCAATACGCCAACCCCTACTATCCTGACCTCGACGACACCGCCGCGGTGGCACTGGCGCTCGATCGGTTCGATGGCGCCCGCTTCGAGGAAGGGATCGAGCGGGCCGTCGAATGGGTTCTCGGCATGCAGAGCCGCGACGGCGGCTGGGCCTCATTCGACGCCGACAACACGCATTACTACCTGAACCACATCCCGTTCGCCGATCACGGGGCGCTGCTGGATCCGCCGAGCGCCGATGTCAGCGCCCGCTGCCTTGGTTTCCTGGCGCAGCGCGGCTTTTCGCCCGATCATCCCGCGATCACGGCGGTACTCGCTTATCTGCGGCGCGAGCAGGAGGCGGACGGCAGCTGGTTCGGCCGCTGGGGCACCAATTACATCTACGGCACATGGTCGGTGCTGGCTGCGCTGAACGCGATCGGCTTCGATCCGGCCTCGCCTGAGATCCGCCGTGCCGTGGCATGGCTGTTGTCGCATCAGCGCGCCGATGGCGGCTGGGGCGAATCCGGCGAGAGCTACTGGCCGGACAAGCCGCATGGCGAGGCCCCCTACAGCACCGCCTCGCAAACCGCCTGGGCCTTGCTCGCGCTGATGGCGGCCGGCGAGGTCGCGCACCCAGCGGTATCGCGCGGCATCGCCTATTTGATCGAGAACCAGGACCGGGACGGGAATTGGGACGAGCCGTGGTACACCGCGGTCGGTTTTCCGCGCGTCTTTTACCTGCGCTACCACGGTTATCGCGCGTTCTTCCCGCTCTTCGCCTTGGCCCGCTACCGGCGGTTATCACTCGCCAATTCGCGGCGGGTCGCGTTCGGGCTGTAGCCGGCCTGACCCTCCGGCCGGGCGGAACCCGGCCAAATTTCCCGCGTAGACCCTGTGAGCTGCTCGCATTAAGCCGCGAGAAAGCTGGGAGCTTTGGCGCCTTGTAGGGCGCCAACAGAGTAGTACCGGTATGCAGACGCTTAGCCTTCCTCGGCGTGCTCCTTCGGTAAGTGGCGGAGATCTGTCATGGCGGCTCGTGTCGGGCGCACTGCGGGGCAATGCCCTGGCGGCGTTCCCCGACGAGGCGTTCAGCAAGGATGTGGTTGTCCAGCGCTTCTTCGGCCACGAGCACATCCTGCTGCAGCGGCCCCAGGCGATCCGCCATGTGCTGATCGACAACGCGCAGAATTACCGGCGCAGCCCGACCGCGGAGCGTGTCTTGCGGCCGATGTTCGGGCGCGGACTGTTCCTCAGCGCCGGTGAGGATTGGCGTCAGCAGCGGCGGTCGGTCGCGCCTGCCTTTGCGCCACGGCAAGTCCATGTCCTGGCGCGGCAGGTCGTCGCGATGGCCGATCGCTTGGCCTGCGATCTTGTTGCGATCGACAGGCCGGTCAATCTGGTGCCGGTTTTCCAGCGGCTCGCGCTGGAGATCATCGGCGGCGCGATGTTCTCGCTGGATATGCGGCAATACGGCCCCGAACTGCGCGAGCTGATCCTGCGCTATGCGGCGCGGCTCGGCCGGCCGAGCCTCGTCGATTTCCTGCTGCCGCTCGGCATTCCGGCCCCGGCCGATCTCGCCCGCGCCCGCTTCCGCCGGCGCTGGCGGCGCCTCATCGACGGCATCATCGCCGACCGCGCCGCGCGACCGAGCGCCGGGCCCCGCGACCTCTTCGACATTCTCGCCGCGGCCGATCCCGGAACCTCACCGGCGCTTGCCGCCGAGCGCCTTGGCGACCAGATCGCGACAATTGTCGTGGCGGGGCACGAGACGACCGCGGCGGCCCTGTTCTGGACGATGTACCTGCTAGCCCGGCATCCGGAGGAGCAGGAGCGGCTTGCGGCCGAGATTTCTCCCCTCGGCCTTAAGCCAGAGAACGCTGCCGAACTCCTGCCGCAACTGGTGCGCACCCGTGCCGTTATCGACGAGTCGCTGCGACTCTATCCGCCAGCCTTTGTCATTGTGCGGCAGGCGCTCGATGACGATGATGCGGACGGTGTCCCGGTACGCAAGGGATCGCTCGTCCTGATCGCGCCGTGGATTCTGCACCGGCACCGGCGCTTCTGGCCGGCGCCCGAGCGGTTCGATCCGTCGCGTTTCATGCCCGATTCGGTCCTGCCGCCGCGCTTCGCCTATATGCCGTTCGGCGCGGGCCCGCGTATCTGCGTCGGCGCGCCGTTTGCGCTGACCGAGCTCGTGCTCGTCACCGCCAGCCTCGTGCGGGCTTTCCGAATCGAGATGGCGCCGCGCCGGATGGTACACCCGGTAGGATTGGTCACGCTGCAGCCGGACAGCCCACCGCCCTTCCGGCTGATCCGGCGCGGTTCAGGCTGATCTGCAACAACGGCCCGGAAAGTGCGGCTCCGGCAAGGCGCCGCGGCGATTTTTTTGTAGCCAATTGCCGCGGGGTCGCGTAGGGAAAGTGCGACGCTGGATAGCCGATTGCTGCTGCGGTATGCATAAGCCTGGATAGCCTGCCGTGTCCCGCACACGGGGGGTGTGGGGCGAAATCGCGGGTTGTGTCATTCCGAATGCTCATGCCGGTTTTCGCAGCGAAGGGGACTGAATGCGCATTTTGACACCGGTGCTCTGCACCTCCGGCCTTGCGGCGGAGGCGAGGGTTGCCAGAGCGGCCGGGTTTCAGGTCATTGTTGGCGCGGGGGATCCCGAGCGCACAACGGCGCTCGTCAAGGACGCGGCGCGCGATGCCAAATGTCTCGTCAGCTTCGGCGTTGCGGGCGGCCTCTCACCGTATCTCAAACCGGGTCATGTGATCCTCTCGGCCGAGGTCATCGGCGATGACCATCACTGGCGCCCGAACGAGCGGTTTCAGCAGCAAATCCGAGGTCTGGGGGGACGAATCGGCGCGCTCGAAGGAGCGGTGCTCGGTTCCCGTGCAATTCTAGCGACCGAAGATGACAAGACACGCGCTTGGCGCGACACCGGCGCCGTCGCCGTCGATCTCGAAAGCGCGATCGTTGCGCGCGCCGCCGAAGCGGCCGGCATCCCGTTCCTGGTTTTGCGCACGATCGCCGATCCGTCGACGCGGGAATTGCCGCCCGCAGCGTTGATTCCACTGGCTGAGAACGGCACCCCCGCGATAATCCGCGTCGCTGCCGAAGTGCTGCGCCGGCCTCGCCAGATTGCCTCGCTCTTTGGTCTCGCGCGCGAGACCCACCAAGCTCTGAGCGCGCTAGCCGGCCCCGCCCGCGCGCTGCGGCTCGCGTTTGCTTCGATCTGAGCCGCGGTCCAGGCGCGCCATCGCCTCTTCGACGTGACGGGAGAAGACGTATTCAGCCGGCCGCTGCCGGTCGAGCGGAATTTCCGGAGCCATATCTCCGGTGGTGCGCACGCCCCGTAAACTGACCATCGCGGCTTTGAGCGGGTTGTGCACCGAATCGACCACGGCCGTCGCTTCATAGCCGCTGTGCACCATGCATTGGGCGCATTTCTCGTAATTGCCGGTGCCGTAGGAATCCCAGTCCGTTTCCTCCATCAGCTCCTTGAAGCTCTTCGTATAGCCCTCGCCGAGCAGGTAGCAGGGACGCTGCCAGCCGAAATAATTGCGCGTCGGATTGCCCCAAGGCGTGCAGCGATAGCTTTGATTGCCGGCGAGGAAATCGAGGAACAGGCTCGACTGATTGAACGACCAGCGCTTGCCGTTCTGGCGCTTGAAGATTTCGCGGAACAGCTCCTTCGTACGGCGGCGGCTGAGGAAGTGGGCCTGATCAGGCGCCCGCTCATAAGCGTAGCCTGGCGAGACGGTGATGCCGTCGATGCCCATCTCCGTCACCGCGTCGAAGAAGCGCGCGATCCGCTCCGGCTCGGCGGTGTCGAAGAGGGTCGCGTTAATGTTGACGCGGAACCCGCGTTCTTTGGCAAACCGGATCGCCTCGACCGCACGGTCGTAGACGCCAGGCTGGCAGACCGAGCGGTCGTGATCCTCGCGGTCGCCGTCGAGATGGACCGTCCAGGCGAAGAACGGGTTCGGCTTAAACTGGTCGATCTTCTTTTCGAGCAAGAGCGCGTTTGTGCACAGATAGACAAACTTCTTGCGGGCGAGGATGCCCTCAACGATCTCATCGATTTCGCGGTGCAGCAGCGGTTCGCCCCCCGCGATGACGACCACGGGCGCGCCGCACTCGTCGACCGCTTCGAGGCACTCGGCAACGCTCAAGCGCTGATTGAGGATCGGATCGGGATAATCGATTTTGCCGCAGCCGGCGCAGGCGAGGTTGCAGCGGAACAGCGGCTCAAGCATCAGGACAAGCGGGTAGCGCTTCACGCCACGTAGGTGCTGCCCCAGAACATAGGCGCCAACCCGGATTTTTTGTTGCAGGGGAATAGCCACGGCGGTTCCTTGTGAAAGCTGCGCGTCAGCTGCGGGAGGTGCCGTCGGTAAGCTGTGACGGCATGCGGAAGCGGACGTTCTCGGTGATACCCGGCAGGATCTCGACCTCGGTGCCGGTCATCTCGCGAAGGCGCTCGATCAGTTCTTCCACCAGCTCCTCGGGCGCGGAGGCGCCGGCCGTGATGCCGACCGACGACACACCTTCGAGCCAGCGCGGGTCGAGTGCGCGGGCGTCCTCGATCAGGTAACTCGGCACACCGCATTCCGCCGCGATTTCGCGCAGACGGTTGGAGTTGGAGCTGTTGGGCGCGCCGACGACGAGCACGACATCGACAATCCTTGCCAATTCGCGCGCCGCCCGCTGGCGGTTTTGCGTCGCATAACAGATATCCTTGGTATCGGGCCCCACGATCGAGGGGAAACGCGCCTTCAGCGCTTCGATAACGGCCCGCGTGTCGTCGACGCTCAGCGTCGTCTGGGTGATAAAGGCGAGCTTGTCCGGGTCGGCGACGTTGAGCTTGGCGACCTCCTCGGGCCGCGAGATGAGATGCACTCGGCCGGTGATGCGGCCCATCGTGCCCTCGATCTCGGGATGGCCGGCATGGCCGATCAGGATAATTTCGCGTCCCTGATTGGCGTATCGCTGGCCCTCGATATGCACCTTGGAGACGAGCGGGCAGGTCGCATCGATGACGGGGAGACCGCGCTCGCCTGCCCGCCGCTCGATTTCGCTGGCCACACCATGCGCACTGAAGATCGTCACCGAGCCCGGCGGGACCTCATCGATCTCGTCGACAAACTGCGCCCCTTTGGCGCGCAGCCGCTCGACGACGTGCCGGTTATGCACGATCTCGTGCCGCACATAGATCGGGGGCCCATATTTCTCGAGC
>JBKOVT010000043.1:0-5250 GCA_046724035.1 Pseudomonadota bacterium | reverse complement strand
CGCGTTGCGGATCGAGGGCGCGCTAGGGGTCGACGATCCCTATTTCGTCGAGACGGGCATCGCGCATCTCGGCAATTCGTCGCTGCGCCTCGTCCATGTCATGAGCGATCCGCGCAGCGGCAGGGAGATCGCGCGGCTTGGGCAATACGGCGTCAATCTCGACCTCGACGCGCGCCGCCCCGCGCGTTGGCCGGACGAGGTCCGTGCCCGCGCATCGAAGCTTGTCATTGAAGTTGCGTGAGAGCACTCAGTAGGTCCCGGCGAAGGCCGGGACCCATTAACCCACGGCACCAGCGCCGACAAATGGGTCCCGGCCTGCGCCGGGACCTAAATGCGGCTAGAGAGCAGCGGCGCTACGAAGCGCCTCGGGTCGAGGACGTGCCCGCCGCGGGAGGGGCGATCCGCACGAGATCCATCTTCGCCATCCAGACAAGGCCGCGATAGAGCCGCTCGCTGCGCCCTGGCGCGACAAGCTCCGCCAATTCCGCGGCCTTCAATTTGCCGGAGGCGGCGAGATGCCGGTACGCGGCCTGCATATCGGCGAGCTCCGGCAGGATCTGCATCGCGAAATCCGAAAGCGGCGATTTGAGGCGCGCCGCGATGGTCTCGGGCGTCGTCCCCGGTGTCAGCGATACGACTGAATCCGGCTGCAGCATCGCCGTCGTGTATCCGGCGAACACGCGAAACGGATCTGGGCGCGGCAGATGCGCCAGCGCGACGGTCTCCGGTTTGCGGTCGGGCAATGGCGCGATTTCCCGCAACAGGCGGCGCCGGTCGGCGAGATCGGCCCATAATTCCTGGGTCTGCGCGACAACGACCCGCCAGTCGAAGGCAGCACGCGCTTGCGCCGCCGCCGCCGCGCCCATGCGCCGCCGCAACTCGGGATCGCCGATCAGTGTCGCATAAGCCGCGGCCGCCGCACCGGCGTCCACCGAGATCAGCTGGCTCGAAAAACCGATAAAGCGGTCGTAATTGTCGATCTCGAGATCGTAGCGGTCGGCAAGCTCCATCCCGTACGGCCCGGGCGGCATCAAGGTCGGCACGCGAAACCCGTCGATGCCGTCGCGCACCGTATCGCGATAGCCGTTCCAGTCGCTGACGACGGCCGGCAGCCCGGCCGCCATACCCTCGATCGGGCTCAACCCGAAGGTCTCCTGCAGATTGTCCGAAAGCGAGGTGTAGATATCGGCCGCCTGCCAGATGCCGTTGCGCACATCCGCTTCGCGGCCGTCGAGAAAATGGCACACGACATCGGGGCAATGCACCTTGGCCCCGTCGCGGAAGGCGCGCTCGATCGCATCGTTGGCGAACCATCCCGCTTGAATCAGATGCAGCCTGGCGCCGACCGGCAACGGCTGGCGCGACAGCGCCTGCTGCAGGCCGCGATACATCGGCACGGGATGCGCCTTGCCGTGAAAGCTGAGGCGGCCGAGAAACAGCACGGCGACGTCCGCGTCGCCAATGCCGAGCCGCTGCCGCCACGCCGCTCGCATTGCCGGGTCCGTCCGATAGGAGTCGCAATCGACGCCGAGCGGGATCACCGGCAATTGCGGCAGGCTCGGACGCACCGGGCCCAGCCGAGCACCCAGATATGCCGTTTGGGCTTCGATGACCGTCTCGACCGCGTCGCGCACCGCCTTGCTCGTGCAGATGACCGCGTCCCAGGGCTGCACCGGCGCGATCAGCCAATTGGCGATGACCTCCATGACAGCGCCGCTGACGATCGTGTGCGTGATGCCGACCACGCTGTAGGCGCGCTGGTCATGCCGGCGGCGTCGCCAAGCCAATTCGTCGACCCCGACGGTCGGATAGAACAGGCAACCGGGCTCCGCCAGCCGCTGGGGATCGGCGAACGGGAGCCAGGTGATCGGCACCGTCGCGCCATATCCTTGCACGCGCTTCGCGAAATCCCGCGCGTCCCCGGCATGCCGCGCATAGCAATAGAGCCGGTCTGCGCCGCCGTGCCGCACAAAGCCGCGCAGAAAGCCCTCGCCGGCGGAATGCCGGCCCATCAGATGCGGCCGGCTCGTGTCGTAAGCGTCGAGCGCGTAATAGATCGCCGCGTTGGGCCGCGGCATGCCGCCCTGCATTCTCAACGCCTCACAACAGGCTCACGACGGCGCCGCTCATGCAGGTGGCGATCGTTCCCGACAGGATCGAGCGCAGCCCGAGCGAGACGATCTCGGCGCGACGCTCCGGCACCATCGCGCCCATGCCGCCGATCAGGATGCCGAGGCTGCCGAAATTGGCGAAGCCGCACATCGCATAGGTCATGATGAGCCGCGCACGCTGGCTCATCGCCTCGGGCGGCAGATGCGCCAGATCAACATAGGCGATGAACTCGTTGAGGACGGTCTTGGTGCCCATCAATGTCGCGGCCGCGGCGGTGTCCTCGCCGGGGATGCCGATCAGCCACATGACGGGCTGGAACATATAGGCGAAGAGGCGCTGCAATGTGATCGGGTCGCCCTCGACCGCCGGCAGCAGCCCGAGCAGGCTGTTGACGACACTGACCAGCGCCACCATGACGACGAGGCTCGCGACGATATTGAGCAAAAACACGATGCCGTCGCGGGTGCCCTTGGCAATGGCATCCATCGAGCTGACCGGCGGGTCGTCGATCGCCAATTCCGCCGCCGCGGCCGGGTCGGGGCGAAACGGCACCATCAGCGCGGCGATCGCGAGCGCCGCGGGCGTGCTGATGACCGCCGCCATCAGGATATTGCCGAGCGCGTCCGGAATGACGGGGCCGAGCAGCGAGGCATACAGCACCATCACCGTGCCGGCGATCCCGGCCATGCCGCAGCTCATCAGCGCAAACAACTCGCCGCGCGTCATCCGCAACAGATAGGGGCGGATCAGCAGCGGCGCCTCGATATGACCGACAAAGATGTGCACTGCCGCGCCGAGGCCTAATGGCCCGCCGACGCCGACCGTGCGCCGGAGCACCCAGGCGAAGGCCTGCACGATGCGCTGCAGGACGCCCCAATAAAACAAGAGCGTCGCGAGCGCGCTGACGACGAGCACCATCGGCAGCGCGCGAAACGCGAAGATGAAGCTTTGGCCGGGCTTGGTTTCGGTAAAGGGCAATTCGGCGCCGCCGAGATAGCCAAAGACAAAACCGGTGCCGGCCTCGGTTGCCTTCTGCAAGGCCTCGACCGCCCGGTTCAGCACGAGAAACACGGCCGTCGCCGGCGGAAATTTGAGGAACAAAAGGGCGAGGGCGAATTGCAACAAGACGCCCGTGACGACGACCCGCCAGGCCACGCGAAACCGATCTTCGCTCAAGCCCCAGGCGAGCAGCAGCAACACCGCGATACCGAGAAGGCCGCGCATCGCTTCCGCGTCAGGCCGCGCGTTCGGCGGACAGCGGCGGATCCTCTTCCATCGCGGCACGGCCGCCGAAACGGGCGACCAGCTTGGTGGCAACCGTGTTGCCGAGCACATTCACCGCGGTGCGACCCATATCCATGAAGGCGTCGACCCCAGCGACCAACGCGATCGCCTCGACTGGAAGGCCGATCGCGGTCAACACCGTTGCGAGGATCACCAGCGAGCCCGACGGAATATTGGCCCCGCCTTTGCTCGCAATCAGCACGGTAATCAAAATCGTCGCCAGCTCCGGCCAGCCGAGCACGACATTGTAGGCCTCGGCCATAAAGGTAACCGCGAGCGCCTGATAAAGGATTGAGCCATCCTGATTGAAGCTGTAGCCGAGCGGCAGGACCACGGAGACGATTTTGTTGGGGATCCCCATTTCCTGCAGGATTTTCATATGCACCGGCAACGTCACTTCCGACGAGCGGGTCGTGAACGCCAGCAGCAAGGGCTCCAAGATGCGGCGGAAGACGTGAAGCGGCCGGTCGCCCAACCCCTTCAGCATCACGCAGAAGATCACGATCTCGATGGCGAGACCGACATACATCAGACCGATCAGTTTCGCGAGGCCGAGCACGGCAGCGAGGCCTTGGGTCGCGAACAAAAACGCCATGATCGCCAGGATGGCGAGCGGGGACAGCGCGACGATCCAGCGCGTCAGGCGGAACATCGCCGCCATGATCGCTTCGAGCAGATCGACAACCGGCTTGGCCTGAGGCCCGATTCCGGCCAGCGCAACCCCGAACAGTACCGAAAAAACCAGGGTCGGCAGCAGTTTCTGCGCCGCCATTACCGCGATGATATTGGACGGGATCAGGTCGAGGAGAAACTTCACCCAATCGATTGAAACCGCCAGATTGGGCGGGATCTTGCCGGTCGGCACGAGCCCGACACCGACGCCGGGATGAAAGATCCCGTCCAGCACCAGCGCGATGACAATCGCGCAGAAGGTGGCGAAATAAAACCAGCCGAAGCTGATCGCGGCGACCCGGCCGAGCTGGCGGATGTCGCGTCCCATCTTGTAGGTGCCGAGCGTCACCGAAGCGACGACCAGCGGGATGATGATCATCCTGATCGCTTCGACGAAGGCGGTGCCGATCGGCTGCAACGACGCGGCAAACGCCGGCCAGACCAGCGCGAGCACAAGGCCGATCACCAGCCCAGCGAACATCTGTAATGGGAGGGCGAGGCTAAGGCTGGTCGTTCCGCCGCTTGCGCGGTTCATCATCGGCCCCTCATACCGTGGCAACGGCATTAGCGGGGGAGCCGACGGCCCCAGGGAGGCGCAAGGGCGGCGCGGTCAATAGAAATCGCGAGCGGCCATGCGCGCGAAGCCAATCGGCCAAATCCGATAACAGCCAGATCTCGCCGAGATAGACCCCGAGCTTGAAGAGGCAATGCGCGTGCAAGGGCAGTGACGCACAATGATCCTCGGTGCAGGGGCGCGAGGGATGCGCCTCGACCGCGACGTTGTCGGAAATGAGCGCGACAAGCCCGGATTTGGTGATCCAGTTGAGGAGGCGCTCGTCGCGGCCGTCGAGCCCGGCGCCGGGATTGGCCTGCAACACCGCCGGATCGGGATTTTTGTTCATGCCGAGGATGACGCGGTCGTAGCCGGTGCGCAGACAGACGAGGTCGCCCTCCTCGATCTCCACCTTGTCCGCCTCCATGACCCGCATCAGTTCGTCATAGCCAACATATTTCTCGCCTCGGCCGAAATGCGCTTCGAGGTCGATCATGACGCCGCGGCCCTGCATGCCTTTTGCCGCCATGTTGTCGATCGACAGTGCGGTCGCGCCGAGATGCCCGCCGGCACGCTCGATCGCCTGCCCGCCGCGATACTCGGCCAGATAGTCCAAGGGTCCGGCGATG
>JBKOVT010000291.1:0-4957 GCA_046724035.1 Pseudomonadota bacterium | reverse complement strand
CTTCGCGCTGGCGGTGATCAGCTATTGGCCGGTGTTCACCTGGCTCGGCACCTTCAAGGACAATCCGGTCATCCTGACGATCCTCGTCTTCTACATGGTCATCCTGGTGACGATGGTATATGGGCCGATCGCCGCCTTCCTGGTCGAGCTGTTCCCGGCCCGGATCCGATACACCTCGATGTCGCTGCCCTATCACGTCGGCAACGGCGTCTTCGGGGGGCTCGTGCCGGCCGCCGGCGCCTCGATCGCGGCATTGACCGGCATCGCGCTGGGCGGTCTGTTCTATCCGATGGGGATTGCGGCGATCGGGGTCGTGGTCAGCCTCAGCTTCCTGCGCGAGCCGTACCATCACGTGAAGATCTGGGACGAGGTCGGCGGCCCGCCGCCGCTCGTGCCCGACCAGCCCTGAGCGGCTGGTTGCTCCCAATCGCGGGCCGGGCTTCAACCCGGCCCGTTTCTTTTCAGGCTAGCGCGGGCGGCGCAGCATCGGTCCGAGATCGCGGCCGCCAAACAGGTGCAGGTGGAAGTGCGGCACCTCCTGGTGCGCCGCCGCGCCGTGGTTCGCCAGGACGCGGTACCCGCCCTCGCTGACGCCCTCCTGCCGCGCTATTTGGCCGATTGCGCGGATAAAGGCAGTGAGCTCGGCGTCCGACGCTCTCTCCGAGAAATCGTCGACCGAGACGTATTCGCCTTTCGGGATCAGGACGATATGGGTCGGCGCTTGCGGCCGGATGTCATGAAAGGCGAGGACGTGCGCATCCTCATAGACCTTGCGGCAGGGCAGTTCGCCGCGAAGGATGCGGGCGAAAACATTATTCGGGTCGTAGGACAAAGAACCCCCGGCGCTGCGTTATTGCGATCCCTCGCGGGAGCAATAACACAGCGCGGAAGGGAAGCTCACATGCCGGCGAGACGGAAGCCGCCGTAATCGTCACGCGCTTCGTTGGAGTCGTGATTGATGAAGCCGAGGGTCGCGTAGGGCCTGCCCTGCCGGATGTTCCAATCGGCATAATTCATCGTGCCGGCCCAGGCCGTCGAGTTCGTCAGCCAGGCATATTGCGCGAGCCCGCGTCCTTTCAGAGATTCGCAGACCGCGCCCGAACCATAGACGCCGACCTTGTAATCCGGCCGGCCGCTGCCCGCCGCCGCGAGCCCGTTCGTGATGCCGCGGAAATACTGGTCGATCGGGACGATGTCGGCGCCGCGCGCGTCGAAATCGACCGCGAAATAGATCGCGCTGCCGGGCGGCTGACCGACCGTCTTCGCCTGCTGCGCCGCCTGCAGGGCATCCCAATAGCCGCGCGCATAGCTGAAATAATCGCGGCGGTGCGAGTGCGACTCGAAGACCGCGACGACATTCAATCCGAGCGCCGACAACTCCCTCGCCTCATTCGCGCTCAACGCCGGCCAGCGCGAGCCCGGCGTGCGGTAGTAGCGGGCGACAAAGTCGAGCCCATTGCTCTTGATATAGGGCGCGACGCGCCCGGCATCGGTCGCCAGATCGACGCCTTGCGAACGCGCCGGAACTCGCGGCTGCTGAGCAATCGGCCCCGGATCCCCATTGGTGCACCCTACGAGAACCAACAAAGGGAGGCAAAGTGCGAGAGTTTTGACCTTCAACGTCCTTGCTCCATTTCCCCTGAACATTCCTACCGGACGACGCCCCATCCCCTAGTCACGCCGCTCGGGCAACTTTCACGCGTATTTTAGTAGAAATGATGACGCGCTCCGTCAACGAATTCTACCCGCCCTTAGGTTTATTCGTAGTTAAGCCTGCGCGCGATATGCGTTGCGCTAGGTCAATTTGAAGCCGATTCGCCGGGAATGTGGTTAAGGGGCGGTTAATGGCCCTGTCGGTCGGTCTACAGGGGGCTCAACTCCGTCCGCACAAGCTGGCGCAGGCTGTCGATCGGCAAGGGCTGCCCGTTGCGCTGGACATACCAGAAGGCCCAGCCGTTACAGGCGGGTGCCCCCTGCACCAGGGCCCCCACCGCATGGATCGAGCCGCGGTGCTCGGCCGAGATCAGGCTGCCATCGGCCCGCACCCGCGCCTGATGCCGGCGCGTCTGGTCGAACAAGACTTCGCCCGGACGGATGAGGCCCCGCTCGATGAGGTTGCCGAACGGGATGCGCGGCGCCTCGCGCTTCGATTCGAGCGCCAGCGCCTCGCTTGCCGCCGGGCTCACTTCGGCGATGCGCCGGCGCGCCACCACCGCGTAGGCCGGGTCACGCTCGATCCCGACAAAGCGGCGGCCAAGCCGCTTGGCGACGGCCCCGGTCGTGCCGGTGCCAAAAAACGGGTCGAGCACAATGTCGCCCGGCCGCGTCGAGGCGAGCAGCACGCGGTGCAGCAGCGCCTCGGGCTTTTGCGTCGGATGCGCCTTTTTGCCGTCGCCATCGCGCAGGCGCTCCGGCCCGCCGCATAGCGGGATCAGCCAATCGCTGCGCATCTGTAAATCGTCGTTGAGCGCCTTCATCGAGTCGTAATTGAAGGTGTAGCGCCCCTCGCGGGAGGTGGCACACCACAACAAGGTCTCATGCGCGTTGGTAAAGCGGCGGCCGCGAAAATTCGGCATCGGGTTGGTCTTGCGCCAGACGATGTCGTTGAGCACCCAAAAACCGAGATCCTGTAGCACCGAGCCGATGCGGAAGATGTTGTGATAGGTGCCGATGACCCAAAGCGCGCCGCTTGGCTTCAGGAGCCGCCGGCATTCGCCGAGCCAGCCCCGCGTGAAATGGTCATAGGCGGCGAAATCGGCAAACTTGTCCCAATCCGCCTCGACGCCATCGACCCGGCTGTTGTTCGGCCGGTGCAAATCGCCGCTGAGCTGGAGGTTGTAGGGCGGGTCGGCGAAGACGAGGTCGACCGAGGCGGCCGGCAGGGCTGCCATCGCCGCGAGGCAATCCCCGGTGATGATGTCGTCGAGCGGCAACCGCGCGGCTTCAACCATGGCGCGCAATGTGGGCGCAGCCGCGGAATCCGTCAATTCCGGCGCTGTTATCGGCGGTTTTGCCTTAGTCGTCCGCGGCGGCGAGCGGCGGGGCTTCGAGCAAGCTCAGCAAATCGACCGTCCCGGCGAGGGCGAGGCGCACCGGCTCGAAGGAGCGGCGGTGATGCGGCGTCACCCCCAATCGGCCGATGCCGTCGAAATGCGCGGCGGTCGAATACCCGACATTGGTCTCCCAGCCATAGCCGGGGTAGCGGCCGGCCAGGGCGCGCATCGCTTTGTCGCGCGTCACCTTGGCAATGACCGAAGCGGCGGCGATCGAGAAGCTGAGCGCGTCGCCTTTCACGACCGTCTTGACCGGGCAGGGCAGGGCGGGCGCGACATTGCCATCGACCAGCGCGATGTCGGGCACCAACCCCAGCGCGGCGACGGCGCGGCGCATGGCGACAAGGCTCGCGCGCAGGATGTTGATATGGTCGATCTCGCGGGTGCTGGCCGCGCCGACGCCGATCTTGGCACAACGCAATAGGGCGTCGAAGCAGGCCTCGCGCGCCTCGCGGCTCAACACCTTCGAGTCGTCGAGTTCGCGGCGCACCATGCCGCGAAAGCGCTGCCGGTCGAGGATCACCGCGGCGGCGACGACCGGCCCCGCCAGCGGGCCGCGCCCGGCCTCGTCAACGCCGCACACCACTCCCGCGCAACCGCGCTCGATCGCAAAATCGGGCATCGCCGTTTGCCCTCCCCCAAGGGCCGCCTTCGATGGCGCTTGTGCCATGCGCCTCGGGCCGGCGCAAGGCCGGGCAGGTTTTCGCACAAGATAGAATAAAACATGAACATTGTTGTTGACGCTGGACCCGTTTTCATGGTTTGTTCTCGGGACCGAATTGGACCCGCCCGGGAGAGACCCCCATGAAACCAGTGCTTTTCGCCGCTTCCACCGCCATCGCCGCCGGCCTTTGGCTGACCGGTCCTGTGAGCATGAGCCACGCCGCCCAACCGGCAGCACCGGCGGAAACCGCCGCCGCTCTTCCGGCCGCGAGCGAGGACAAGATCACCTTCGACCAGTATCGCGAATGGCGGCTGCGCTTTATCGAGCGCCGCCAAACCCAACTCGCGGCGCAGCTGGCCGCCGCCGATTTGCAGCCGCGCCAGCGCACCCGGCTCGAACAGACGAAGGCGTACTACGACTGGTTTGCTGGGCTTGGCGAGGCGGAGCGCGACCGCCGCTTTCGCGAGCGGTTCGAGCAAATGGACGCCAACCATGACGGCGTTGTCGATCCCGCCGAGCGCGCCGCGTGGCATGAGAAGCAGCGCGCCTTTTTCGGCCGTGGCCGGAGCGCCGCCGCCGAACCCGCCGCCGCCCGCCAGCCGCGTTAGGGATCGGTTTCTGGCGCGCGCATAGCCGGATCGGGATTGCTTCGTCCCCCGCTCCTCGCAGTGACAACCTATGTGTCGTCATTGCGAGCGAAGCGAAGCAATCCCGTTGGGCTAAGGGCACAGTGTTTTGTCGGGCTGTGCTATCCTGCGGCCATCCACGTTTGAATGGGCGAGGAGGAGGCTGCCGATGACCCGCTTCAAGGATTGGCTGCCGCAGGGTGTCATCCCCGCCGTATTGCTGCCGTTCAAACCCGACTTCTCGATCGACGCCGGCGCCTATCGGAAGCACCTGCGCGATCTCGCCGCTGTCCCGGGCGTTTCGGCATTGACCGTCAACGGCCATTCCTGCGAGGTGCACGCGCTGAACCTCGACGAGCAGCGCGAGGTCATGCGGCTCACGATGGACGAACTCGGCGACAGGCTGCCGATCATCGCCGGAATCTATGCCGACGGGAGTTTGGAGGCGGCGCGCATCGCCCGGCATGCCGAGACTGACGGCGCGGCGGCGCTCCTCGTCTTTCCGCCGCAAAGCATGAGCATGGGCGGGCAATTACGGCCGGAGATGGCGCTGGCGCATTTCTCGACGATCGCGGCGGCGACGAGCCTCCCCCTGATCGGCTTCAACTATTCGC